>NZ_CP033969.1:3028157-3330973 GCF_003854935.1 Cupriavidus pauculus
CCGGGCCCGCGGCGGCGTCGGCGGCGGGGTCGTGGGCGTCAGGCGTCGGGGCGGCGGCGGACAGGAGGTCGTCGGTGGAAGCTGGCAAGGTGGGGAGTGTCTTGTGTCGCCCCGGCCGGGCGTTGCGCCGGGGGCGGTGTGTGCTGCGGGTGCCAGGTGTCAGGCGGGAACGTCGGGCTCCAGATGCAGTTGCAACAGCGTGATTGCATCCTTGAGCTTCAGGCGGCGCTTCTTGAGCCGGCGCAGTTGCAGTTCGTCGTGGGTCGGGTCGGCGGACAGGCGGTCGATCATGTCGTCGAGGTCGCGATGCTCGATCTGCAACTCGATGATCTGCCGCTCCAGCGTATTGAGGTTTTCATCCATGGTCGATGCTCCCTGGCGGCCGCTGGCGGCCAGCCGCCCGGCCGTGCCACACGAATCAGAAGCCGAACGGGCTGGGCGTGGAGCCCTGGCTGCCCTGCTTCTTCTTTTCCTCGGCCTTGGCGCGCCGCTCGTCCAGTTCTTTCTGGCGGCGCACGGCGTCGGCCTGCTTCTGCTGGTAGGACTGCACGTTCTCCTGCCGCTGGCGGGCCTGTTCGGCGCCCTTCTGCTGCGCCTCGGTCATGCGCGTGTTGAAATCGTCCTGCTTCTTCTGGTACGCCTCGGCGTTGGCGGCCCGCTGGGGCGCCTGCTGGCCGGTCTGCGCGTCGCGCAGTGCCTGTTCCTGCTGCTTGCGGTCGAACGCCTCGCGGCTGGCCTGCTCGTTCGCCGCGCGGCCCGGCTGGGCCGCTTCGTACTCGGCGCGGCGGATGGCCTGCTCGCGGTCGCGCCGGGCGGCGTTGTAGGCGCGCTCGGCGTCGCCCACCTCCAGGTCGCGCTCGCGCAGCACGTGCAGTTCCGCGCGCTGGACTTCCTTGGCCTGCTCGATGCAGCGGTTGACCAGGAACTTGCCGTAGCACTCGCGCTCGGCCAGCGCGAAGCGGTAGTTGGTCCACGCGCGCGAATCGCCGATGGCCTTGCGTTCGGCGTCGAAGTCGCGGGGCTTGCCGGGGTCCGCGGGCAGCGCGGCCGTCGCGGCGGGCGCGGACGCCTGCGCATGGGCGGCGCCCAGGGGGGCGGCCAGCAGGCAGGCGGCCAGTGCGAGCGGGAAAACCGGGGAGGAAGTCATGTAAACCAGGCGAGCCATGACGGCCGGAAGGGGCTTGACGATCATGCCGCGATTCTAGCATCCGGGACCCATCGCCACGGCGCCGCGCGTGGCGCCCGGGCGCCGTCGCCGGCGGGCGCCGAAAAGACGGGGGAAAAGGTGTCTTCCCGTCACCGGAGCGGCCCGGCGCTTGTGGCACAATGCCCCGCTTTCGACTGACACGTATTCTCGATGTCCAATCTGCCTGCTTCCGTCCTGCAAAAGATTGTGTCGCTGATCGCGGCCGAACTGTCCGTGCAACCCCGCCAGGTGGCGGCCGCCGTCGGCCTGCTGGACGAAGGCGCCACGGTGCCCTTCATCGCCCGCTACCGCAAGGAAGTGACCGGCAACCTGGACGACACGCAGCTTCGCAACCTCGAAGAGCGCCTGCTGTACCTGCGCGACATGGAAGACCGCCGCGCGACCATCCTGGCCTCGATCGAGGAACAGGGCAAGCTCACCGACGCGCTGCGCGCGGCCATCGAGGCCGCCGAGACCAAGCAGACGCTGGAAGACCTGTACCTGCCCTACAAGCCCAAGCGCCGCACGCGCGCCCAGATCGCGCGCGAGTGCGGGCTGGAGCCGCTGGCCCAGGCGCTGCTGGCCGACCCGACGCTCGACCCGCAGGCCGAGGCCGCCAAGTACGTCAACGGCAATCCCACCGCCGATGGCGGCGTGCCCGACGCCAAGGCCGCGCTCGACGGCGCGCGCGACATCCTGTCCGAACAGTTCGGCGAGACGGCCGAACTGCTGGGCAAGCTGCGCGACCACCTGTGGCAGAACGGCGTGGTGACGTCGTCGGTCATGGAGGGCAAGGAGACGGCCGAGGAAGAGAAATTCCGCGACTACTACCAGTACAGCGAAACCATCCGCACGGTGCCGTCGCACCGCGCGCTGGCGCTGTTCCGGGGCCGCAACGCCGGCGTGCTGCTGGTCAAGCTGGGCCTGGGCGAGGAGCAGGACGCGATGGTGCCGCACCCGTGCGAGACGATGATCGCGCGCCATGTCGGCATCGAGAACCGCAACCGCCCGGCCGACAAGTGGCTGGGCGACGTCTGCCGCTGGTGCTGGCGCGTCAAGGTGCAGCCGCACCTGGAAACCGAACTGCTGACGCAGTTGCGCGAGACGGCCGAGGGCGAGGCGATCAAGGTGTTCGGCCGCAACCTGCACGAACTGCTGCTGGCCGCGCCGGCCGGCCCCAAGTCCGTCATGGGGATCGACCCGGGCATCCGCACCGGGTGCAAGGTGGCCGTGGTGGACCACACCGGCAAGCTGCTGGAAACGGCCACGATCTACCCGCACGAGCCGCGCCGCGACTGGAACGGCTCGCTGGCCACGCTGGCGCGCCTGGCCAGGCAGCACAACGTGGCGCTGTGCTCCATCGGCAACGGCACCGCCAGCCGCGAGACCGACAAGCTCGTGCAGGACCTGATGAAGGCCGCCCCGGAGCTGAAGCTGACCAAGATCGTGGTCAGCGAGGCCGGCGCGTCGGTCTACTCGGCGTCCGAGCTGGCCGCCAAGGAATTCCCTGATCTGGACGTTTCGCTACGCGGCGCGGTGTCCATCGCCCGCCGCCTGCAGGACCCGCTGGCCGAGCTGGTCAAGATCGATCCGAAGTCGATTGGCGTGGGCCAGTACCAGCACGACGTGAACCAGCGCGAGCTGGCCCGCGCGCTGGACGCCGTGGTCGAGGACTGCGTGAACGCGGTGGGCGTGGACGTCAATACGGCGTCGGCCCCGCTGCTGGCGCGGGTGTCGGGCCTGAACGCGGTGCTGGCGCGCAATATCGTCGATTTCCGCGATGCCAACGGCGCCTTTCCGAACCGCGACGCGCTGAAAAAGGTGCCGCGCCTGGGCGACAAGACGTTCGAGCAGGCCGCCGGCTTCCTGCGGATCAACACCGGCGACAACCCGCTGGACCGCTCGTCGGTGCACCCGGAGGCGTATCCGGTGGTGCAGAAGATCCTGGACCACATCAAGAAGGGCCTGCCCGATGTGATGGGCAACCGCGACGCGCTGCGCGGCCTGTCGCCGCAGCAGTTCGCCGACGACAAGTTCGGCCTGCCGACCGTGCGCGACATCCTGACCGAACTGGAAAAGCCGGGCCGCGACCCGCGCCCCGAGTTCAAGACCGCGACCTTCCAGGAAGGCGTGGAGGACGTGAAGGACCTGCAGCCGGGCATGATCCTCGAAGGCGTGGTCACGAACGTGGCGGCCTTTGGCGCGTTCGTGGACATCGGCGTGCATCAGGACGGGCTGGTCCACATCTCGGCGCTGTCGACCAAGTTCGTCAAGGACGCCCACGAGGTGGTCAAGGCCGGCCAGATCGTCAAGGTCAAGGTCATGGAGGTGGACGTCAAGCGCAACCGCATCGGCCTGACCATGCGCCTGGACGACGAGCCGGGCCAGCAAGCCCCCCGCACGGGCGGCGGCGACCGCAGCAACGACCGCGCCCCGCGCGGCGGCGGCAACCGCGGCTTCGGCGGCGGCCAGCGCCAGCCGGATACGCAGGGCGCGATGGCCGCCGCGTTCGCGAAGCTGAAGCGCTGAGCGGAAAGGGCTGCGCGGGCGGAGCTTCCGTCCGCTGGCTGCTTTGCTTCCCTCTCCCGCGCGCCGCCGTTTCTCGCTCCCCTCTCCCGCGCGCCGCCAGTTCTCGCTCCCCTCTCCCGCGCGCGGGAGAGGGGTTGGGGGTGAGGGCGTTGCGGTGCAAATTGCGACCTGTCGTTGCTTGACCCGCCGGCCCTCACCCCCGGCCCCTCTCCCGCAGGCGGGAGAGGGGAGAAAAACATAGGCCAGCGCCAGCCCGCCCCCCCCCCCAAACAAAAACGCCCCGCATCCGCGGGGCGTTTTTCCTGGCAACCGCCAAGTTCTCAATTCTCAAATCTCGACCTTGGTGCCCAGTTCCACCACCCGGTTGGCCGGGATCGAGAAGAAGTCCGACGGCTTGGCGCCGTTCTGATGCATCCACGCGAACAGGCGCTCGCGCCACATCGACATGCCGGGCAGCTTGGACGGGATGACGGTCTCGCGGGCGATGAAGAACGACGTCTCCATCAGCTCGAAGTGCATGTCGAGCTTGCGCTGGGCCAGGTCGAGCACGCGGTTAACGTCCGGGGTCTCCTTGAAGCCGTACTCCGAGGCCAGGATGAATACGCCGCCGCCCAGGTCCTTGCAGGTCAGGCGGTGGTCGTCGTCCACGTAGGGAATGTCGCGCGTGACAAAGCTCAGGAACACCACGCGCTCGTGCAGCACGCGGTTGTGCTTCAGGTTGTGCAGCAGCGACACCGGCACGGACTCGGTGCTGCCCGTCAGGAACACGGCCGTGCCTTCCACGCGGTGCGGCGGGTGGGCCAGCAGGCCCGCGATGAACGGCTCCAGCGGAATGCCGTCCTCCAGGCTGCGCGCGCGCAGCAGCTTGCGGCCGCTGTGCCACGTCATCAGCAGGAAGAACGCCGTGCTGCCCATCAGCAGCGGGAACCAGCCGCCCTCGGCCACCTTGAGCAGGTTGGCCGAGAAGAACGACAGGTCGACGATCAGGAACGACGCGCCGAGCACGGTCACCAGCACCCGGTTCCACTTCCAGAACCGGCGCATGACGATCACGGCCAGGAACGTCGTGATCAGCATCGTCGTGGTCACGGCGATGCCGTAGGCGGCGGCCAGGTTCTCGGACTTGCGGAACGACAGCACCACGGCAAACACCAGCACCAGCAGCGCCCAGTTGATCACCGGAAGGTAGATCTGGCCGATTTCCGCCGCCGACGTGTACTGGATCCGCATGCGCGGCAGGAAGCCGAGCTGGATGGCCTGGCTGGTCAGCGAGAACGCGCCCGAGATGACCGCCTGCGACGCAATCACGGTGGCCGCCGTGGCCAGCAGCACCATCGGCAACTGCAACAGGTCTGGCACCATCAGGAAGAACGGGTTCTCGATGGCCTGCGGGTTGCTCAGCAGCATCGCGCCCTGGCCGAAGTAGTTCAGCATCAGGCACGGCATGACCATCACGAACCAGCCGTAGCGGATGGGCTTGGCGCCGAAGTGGCCCATGTCGATGTACAGCGCTTCGGCGCCGGTCAGCACCAGGAACACGCTGCCCAGCACGATGAACGCCTGCAGCGAGTGCTCCAGCAGGAACGAAATGCCGAACCACGGGTTGATGGCGGCCAGGATGTACGGCGACTGGATCAGGTTGTAGACGCCCAGCCCGCCCAGCGCCAGGAACCACGCCACCATGATCGGGCCGAACAGCTTGCCCACCGCGCTGGTGCCGTGGCGCTGGATGAAGAACAGCACGCAGAGGATGGACAGCGTGATCGGGATCACGAAATGCGACAGCCCCGGCGCGGCAATCTCCAGCCCTTCCACGGCCGACAGCACCGAGATGGCCGGCGTGATCACCGCGTCGCCATAGAACATGCAGGCGCCGAAGATGGCCGACATCATGATCAGCTTGGCCATGCGCGACCGGGGTGCCGCCGTGCGCAGCGCCAGCGCCATCAGCGCCAGTACGCCGCCTTCGCCGTTGTTGTCGGCCCGCATGACGAACAGCACGTACTTGATCGACACCACGACGATCATCGCCCAGAACAGCAGCGAGATGATGCCGAGCACGGCCTCGTGGCTGAACGGGATGCCGTGGTCCTTGCTGAAACACTCCTTGAGCGCGTACAGGGGGCTGGTGCCGATGTCGCCAAAGACGACGCCGATCGCGCCGATCACGAGCGCACGGGTGCTCGGGCTTTCGACGAAATAATGGCTGGTGGTTGCGGATTGGGTCATGGATTTGGGTCAGGTGAACCGGCTCGCGCCTCTACGTGCCCGACTCTGGCTGCGCGGGCGTGACACCACGGCGCAGTCCCTCCAAAGTGAATCTCCAGGCACATCTTCTCTCACGCTAGCGGCTCCGGTCCCCGGTGGGGCGTGTTGGCCTTCTCAGTTTCTATTGCATTGCACAAACGCGCGCATTCTAGATGAAGAGTCGTGCGACGACCACTGTGGAAGATGCCGGTGTCCACCGGCACGACCGATCAAGCATGGGAAAGAAGGCGGAGATGGTCAAGCTCGGCCTGCGCGGCGCGCGGGCCACGGGCGCCGGCCGGGACGTTGCGAATCGGCGACAGAAGTGGCGCCGGCGCAACCCGATGAAACGCCCGTCAGAATCCTGGCCCGCCCTGTTCAGACGCCCAGGTAGCGGTCCAGCGCGGCCGGCGCGGCGGCCAGCTGGGCGGCGGGGCCGGCCATGACCACCAGCCCCTTTTCCAGCACGACCACGCGGTCGGCATGGGCCAGCACGGCGCGGTAGTTGCGGTCCACCACGATCGACGCGATGCCGGTGCCGCGCACGGTGGCAATCACGTTCCAGATCTCATGGACGATGCGCGGCGCCAGGCCCTCGGTGGCCTCGTCCAGGATCAGGCAGTCCGGGTTGGTCATCAGCGCCCGGCCAATCGACAGCATCTGCTGCTCGCCGCCCGACAACTGCTGCCCGCCGTGGCCCAGCCGTTCCTTGAGCCGGGGGAACAGGTCGAGCACGCGCGCCTCGTCCCAGTCCCGGCGGCCGTTGCAACCGGGCCGCGCGGCCATCAGCAGATTCTCCCGGACGCTCAGATTCGGAAAAATGCCACGTCCCTCGGGCACGTAGGCGATACCCAGCCGGGCCACCTCGTGCGGCCGCGCGCGCGACATCTCGCGCCCGGCCACGTGGATCTTGCCCTCGCGCTCGCGCACGTGGCCCAGCAGCGTCCGCAGCAGCGTGCTCTTGCCCATGCCGTTGCGGCCCAGCAGGCCCACGGTCTCGCCGGCGTTGACGTGGAAGTCGATGCCGCGCAGCACGTGGCTGGACCCGTACCAGGCGTTGAGCCCGCTGGCGTCGATGATCGGCGTGGGATTCATGCGCCGGCCTCCTCTTCCTCGCCCAGATAGGCCAGTTGCACCTCGCGGTTGGCCCGGATGCCGGCCGGATCGCCCGACGCGATGACCGTGCCGTTGACCATCACCGTGATCCGGTCGGCCACGGCGAAGACCGCTTCCATGTCGTGTTCGACCAGCAGGATGGCGTGGCCCTCGCGCAGGCCGCGCAGCAGGTCGAGCATGCGGGCCGATTCCTCGGCGCCCATGCCGGCCAGCGGTTCGTCCAGCAGCAGCGCCACGGGTTCGGTGGCCAGGCACATCGCCACTTCCAGCTGGCGCTTCTGGCCGTGGGCCAGTTCGCTGGCGACGCGATTCGCATGCTGGGCCAGCCCGGCGCGTTCCAGCGCCTCGTCGGCCAGCGCGCGGCTGGTGCGGCAGCCCTGCGCCGGCTCCCAGAGCCGCCACGCGCGCTGCGCCCGCGACTGGGCCGCCAGCCGGCAGTTCTCGCGCACGGTCAGCGGCAGGAAGATGTTGTTGCGCTGGTAGCTGCGCCCCACCCCGTGGCGCGCCAGCCGCGGCTGCGGCCAGCCCGTGACGTCCTGGCCCTGCAGGTGCAGCCGCCCCTCTGACGGCGGCAGCTCGCCCGACAACAGGTTGATCAGCGTCGACTTGCCCGCGCCATTGGTGCCGATGACGGCGTGAATTTCGTTCAGATGCAGCGACAGGTCCACCTGGTTGACCGCGGTCAGGCCGCCAAAGCGGCGCGTCAGCATGTCGGCCTGCATGACCGGTACCGGGTTGCGCGCGTTCATACGGCCTCCCGGCTGTGCGGGGCGGCGGCGTCGGCGCTGCCGCCGTCGGCCCCGTCCGGGCGCCGCGTCCGGCGTGGCGACCGGTGGCGCAGCACCGCCGGCACGCTGACCAGCCCGCGCGGCAGCAGCGCCACGGCCGCGATGATGAAGCCGCCCATCAGCAACTGCCAGTGCTTGGTCAGCGACCCGAACCATTCGGCCAGCAGCACAAACGAGAACGCGCCCAGCACGGCGCCAGCCAGGCTGCCCACGCCGCCCAGGATCACCATCAGCATGGCGTTGCCCGACTGGTGCCACGACGCGATCTCGGGGTTCACAAAGCCGAACTGGATCGCATAGAGAAATCCCGCCAGCCCGGCCAGCATGCCGCCGGCCACAAAGGCGCCCAGCTGGTAGCGATAGGTGGCAAACCCGGCCGCCCGCATGCGCTGCTCGTTGTGGCGGATGCCCACCAGCGCGTGGCCAAAGCGCGACCGCAGCAGCAGCGCCAGCAGGCCCAGCGTCAGCAGCAGCGCGGCCAGCACCAGCCAGTAGAAGCGCACCGGATCGTTGACCGTCAGCGGCAGTTCCGAGAACAGCCCGAACTCGGGCCGGAAGTAGATATAGGTGCCGTCGCTGCCGCCCGCGATCTTGGTGTCGTGGAACACGAAGTAGACCATCTGCGCGAACGCCAGCGTGACCATGATGAAGTAGATGCCGCGCGTGCGCAGCACCAGCGCCCCCACCACCAGCGCCAGCGCCCCGGCCGCGCCCACGCCGGCCAGCATCAGCAGCCAGCCGTTGCCCGCGCCGCTCTGGGGCGCCAGCATGGCCGTGGCATAGGCCGACATCGCAAAGTAGGCCGCATGGCCCAGGCTGACCAGCCCGGTGTAGCCGATCAGCAACTGCAGCGACAGCGCGAAGATCGCCATGATCATGACCTTGCTGAGCAGCTCGATGTAGTACTTGTGGCTGTCGGCGGTCAGCACCATCGGCGCCGCGCAGAGCAGGCCAAAGGCGACCACCCAGCCGGCCGCGGCCAGCCAGGGCGGACGCCGCGGCACCACCGGCTCAGGGGTTTCGGTGTTGGATTGCATGTCGATATCCGTCAAATTGGGTGCTCCCCTCTCCCGCTTGCGGGAGAGGGGTCGGGGGAGAGGGCCTGGCGGTTCCAGGCCTGACCGGTCGGCATACGAAGCGCCGCGCCCTCTCCCCCAGCCCCTCTCCCGCGATGCGGGAGAGGGGAGCAGACCGGCGGTACATTCCCTACCCCGCCTTGAACAGCCCCTGGGGCTTCCACAGCAGGATCACGGCCATCAGCAGGTACACCAGCACGCCGGCGGCGTCCTGCCAGAACACCTTGCCGAACGTGTCGACGAAGCCGATCAGCAGCGACGCCACCAGCGCGCCCTTGACCGAGCCGATGCCGCCGATCACGACCACCACGAAGCAGATGATCAGCACCTGGCCGCCCATGCCCGGGTACACCGACGACACCGGCGACGCGATCATCCCGGCCAGCACGGCCAGCGCCACGCCCAGCGCGAACACAAAGCGGTACAGCACGGTCACGTTGATGCCCAGCGACTGCACCATCTCGCGGTTCGACGCGCCCGCGCGGATCATCATGCCCACGCGGGTGCGGCGGATCACGTAGTACATCGCGCCGGCCACCAGCAGGCAGATGGCCGAGATGAACAGCCGGTAGACCGGATAGGTCATGTCGTTGCCGATGGGCAGCGCGCCGTCCAGCAGCGCGGGCACCGGCACGCCGTGCACGTCGTCGCCCACCAGGATGCTGCGCAGTTCCTCGAACACCAGGATCAGGCCGTAGGTCATCAGCACCTGCTGCAGGTGGTCCCGCTGGTACAGGTAGCTGAAGAACGCCCATTCCAGCACGTAGCCGAACGCCACGGCCAGCACGATGCCCAGCGGCAGCGCGATGAACAGGTTGCCCGTCAGGCTGGCCAGCGTGAACGCCAGGTAGGCGCCGAGCATGTAGAAGCTGCCATGGGCCAGGTTGATTACGCCCATGATGCCGAAGATCAGCGTGAGCCCGCTGGCCACCAGGAACAGCAGCAGGCCGTACTGCACGCTGTTCAGGCACTGGATCAGAAAGGAGACGATGTCCATGGCGATGCCGGCGCGCTGCCGTCCGGGGAGTCCTGGGGGTCGGTGGGGTCGGTGAATTCGGGAGGGTCGATGGGCGCGGTGCGGGGGGCGCCAGGCCGGCGCCCGCTGCGTCAGAGCCGGCAGCCGCGCGCCGGATCGGCCAGCGCCTTCACGGCCACGCCGCTGACCTTGTTCTCGCGCCCGTCCACCTTGCGCAGGTAGAAGTCCTGCACCGGGTTGTGCGCCTTCGACAGCGTGAACGCGCCGCGCGGGCTGTCCACCCGGGCCGCTTCCATGGCCTTGATGATGTCCGGCTTGCGCGTCATGTCGCCCTTGACCGCGTTGGCACCCACGGCCAGCAGTTGCGCGGCGTCGTAGCCCTGCACGGCGTACACGTCGGGCTGGAGCTTGTACAGCTTGGCGTAGTCGAGCCGGAAGGTCTTGTCGCGCGCGTTGCTGAGGCCGTCGGCATAGTGCAGCGTGGTCTCCAGCCCCTGCGCGGCGGCGCCCTGGGCGTCCAGCGTGCCGTCGGTCAGGAATCCGGACGCGTAGAGCGGAATCTTGTCCTTGAGCCCGGCCGCCTGCCAGTCCTTGACGAACTTCACCGCGCCGCCGCCGGCGAAGAACACGAACACGGCGTCCGGCTTCAGCGACGCCACCTCGGTAATCAGCGCCTGGAACTCGACGTTCGGGAACGGCAGGCTCAGTTCCTTGACCACCTTGCCGCCCTTGGCCTCGAACGCCTCCTTGAAGCCCTTGACCGACTGCTCGCCGGCCGCGTACTTCCACGTCAGCGTGACCACCTTCTTCATGCCGCGCTCGGCCAGCACGTGGCCCATGGCATAGCCGGGCTGCCAGTTCGAGAACGACGTGCGGAAGATGTTCGGGCCGCACAGCGGGCCGGTGGCCTCGTCCACGCCCGCGTTCGGAATGATCAGCAGCGTGTTGTTTTCCTTGGCCACCTTGACGATGCCCATCTGCACGCCCGAGTGGACCGTGCCGACCACCACGTCGACCTGGTCGCGCTTGACCAGCTTGGTGGCCTTCTCAGGCGCCTTGGCCGGGTCCGATTCGTCGTCGACCTTGAAGTACTCCACATCGCGCCCGCCCAGCTTACCGCCCTGCTGCGTCACATACATCCGGAAACCGTTCTCGATGGCCGTGCCCAGCGCCGCGTAGGTGCCCGTGTACGGCAGCATGAACCCCACCTTGACCTTGCCCCCGGCGGCCGGCGCGGTCTGGGCGGTGGCCAGGCCGGTGGCGGCCAGCAGCACCGCGGCGGTGCCGGTGGCCAGGGTGGCGGAAAGACGACGAGCGTGCGGCAGCCTGCGCGATGCAATGCGATGCATGGAATCTCCTCCGGATGGTCTCAAGCCAGCGGCGCCGTGCGGCCCGGATCGGGGGCGATCGGCCGCGTCGCCAATTATTTTAGGATTGAAGTATTTGCAGTTATAAACGCCACGGTCGCCGCCGTCAATGCGCCCGTCTGGTCGCGGTGCGGCGAATGCCCACAGCGCGCGAGTTTAAGCAGTACGGTCTGCGGGGCATATCGCTGGATACCCTCGATCTGGGCCATCGTGCCGTACTCGTCGTCCTCGCCCTGCACGGCCAGCACCGGGCAGCGGATGCCGTCCAGCAGCGGGCGCAGGTCGAAATGCCGGAAGGCCGGATCGAGCCAGATGTCGTTCCAGCCCCAGAACGCCGAGTCCACGTCGGCATGGTGGCGCGCCAGCCGCGCGCGCAGGTCGGTGTGCAGGAAGGTGTCGCGCGTGGTGGCGATGCTGCGCACCGACAGGTCCTCCACCACGATGTGCGGCGCCAGCACGGTCAGGCCGTCCACCGCGTCAGGAAAGCTCGCCGCGTGGATCAGCGCGATCGACCCGCCGTCGCTATGGCCCAGCAGCCACGGCCGGCCATGGCGCCGGCCGGGCCCGATGCCCAGCGCCTCGAACAGCGCGGGCAGCGCCTCGCGCGCCTGGCGGTGCATGAAGTCGACGTCCCACTTTTCGTCCAGCGGGCGCGGCGTGGACCGGCCGTAGCCGTAGCGCGAGAACACCAGCCCCCGGAAGTCGCCCGCCTCGCAGAACTGGCGCGGAAAGTCGCGCCACATGCTGACCGATCCCAGCCCCTCGTGCAGGAAGACGACCAGCGGCCGCCGCTCGCGCCGGGGCCGCAGCCACTGGCACTCGATCTCGATGTGCCGCCCGTCGAACGGAATCCGCACCACTTCGTCCAGCATGTCGCCACCCATTGCCACCCCTCCCCTGCTCCCTGCGCTGCCGGACTACGACAGCCGTGCCGCTTCCTCGCGCTGGCGCAGGCGGAAACGCTGGATCTTGCCCGTGGCGGTCTTCGGCAGCTCCGCCACGCATTCGATCTGGCGCGGATACTTGTACGGCGCCAGCCGGGTCTTGACGAACGCCTGCAACTCGGCCGCCATGCCGTCGTGCCACTGCTGGCCCGGGCGCAGCACGACGAACGCCTTGGGCTTGACCAGTTCGTCGGCATCGGCCACGCCGATCACCGCCGCCTCCAGCACGGCCGGGTGCTGGGCCAGCGCCGCCTCCACCTCGAACGGCGACACGTAGATGCCGCCAACCTTGAGCATGTCGTCGCTGCGGCCCGCGTAGGTGTAGTAGCCGTCGGCGTCGCGCACGTACTTGTCGCCGCTGCGCGTCCACGCGCCGACGAACGTGTCGCGGCTCTTGTCGCGGTTGCACCAGTACATCAGCGCCGCCGTCGGCCCCTTGATATAGAGGTCGCCAATCTCGCCGTCCGCGCACGGCTCGCCGCGCTCGTCCAGCAGCTTCAGTTCGTAGCCGGGCACCGGCTGGCCCGTGGTGCCGTAACGCACCGCGCCGGGCCGGTTCGACAGGAAGATGTGCAGCATCTCGGTGGAGCCGATGCCATCCAGGATGTCGCAGCCGAAATGGGCCAGGAAGCGGTCGCCAATATCGCGCGGCAGCGCCTCGCCGGCCGACGTGCACACGCGCAGCGCCACGCTGGCCCGGGCCGGCAGGTCGGCGGCCGCCAGCATGCCCGCAAACAGCGTGGGCACGCCGCAGAACACGGTCGGCCGATGGGTAACCAGCCGCTGAAACACGGCCTGTGGCGTCGGGCGCTCGGCCATCAGCACCGTCGTGGCCCCCACCGACAGCGGAAACGTCAGCGCGTTGCCCAGGCCATAGGCAAAGAACAGCTTGGCGGCCGAGAACACCACGTCGTCATCGCGCAGGCCGAGCACGCGCCGGGCGTAGAGATCGGCCGTGTGGAACAGGTTGCCGTGGGTGTGGACCGTGCCCTTGGGCCGGCCCGTGGAGCCGGACGAATAGAGCCAGAACGCCATGTCGTCGGGGCCGGTGGGCGCCACGCGGGCCGTGGGGCGGGCCGCCTCGACCATGCGGGCGACGCTGGCGTCCGCACTGTCCTCCGCGCCTGGCGCCGCGAGGATCACGTCCGGGGACAGCCCGGACTTGTCGATGGCCGCCTGCATCGTCGCGCGCAGCGGGGCCGACACCACCACGGCCCGCGCGCCGCTGTGCTCCAGCATGTAGGCGTAGTCGTCGACGGTCAGCAGCGTGTTGACGGCCACCGGCACCACGCCGGCCAGCAGGCAGCCCAGGAAGACGGTCGGAAAATCGATGGTGTCGAGCGCGCAGACCAGCACGCGCTCCTCGCGCCGGAAGCCCGCGTCGTGCAGCGCGCCGGAAAAGCGGCGGCAGCGGTCGTCGAGCGCGGCAAAGGTCAGCGAGGTGGCATCGTCGATGTAGGCGGTCCTGGCGCCCCGGCCGGCCGCGAGGTTGCGGGCCAGCAATTCGTCGGCGGCGTTGTAGCGGGCCGGCAGCGTGGCCACGACCGGATCGGTCGCGCCGGCGGGCACGGGCGATGCCTGGGATACGGCCGGGCGCGCCGCCGACTCTGCCGGGGTGGCAGCGGCGGTGCTCGTCATCGGGGGCGTCATGTCTCCACTCCTCTGGCCATCCGGCACGTCGCCAGCACCACCGCGCGCCCGATCTGGCTTCCAGCAGTTTGTCTTGTTGTTCCGACAGCCATGCGCTGCGCCATCGTTATGACGATGCATTTTATTTCATATCGACTATTATGCAAGCAAGGGTATGCACTATATGGCAGTGCCATGGTGCCCGCCTTGGCCAGCCGCCACGCATTTTGCTGCACGTATAATGCGGCGCCGATCGACCCGCCCTTCCAGCCACCGACTGCCTGCATGCGCCGCGACCCCGACACGCTCCTGACGCCCGACCAACCCGCCGCGCCCCACGCGGAGCCGCGCGCCGCCGAACGGGACCCCTACCTGACGCACCTGGGCGAGCGGATCCGCTCGCTGCGCGCCGCGCGGGGCATGTCGCGCAAGGACCTTGCAAGGGGCGCCGATGTATCCGAGCGATACTTGGCCAACCTGGAGACGGGCACCGGCAATGCGTCGGTGCTGCTGCTGCGGCAGGTGGCCGGCGCGCTCGACGTGCCGCTGCCCGTGGTGCTGGCCGAGGTCGACGGTCACGCCGCCGGCCATGGCGGCCCGCGCGCCACTGAGTTCTCGCAATTGGTGCAGTGGCTGGCCCAGCTACCGGCCAGCGATCTGGCGCGCGTGCGCGAGGCCGCCCAGCACGCGCTGTCGCCGGCCGAGTCGCACGACGCGCGCCACCGCCGCATCGCGCTGATCGGCCTGCGCGGCGCCGGCAAGTCGACGCTGGGCCGGGCGCTGGCGGCGGCCGAGGACATGCCCTTCGTCGAACTCAATGCCGCCATCGAGCAGGAAGCGGGCGCGAGCCTGTCGGAAATCCACTCGCTGTACGGCCAGGCCGCCTACCGCCGCTATGAGATGCGCGCGCTCGAACGCGTGCTGCGCGACCACGACACGATGGTACTGGCCACGCCCGGCAGCCTGGTGTCGGAGCCGGCCACGTTCAACCTGCTGCTGTCGCGCTGCCTGACGGTCTGGGTGCGGACGTCGCCCGAGGAACACATGGCGCGCGTGGTGGCCCAGGGCGACATGCGGCCGATGGAAGGCAATCGCGAGGCGATGACCGACCTGCGCCGCATCCTGCAGGCGCGCAGCCCGCTCTATGCCCGGGCCGACGTGGCCATCGACACCAGCGGCCAGGATGCCGCCTCGTCACTCCAGGCGCTCCAGGCGCAACTGCGGCAACTCACCGCCCCCTGACCCCGCTCCCGGTCAAGACAACCGATCGCACGGCGGGCCTTGCATCGCCTCCGGCGATGCACTATATTTCATCACAAATGAAATAGCACTATAGTGCATCAAGGAGACGCCCCCATGTCGACGACGGACCTCGCCATCGAATCCCCCGCCGCGCCGGTGACCTTCGAGCGTCACCCGGACCACTACCGCCACTGGCAGCTCACGTTCGATGGCCCCGTCGCCACGCTGGCCATGAACGTGGACGAGGAAGGCGGCCTGCGCCCCGGCTACGCGCTGAAGCTCAACTCGTACGACCTGGGCGTGGACATCGAACTGCACGACGCGCTGCAGCGCATCCGCTTCGAGCACCCCGAGGTGCGCACCGTCGTTCTGACCAGCATGAAGGAGCGCATCTTCTGCTCCGGCGCCAACATCTTCATGCTGGGCAAGTCCAGCCATGCGTGGAAGGTGAACTTCTGCAAGTTCACCAACGAGACGCGCAACGGCATCGAGGACGCCAGCCGCCATTCCGGCATCAAGTTCATCGCCGCCTGCAACGGCACCACGGCCGGCGGCGGCTACGAGCTGGCGCTGGCCTGCGACGAAATTGTGCTGATCGACGACCGGTCGTCGGCCGTCAGCCTGCCCGAGGTGCCGCTGCTGGGCGTGCTGCCCGGCACGGGCGGCCTGACCCGCGTGACCGACAAGCGCCGCGTGCGGCGCGACCACGCCGACATTTTCTGCCTGACCACCGAGGGCGTGCGCGGCCAGCGCGCCAAGGACTGGCGGCTGGTGGACGAAGTGGTCAAGCCGGCCCGCTTTGCCGAACACGTGCGCGAGCGCGCGCAGGCGCTGGCGGCCGGCAGCGACCGGCCGGCCGGAGACACCGGCGTGCCGCTGACGCCGCTGTCGCGCCAGGCCAGCGATGCCGGCTATGTCTATGACACCGTGCGCGTCGACATCGACCGCGCCGCCCGGCACGCCACCATCACCATCGCCGGACCGGCCGGCGGCCAGCCGTCCGACCTCGCCGGCATCGTCGCGGCCGGCGCGCAGTGGTGGCCGCTGAAGATGGCGCGCGAACTCGACGACGCCATCCTGACGCTGCGGACCAATCATCTCGACATCGGCATGTGGCTGCTGAAGACCCAGGGCGACGCCGCGCAGGTGCTGGCCGCCGACGCGCTGATGGACGCCCACGCGAGCCACTGGTTCGTGCGGGAGACCATCGGCATGCTGCGCCGCACGCTGGCGCGGCTCGATGTGTCGTCGCGCAGCCTGTTCGCGCTGGTCGAGCCGGGCTCGTGCTTTGCCGGCACGCTGCTGGAACTGGCGCTGGCCGCCGACCGCAGCTACATGCTGCAACTGCCCGACTCGCCCGGCCAGGCGCCGCGCCTTTACGCCGATGCGGCCAATTTTGGCCGTTATCCGATGCCGAACGGCCTGACCCGGCTGGCCGCCCGGTTCTACGAGGACGCCGACGCGCTGGCCGCGGTGCGCGCGCAGGCCGGCCAGCCGCTGGACGGCCCGGCCGCCGAGGCGCTGGGGCTGGTCACCGCCGCGCCGGACGACATCGACTGGGAAGACGAGATCCGGATCGCCATCGAGGAGCGCGCGAGCCTGTCGCCCGACGCGCTGACGGGCCTGGAAGCCAACCTGCGCTTCGGCGGCCACGAAACCATGGAAACGCGCATCTTCGGCCGGCTCACCGCCTGGCAGAACTGGATCTTCAACCGCCCGAACGCCGTCGGCGAGCACGGCGCGCTCAAGGTATTCGGCACCGGCAACAAGGCACGCTTCGACTGGGACCGGGTCTGACCCTCCCGGCACATCTGGCATATACCAAAGGAGAACCGCGATGAGCATCGATTACAGCCAGAAGATTCCCAACAACGTGAATCTGTCGGAGGACCGGGCGCTGCAGCGTGCGCTGGAACACTGGCAGCCGGCCTTTCTGGACTGGTGGCGCGACATGGGCCCGGACGGCTCGCACAATTTCGATGTCTACCTGCGCACGGCGGTGTCCGTGGACCCGTCGGGCTGGGCGCATTTCGAGCACGTCAAGATGCCCGACTACCGCTGGGGCATCTTCCTGCAGCCGGCCGATGCCGAGCGCAAGATCCATTTCGGCGAGCACAAGGGCGAAGCCGCGTGGCAGGAAGTGCCGGGCGAGCACCGCGCCAACCTGCGCCGCATCATCGTCACGCAGGGCGACACCGAGCCGGCGTCGGTGGAGCAGCAGCGCCATCTGGGCCTGACCGCCCCGTCGCTCTACGACCTGCGCAACCTGTTCCAGGTCAATGTGGAGGAAGGCCGCCACCTCTGGGCGATGGTCTACCTGCTGCACCGCCACTTCGGCCGCGACGGCCGCGAGGAAGCCGAGGCGCTGCTGGGCCGCCGTTCGGGCGACGAGGACAACCCGCGCATCCTGGGCGCCTTCAACGAACGCACGCCCGACTGGCTGGCGTTCTTCATGTTCACCTACTTCACCGACCGCGACGGCAAGTTCCAGCTCTGCGCGCTGGCCGAGTCGGGCTTCGATCCGCTGGCCCGCACCACGCGCTTCATGCTGACCGAGGAAGCGCACCACATGTTCGTGGGCGAATCGGGCGTGTCGCGCGTGATCCAGCGCACCTGCGAAGTGATGCGCGAGCGCGACATCCGCGACCCGGCCGACGTGCGCGCGGCCGGCGTGATCGACCTGGAGACGATCCAGCGCTACCTGAACTTCCACTACAGCGTGACGATCGACCTGTTCGGCGCCGACCAGTCGTCGAACGCGGCCACGTTCTACAGCGCCGGCCTCAAGGGCCGCTTCGAGGAAGGCAAGCGCGCCGACGACCACGTGCTCAAGGGCGACGTGTACCGCATCCTGGAAGTCCAGGACGGCCGGCTGGGCGAGCGCGAGGTGCCGATGCTGAATGCGCTCAACGAGGTGCTGCGCGACGACTACATCAAGGATTCGATGGGCGGCGTGGCGCGCTGGAACAAGGTGATCGAGAAGGCCGGCATCGACTTTCGGCTGACCGTGCCGCACAAGGCGTTCAACCGCAAGATCGGCTCGCTGGCCAACCTGCACGTGTCGCCCGAGGGCCAGGTCATCAGCGAGGCCGAGTGGCAGGCCCGCCAGGACCAGTGGCTGGCTACCGACGCCGACCGCCAGTTCGTGGCGTCGCTGATGGGCCGCGTGGTGGAGCCTGGCAAGTTCGCCAACTGGATCGCGCCGCCGGCCATCGGCATCAACCGCCAGCCGGTGGATTTCGAGTACGTCCGCTTCAACTGAACACCGACCGACACGGGACCGACGATCATGGGCGCCGCCGACATCATCAAGCAACATCTGATCGATCCGGAAATCTGCATTCGCTGCAACACCTGCGAAGACACGTGCCCGATCGATGCCATCACGCACGACGACCGCAACTACGTGGTCAAGGCCGACGTCTGCAACGGCTGCGGCGCGTGCCTGTCGCCCTGCCCGACCGGCGCCATCGACAACTGGCGCACGATGTTCAAGGGCCAGGCGTACACGCTGGACGCCCAGTTCGGCTGGGACGAACTGCCGCCCGAGGTGCCGCTCAGCGAATCGGCCATCGAGGCCGCGGCGGAGGCCGAAGCGGCCGACGCGGCCGCGGATGCCGCCGGGCAGGCCATCGGCGACGCCGCGCAGGCCAGCCGGGCCCCGGTGCTGCAGCAGGTGGAAACCAGCCGCCACACGTCGCCGCGCGCGCCGTGGTCGGCCGCCCATCCCTACGTCAACCTGCACGGCATCCGCGAGCCGCTGACCGCCACCGTGGCCGGCAACTACCGGCTGACCGAGGCCGATGCGTCGAGCGACATCCACCACATCGTGCTCGACTTCGGCAACCAGTTCTTCCCGGTGCTGGAGGGCCAGGCCATCGGCATCGTCCCGCCGGGCACCGATGCGTCGGGCCGGCCGCACTACATCCGCATGTACTCGGTGGCCAGCCCGCGCGACGGCGAGCGGCCCGGCTACAACAACCTCGCCTTGACCGTGAAGCGGGTGGACACCGACCACGACGGCAATCCCGTGCGCGGCGTGGCGTCGAACTTCCTGTGCGACCTGGAGAAAGGCGCCACGGTGCAGGTGACCGGCCCGTTCGGCAACACGTTCCTGATGCCGAACCACCGCGAAGCCAGCGTGATGATGATCTGCACCGGCACCGGATCGGCGCCGATGCGGGCCATGACCGAGCGGATGCGCCGCAACATGGCGCAGTTCGACGGCCGCCGGCTGCTGTTCTTCGGCGCCCGCAACCGCCGCGAGCTGCCCTACTTCGGCCCGCTGCTCAAGCTGCCCAAGGACTTCCTGGACATCCACTTCGCGTTCTCGCGCGACCCCGACGTCCCGCGCCGCTACGTGCAGGACGCGATCCGCGAAGCCGCCGCCGACGTCGCCACCCTGCTGGCGGACCCGCACGGCTATATCTACATCTGCGGGCTCAAGGGCATGGAGGAAGGCGTGCTGGCCGCGTTCCAGCAGGTCTGCACCGACGCCGGCCACGACTGGCCCGCCATCGAGGCGCAGCTGCGCGCCGAAGGGCGGCTCCATATCGAAACCTACTAGCGCGTTGGTGCGGCAGGCCGCCTTCGGCCTCGATTTGCAACTTCCCATCTGAAACCTGATACCTATAATGTTTCTCAAGAAACAGGAGTTCAGGCGATGCAATCGAGGCAGATTCCGGAGACCGCGTCCGACGGCCCTGACGCCGGCGTGACGCTGACGAAGGCCGTGATGCGCGCCGCCGGCTTCCTCGGCATCAGCCAGGCCATCGTCGCTAACGTGCTCGGCATCAGCACCGCCTCGGTCTCGCGCATGGCGTCGGGCGGCTATGTGCTCGACGCGCATCGCAAGGAATGGGAGTTCGCCATCCTGTTCGTCCGCCTGTTCCGCTCGCTGGACGCCATCCTTGGCCACGACGAGCAGGCCCGGCTCTGGCTGACCCATGACAACATCGCGCTGGGCGGCAAGCCGCTCGAACTGATCCGCACCACCGAGGGCCTTGTCCGTGTCGTTCACTACCTGGACGCCACCCGCGGTCGCCTCTGAGCGCCGGCCGTTCGCGCTGACGCTCTGGCGCGCCGTCGAGGCCCAGCACGTGGTGTCGACCATGGCCCTGGTCGACACGCTCGCCGAACACGCCGTGCTCGAAGCGGTGATCGACGCCGGCAAGCCCGCCGTCCCGCCCGACGCGCGCCACCTGCACTACCTGATTTCCACCCCCTTCCGCTATCCACCCACCGAAGCCGGATCGCGCTTCCGCGGCGGCCAGGACCCCGGTGTCTTCTACGGCGCCGAGTCGCTTGCCGCCGCCTGCGCCGAACTGGCCTACTGGCGCTGGCGGTTCCTGATGGAAAGCCCGGCACTGCCCCGCATCGACGCCCGCGCCCAGACGCTGTTCCAGGCGGGCGTCAAGACCACCGGCGTCGCGCTGGACGCGCCTCCGTTTGCCGACGATGCGGCGCACTGGTCCGACCCGGCCGACTACGACGCCTGCCAGACCTTCGCGCGCGTCGCACGCGAGGCGGGCGCCGGCCTGATCCGCTACCCCTCGGTACGCGACCCGTCCCACGGTGCCTGCGTGGCCGTGCTCACCCCCCGCGCATTCGACCCGCCGCAACCGCTGGCCGCCACCCAATGGATGCTGACCGTCCGCCACGACCGCGTGATCTGGCAGCGCGACGACCTGCGCCAGCGCGAGAGCTTCGAAGTGGAAACCACCGCGTGGCAGCCGGTGCGGCAACGCACAAGCGAAAGTCCCGACACGCCTTGAACGCGCGACCCGAATCCCGCTCCAATGAAAGAGCAGACGTCGGTATCACAGAAGTTTTAAGTTTCTGTTGCAATGCGCCAACCGACCTCCTATAATCACAGCTTCGACGGACGCGGGGTGGAGCAGTCTGGCAGCTCGTCGGGCTCATAACCCGAAGGTCGCAGGTTCAAATCCTGCCCCCGCAACCAACCGATCCTTGCTCAATCGGTACCGTCGACAGCAAGTCCGCATCTAACCCGCCACTGGCGGGTTTTTTGTTTTCCGGCGCCGTCATCCGCCGCTCGATCCGGCCCCCGTTGCGCCCGGCTCCGCACCCCGCGCCCTTGGCGCGTTGCCTCACGCTGGCGCCCCGGCGAGCCCCCGTCGCGGTGATACACTTGCCCCCATTCTTCCCGGACGCCTCCCATGAAATTCTGCTCGAACTGTGGTCATGCGGTTGTGCTGCGCGTGCCAGAAGGCGATAACCGCCCGCGCAGCATGTGCGACAACTGCGGCACGATCCACTACGTCAATCCGCGTAACGTCGTCGGCACGATCCCGGTCTGGGAAGACAAGATCCTGATCTGCAAGCGCGCCATCGAGCCCCGCTACGGCTTCTGGACGCTGCCCGCCGGATTCATGGAAATTGGCGAAACCACGGCCCAGGCCGCCGCGCGCGAGACGCTGGAAGAAGCCGGCGCCCGCGTGGAGGTGGGCGAGCTGTTCTCCATGCTCAACGTGCCGCACGTGCATCAGGTGCATCTTTTCTACCTGGCGCGCCTGAACGACCTGGACATCGCGCCGGGCGAGGAAAGCCTGGAAGTGAAGCTCGTCGACGAGGCCGACGTGCCCTGGGACGACCTGGCCTTCCCCACCGTGATCCATACGCTGCGCTGCTTCTTTGCCGACCGCGCCGCCGGCAAGATCGACGCAGGCAATTTCCGCCTGCATACGCTCGACATCGACAAACCCATGCGGCCGCTGACCAGCCGCGCCACCGTCACACCGTGACCGCGACGCCCGTCGCGACGCCTTCCCACCCAGCATGATTACCTGGCTCGACCCGCAGGATCCGTTTCCGCCGGTCGACCGCGCGCTCGGCCCCGCCAGCGACGCGCCCGGCCTGCTGGCCGCCAGCCGCGACCTGACGCCCCAGCGGCTGCTGCTGGCCTACCGGCAGGGCATCTTCCCCTGGTATTCCGAAGGCCAGCCAGTCCTCTGGTGGAGCACGGACCCGCGCATGGTGCTGACGCCGTCCGCACTCAAGGTGTCGGCCACCTTCCGCAAGACCCTGCGCCGCGTGCTGCGCGATCCCGACTGGGAAATCCGCGTCGACGACAACTTCGTGGCCGTTATGCGCGCCTGCGCCATGACCCGGCGCGACGGCCAGCTCGGCACGTGGATCACCGACGAGATCATCGCGGCGTACACCGCACTCCATCGGCTCGGACTCGCCCACTCGGTGGAAGCCTGGTACCAGGGCGAGCGCGTGGGCGGGCTCTACGGCGTGGCGCTGGGCCGCATGTTCTACGGCGAATCGATGTTCGCGCACCGCACGGACGCCTCCAAGATCGCGCTGGCCGCGCTCTGCGGCTTCCTGGACAGCCACGGCGTGACCATGATCGACTGCCAGCAGGAAACCGACCACCTTGCGTCGCTGGGCGCCGCGCCGATCCCGCGCAGCACCTTCATCGCCCACGTCCGCGCCGCCGCCGGGGCTGGCGCGATCGAGCCATGGCGGTTCGACAAGCGCGAACTGGCACGCTGGACCGGCCCCAACGGCCACGCCGACGCGCCCGGCGCCGCCTGACCGCCTACCGGCTGGCCCGCCCTTCGAGCCGGCCCACGCGGACGCCGACTTCCGCCACCGCCTTGGACAAGCCGTCGAGCCGCAGATTGGTCTCGTCCAGCCGCCGGTTCGCATCGTCGATGCGCCGGTTGGTGTCATCGATACGCCGGTACGTATCGTCGAACCGGCCACCGATGCGCTTGTCCATTTCGTTCATCGCCACGGTCAGCGGCGTGACCTGCGCGTGGATTTCGGTCCGGACCATGCCGACGAACAGCTGGCGCTGGTAATCGAGAATGCCGAAGACGCTGACGACGATGCCGAGGCTGACCCCGACCAGCGCCGCCAGGTCGGCATGACGCCCCCTTTTCTGCTGGCCGACCCGCCCCCCGGCTTCGATAGGCAATGACGCCATGATGTGCTCCTGAAGTATCAGTGCCGCCATCGTACAAACCCAGGGCGCGCCGCACCATGCGACGAGTCTCAAAATGGGGGCCGGCGATCCATTGTTGTCCTGCAGACGTTGCCCGATGGGCTCTGATAGACTGCCACTCAGGCCGACACAGGCGTCCGACGCGCCCCCTTCATTCGACGTCATGAGCAAGCTGAAGGAACTTCCGCTATCCGCGCTGCAGTTTTATGCGACGGCGCCGTACGCCTGCAGCTACCTGGAGGGCCGCATGGCGCGGTCGCAGGTGGCCACGCCCGCCCACCTGATCAACGCCGACGTCTACTCCCGGCTGGTGCGCGCCGGGTTCCGCCGCAGCGGCATCTTCACCTACCGCCCCTATTGCGACGAATGCCGCGCATGCACGCCGTGCCGCGTGCTGGTGGACCAGTTCCAGCCCGACCGCAGCCAGCGCCGCGCCTGGCGCCAGCACCAGGGCCTGCAGGCGCTAGTGGCGCCGCTGACCTACGTCGAGGAACACTACGCGCTGTACCTGCTCTACCAGTCGATGCGCCACGCCGGCGGCGGCATGGACCAGGACAGCCGCGACCAGTACGAGCAGTTCCTGCTGCAAAGCCGCGTCAATTCGCGGCTGGTGGAATTCCGCGAGCCGCCCGGGTCTGCCGAAGCCGGCAAGCTGAGGATGGTCAGCATGATCGACGTGCTCGACGACGGCCTGTCGTCGGTCTACACGTTCTACGATCCGCTCGTCGCCGGCGCCAGCTACGGCACGTACAACATCCTCTGGCAGATCGCGCAGACGCGGGAGCTGGGCCTGCCGCACCTGTACCTGGGCTACTGGATTGCCGACAGCCGCAAGATGGCCTACAAGGCGCGTTTCCAGCCGCTGCAGGTGCTGACCGGCAACCAGTGGCACGCGTTCGAAGGCCCGGCGGTGGTGCCCGAGCCGCCCGCGCGGCCGCAGCCGGGTCCGGCGCAGGAATAGGCACGGGACCCGGCGCGCGGCGCCGCCATCCACGGCGAACCGGGGTCTGGCCCGACCCGAACGGCTACAATGCCGCCCTGATTCCGACACCTCGCCGGCCCTGCCGCCCTCCTGACCGTGCTCAACGCGCTCTATCCCCTGTTTCGCCCCGCCCTGTTCTCCATGGATGCGGAGGACGCCCACCATTTCACCCTGAACAACCTGATGCGCGCGCAGCGCCTGGGGCTGGCCGGCTGCATCGGCAATGCCATTCCCGACGATGCGCGCACCGTGATGGGCATCCGCTTCCCGAATCCCGTGGGCCTGGCGGCCGGGCTGGACAAGGACGGCGCCTATATCGACGGGCTGGCCGCGTTCGGCTTTGGCTTTATCGAAGTGGGCACGGTCACGCCGCGCGCGCAGGCCGGCAACCCACGCCCGCGCATGTTCCGGCTGCCGCAGGCCGATGCGCTGATCAACCGCATGGGCTTCAACAACGGCGGCGTGGATGCGTTCATCCGCAACGTGCAGGCGTCGCGCTGGAAGGCCGAAGGCGGCGTGCTGGGGCTGAACATCGGCAAGAACGCCGACACGCCGATCGAGCGCGCGGCCGACGACTACCTGTACTGCCTGGAGCGCGTCTATCCGCACGCCAGCTACGTGACGGTGAACATCTCGTCGCCCAACACCAAGAACCTGCGGCAACTGCAGGGCGCCAGCGAGCTGGACAGCCTGCTGTCCACGCTCAAGGCCGCCCAGCAGCGCCTGGCAGACCAGCACAAGCGCTACGTGCCGGTGGCGCTGAAGATCGCGCCGGACCTCGATGACGACCAGATCCGCAATATCGGCGACGCGCTGGTGCGGCACGGGATCGACGGGGTGATCGCCACCAATACCACCATCTCGCGCGACGCCGTGCAGGGGCTGCCCCATGCCGACGAGGCCGGCGGCCTGTCCGGCCGGCCCGTGTTCGAGGCGTCGACGCGCGTGGTGCGCGAGCTGCGCCGCGTGGTTGGCAATGATCTGCCAATCATCGGCGTGGGCGGCATCTTCGACGGCGCCGGCGCGCGGGCCAAGATCGACGCCGGCGCGCAGCTCGTGCAGGTCTACAGTGGCCTGATCTATCGCGGCCCCACGCTGGTGCGCGACTGCGCCGCCGCGCTGCGCCGGGGCTGACGGGGGCCCGGAGACGCCTGTCGGCCATCAGGCGCATTCGCGCCGAAATCGACATTTCGGCGCAATTTCTTGCGGCGCACCCCTCCCCCGTGGGTATTTATCGGCAGGATATGCCGCCATGCAGCACCAAAAGCGATCCCAGCGGGGGCCGAAAATGGTATGCTCGCAGGCTTCGCGCCGTCGTATCCGATGTGACCACGCGCCCCGCCCGCACCTGCCGCCGGGCGTGCGGCGCACTCAGCCGGACCGCCGGGCAGCCCCGCGGCATCCGGCATGCCGCCGGCGCCCGGCAGGACGGCTGCGCGTACCGTTTGCGGCTGACTGACTGAAAAGCACCGAATCCTTCGGGGGAGAACAACTACATGCTGCGTCTCAAGGCATCCACCACCCAGTCCATTCTCGGCAGCGCGGTTGCGCTGGCCCTGCTCTACGGCGGCGCCGTACAGGCCCAGACGGCGACCGTGAAGGTCCTGTCGATCGTGGACCACCCGGCACTCGACGCCATCCGCGACGGCGTGCGCGACGAGCTGAAGGCCGCCGGCTACGACGCCGACAAGAACCTCAAGTGGGAATACCAGAGCGCCCAGGGCAACCCGGGCACCGCCGCCCAGATCGCCCGCAAGTTCGTGGGCGACCAGCCGAGCGCGATCGTGGCCATCGCCACGCCGTCGGCCCAGGCCGTGGTGGCCGCCACCAAGAGCGTGCCCGTGGTGTACTCGGGCGTGACCGATCCGGTGGCCGCGCAGCTTGTGAAGGCATGGACGGCATCGGGCACGAACGTGACCGGCGTGTCGGACAAGCTGCCGCTGGACAAGCAGGTGTCGCTGATCAAGCGCGTGGTGCCCAAGGCCAAGACGGTCGGCATGGTGTACAACCCCGGCGAGGCCAACTCGGTGGTGGTGGTCAAGGAACTGAAGGACCTGCTGGCCAAGCAGGGCATGTCGCTGAAGGAAGCCGCCGCGCCGCGCACCGTGGACATCGGCCCGGCCGCCAAGAGCCTGATCGGCAAGGTCGACGTGATCTACACGAACACCGACAACAACGTGGTGTCGGCCTACGAATCGCTGGTCAAGGTGGCCAACGAGTCGAAGATCCCGCTGGTGGCGTCCGATACCGACAGCGTCAAGCGGGGCGCCATTGCCGCGCTGGGCATCAACTATGGCGACCTGGGCCACCAGACCGGCAAGGTCGTGGTGCGGATCCTGAAGGGCGAGAAGCCGGGCGCGATTGCCTCGCAGACGTCTGACAACCTTGAGTTGTTCGTGAACACGGGCGCCGCCGGCAAGCAGGGCGTGACGCTGGCGCCGGACCTGGTCAAGGAAGCCAAGACCGTCATCAAGTAATACTGCCGCACGCCGCGCGCCCTACCCTGCGGCGCGCGGCCCGAGGCGCCCCCCATGGCCCTATCCGGGCCGGCCGGACGGCCCGCAAAGGATTTCCCCAATGTCCCTCTTTTCCCTGCTGGGTGCCCTGGAGATCGGCCTGATCTTCAGCCTCGTGGCACTCGGGGTGCTGATCTCGTTCCGCATCCTCAACTTTCCCGACCTCACCGTCGATGGCAGCTTTCCGCTGGGCGGCGCCGTCGCCGCGACGCTGATCTCGGCCGGCCAGGAC
Source organism: Cupriavidus pauculus (assembly GCF_003854935.1). Lineage (NCBI taxonomy): Bacteria > Pseudomonadati > Pseudomonadota > Betaproteobacteria > Burkholderiales > Burkholderiaceae > Cupriavidus > Cupriavidus pauculus. The sequence continues at coordinate 3,054,963 of NZ_CP033969.1, forward strand.
CCGATCCTGGCCACGCTGGCGGCCATCGTGGCCGGTGCCATTGCCGGCTGGATCACGGGCTGGCTCAACGTGCGCCTGAAGATCATGGACCTGCTGGCCAGCATCCTGATGATGATCGCGCTCTACTCGGTCAACCTGCGCATCATGGGCCGCCCCAACGTGCCGCTGATCACCGAGCCGACGCTGTTCACCATGTTGCAGCCCGAATGGCTGCCCGACTACGTGCTGCGCCCGCTGGTGCTGTTCGTGGTGGTGGTGGCCGCCAAGCTGGCGCTGGACTGGTTCTTCTCGTCGCAGCTTGGCCTGGCGATGCGCGCCACCGGCGCCAACCCGCGCATGGCGCGCGCCCAGGGCGTGCCCACGGGCCGCGCCACGCTGGCCGGCATGGCGCTGTCGAACGCGCTCGTGGCGCTGGCCGGCGCGCTGTTCGCCCAGACCCAGGGCGGCTCGGACATCTCGATGGGGATCGGCACGATCGTGATCGGGCTGGCCGCGGTGATCATCGGCGAGACGATCATCCCGGCGCGCCGGCTGGTGTTCGTGACGCTGGCCGTGGTGATCGGCGCCATCCTGTACCGCTTCTTCATCGCGCTGGCGCTGAACTCGGAGTTCATCGGCCTGAAGGCGCAGGACCTGAACCTGGTGACCGCCGCGCTGGTGACGCTGGCGCTGGTGCTGCCGGCCACGCGCAAGAAGCTGTTCGCCCGCAAGAACGGAGGTGCCTGACATGCTACGCGCAGAGAACCTGAAGCTCACCTTCAACCCGGGCACCCCGATCGAGAACCGCGCGCTGCGCGGCCTGAGCCTGGAGATTCCGTCGGGCCAGTTCGTGGCGGTGATCGGCTCCAATGGCGCCGGCAAGTCGACGTTCCTGAACGCCGTCAGCGGCGACACGATGGTTGACAGCGGCCGCATCCTGATCGACGACACCGACGTCACGCGCCAGCCCGCGTGGGACCGTGCCCACCTGGTGGCGCGCGTGTTCCAGGACCCGATGGCGGGCACCTGCGAGGCGCTGACGATCGAGGAAAACATGGCGCTGGCCATGGCGCGCGGGTCGCGGCGCGGCTTCCGGCCGGCGCTGAACAAGGCGTCGCGCGAACTGTTCCGCGACAAGCTGCGGCTGCTGAACCTGGGCCTGGAAAACCGGCTGACCGACCGGATCGGCCTGCTGTCGGGCGGCCAGCGGCAGGCGGTGAGCCTGCTGATGGCGTCGCTGCAGCCGTCGCGCATCCTGCTGCTCGACGAGCACACCGCCGCGCTGGACCCCAAGACGGCCGCGTTCGTGCTGGAACTGACCGCGCGCATCGTCGAGGAAAGCCAGCTTACGACGATGATGGTGACGCACTCGATGCGCCAGGCGCTGGACTACGGCCAGCGCACGGTCATGCTGCATCAGGGACAGGTGGTGCTGGACGTCTCCGGCGACCAGCGCAAGGGCCTGGACGTGCCCGACCTGCTGAAGATGTTCGAGCAGACCCGGCACGAACAGCTCGACGACGATGCGTTGTTGTTGAGCTAAGCCTGCCACCACCGGAGACTGGCTCCCTTCTCCCGCACCGCGTTAAAGGGGTTGGGGGTGAGGGCATTGAGCATCTGCTTGCCGACTGGTCGCAATTTGCACTGCTGGCCCTCACCCCCGGCCCCTCTCTCGCCATGCGGGAGAGGGGAGCAAACCATCTGCGCGGCCGACGGCTGTATCTCCTACTGAACCGCCCCAGCCTTCTCCAGCCACTTCGCCAACTGGTCCGTGACTGCCGTGCTCGAAAACGAGCAGCTATCTTGGGCGAAGGCGGCCGACATCTCCATCCGGCGTAGCAATTCCTCCATGACCTGCCCGAACGCGGGCGGCAGCGACAGCGACGCGGCCGATGCGCGCCAGCGGGCGATCAGCTCGCCGACGGGCAGCGTGCCGGCCACGTGGGCGTCCAGTGCCTGGCGCATGACGGCCAGCGTGTCCTGATTGGCGCTCATTACCGCGCCCTCCTTTCCTTGTAGAGTTCGCGGAACGTGCGGCCCGCCGGGGCGGGCATGTCGCGGGTGTCGGTCCAGCCCTTGCCGGCCATTGGCAGGCTGGCGATCAGCTTGCTGCGCCCGCCCATGCGGGACAGCAGGCGGGCGCCGATGCGCGTCAGGAATGCATAGAGGTCCGGGCGGCGCGCCACGTAGCCCCACGCCTGCAAGGCCACGCGCTCCTGCCACGGCCGCAGGTGGCGCTCCATCTGCTTCTCGCGCAGCTTGCGCAGCAGGTCGGACAGCGGGATCGATGCCGGACACACCCGGTTGCACTCGCCACACATCGTCGCAGCCTGCGGCAGGTCCACGGCATTGGCCAGCCCCACGTAGCTCGGCGTCAGCACGCTGCCCATCGGCCCCGGATAGACCCAGCCATAGGCGTGCCCGCCGATCTTCTGGTACACCGGGCAGTGGTTCATGCAGGCGCCGCAGCGGATGCAGCGCAGCATTTCCTGGAATTCGCCGCCGATCAGGCCGCTGCGGCCGCCGTCGACGATGACGAAATACATATGCTCCGGGCCATCCTGCTCGCCGGGCGCGCGTGGGCCGGTCAGGATCGAGAAATAGTTCGAGATGGCCTGCCCCGTGGCCGAGCGCGGCAGCAGCCGCATCACCGTGGCTAGGTCTTCCAGCGTCGGCAGCACCTTCTCGATGCCGGTCACGGCCACGTGCACGCGCGGCATGATCGTGCACATGCCCTCGTTGCCTTCGTTGGTCACCACGGCCACCGAGCCGGTCTCGGCAATGATGAAATTGCCGCCGGTCACGCCCATGTCGGCCGACAGGAACTCGGGGCGCAGCACCTCGCGGGCCTCGCGCGTCATCTCGGGAATGTCGGTCAGGCGCGGCTTGTTGTGGACCTTCGCGAACAGGTCGGCAATCTCGTCCTTGTCCTTGTGGATCACGGGCGCGATGATGTGCGACGGCGGCTCGGCATCGTTGATCTGCAGGATGTACTCGCCCAGGTCGGTCTCGATGCTCTGCACGCCCATCTCGCCCAGCACCTGGTTGAGCCGCATCTCCTCGGTCACCATCGACTTGCTCTTGATGACCTTCTTCACGCCATGCTTCTGGGCGATCTCGGCCACCAGCCGCGCCGCGTCGGCCGTGGATTCGGCGAACAGCACCGTGGCGCCGCGCTGCGTCGCATTGTGTTCAAAGGTGGCGAGCCAGACGTCCAGGTTCTCCAGCGCGCGGTTGCGGCGCTCCTTCAGCGCGGCGCGCGTGGCGTCGAAGTCGATGTCGCGGATGGCATCGGCGCGGGCCGTGACGAACTTCGTGGACAGTTTCTTGAGGTTCTGCTGCAGCCGCTGGTCGGCCAGCTTCTGGCCGGCGCGCGCCTTGAACTCCATGCTGTGGACTTGCATCGTGGGGGCTTCCTTTTGTCGCGTCAGGCGTCGCCGGCCAGTACCTGCGCGATATGCAGCACGCGCGTGCGCGAATCGCCGGTGCGGCGCAGCCGGCCTTCGATGTTGAGCATGCAGCCCAGGTCGCCCAGCACCACGGCATCGGCGCCGCTGGCCTGGATGTTGGCGCACTTCTCGTCGACGATGGCCGTCGAGATGTTGCCGTACTTGACCGAGAACGTGCCGCCAAACCCGCAGCACGCCTCGCAGTCCTTCATCTCGGTCAGTTGCACGCCGGGCAGCTTGTCCAGCAGCGCGCGGGGCTGCTGCTTGACGCCCAGTTCGCGCAGGCCCGAGCACGAATCATGATAGGTGACATGGCCGGCAAAGCCGGAGTCGAGCGTGTCGATCCGGGCCACGTTGACCAGGAAGTCGGTCAGCTCGAACACCCGCTCGCGCAGGCGCTCGTAGCGGCCGTGGAGTTCGGGGTCGTCGCGCAGCAGGTCGTGGTAGTGATGGCGGATCATCCCGCCGCACGATCCCGAGGGCACCACCACGTAGTCGAACATCTCGAACTCGCGCAGGAATTTCTCGGCCAGGTCGCGCGAGACGGTGCGCTCGCCGGAGTTGTACGCGGGCTGCCCGCAGCACGTCTGCGCCTCGGGCACCATCACCTCGTAGCCGGCCGATTCCAGCAGCTTGAGCACGGAGAACCCGATGTCGGGACGCATGAGGTCCACCAGACAGGTGGCGAACAGTCCGATTCGCATGACTTCCCTTTTCCAGACCCAGAAACCCCGCAATTATGCCCCGCCACCCTGCCGCTGCGGGCACCGGGCGCCGCAATCCTGCTCATGGCCGGGCCAAATGTGGCTCATCGACGGCGCGCTGCCGGGCAGTATCGGCCGAAGGAAATCTCGGAAATCACGTTTCACCCGTTGAAATTTTCACGATGCGAGATAGAATCAGGCAACCGCTTAATATGCCGCACGGCAACATTTTCCCATGGCAGAAATGGCAGAAGCCGACAAGGCGCCCGGCAAGACCTCGATCCAGGTGATCGAGCGCATGATGACGCTGCTCGACGCGCTGGCTCAGCACGCCGACCCCGTCAGCCTGAAAGAGCTGTCGGGGGCCACCGGCCTGCACCCTTCCACCGCCCACCGGATTCTCAACGACATGGTGGCGTGCCGCTTCGTCGACCGGTCCGACCCCGGCAGCTACCGCCTTGGCATGCGGCTGCTGGAGCTGGGCAACCTGGTCAAGGCACGGCTGTCGGTGCGCGACGCGGCGCTGGCGCCGATGCGCGCGCTGCACCGGGTGACCGGGCAGACCGTGAACCTGTCGGTGCGCCAGGGCGACGAGATCGTCTATATCGAACGCGCCTACAGCGAGCGATCGGGCATGCAGGTGGTGCGCGCCATTGGCGGGCGGGCGCCGCTGCACCTGACCTCGGTCGGCAAGCTGTTCCTGGCCGCCGACGAAGGCCCGCGCGTGCGCAACTACGCCACGCGCACGGGGCTGGCCGGGCATACGCGCACGTCGATCACCGACCTTGCCAAGCTGGAGCGCGAACTGAGCTGGGTCCGGACCAACGGCTACGCGCGCGACAACGAGGAGCTGGAACTGGGCGTACGCTGCATCGCCGCCGGCATCTACGACGATTCGCGGCGGCTGGTGGCCGGCCTGTCGCTGTCGGCGCCGGCCGACCGGCTGCAGGATAGCTGGCTGCAGAACCTCAAGGAGACCGCGCTGCAGATCTCGCGCGGCATGGGCTACGTGCCGGAACCGGCGGCCTGACCGCGCCGCCGCCCTTCATCGCCAGACGGCCAAAAAAGAACGCGCCGGGAGCGCAAGCTCCACGGCGCGTTTTCCATGCGCGACGACAACCGCTCAGGTGCCGTGCGACTGCTGCGATGCCAGGACCGCCGCAGGGGATTTAGGACCCTGCGTAAGATTGGGTGTAGACGGAAAAGGGCGCGGCTGGCCCCCTGCCGACGGTGGCTGGTGCTCAAGCCATTGGCGCACCCGCGTGGCATCGGCAAAGCGCGACAGCTTGCCGACCGAATCCAGGAACACCATCACCACGTTGCGATCGTTGACGCGCGTCTGCATCACGAGGCACTGGCCGGCTTCCGAGATATAACCGGTCTTCTGCAGGCCGATCTCCCAGCTGCCGCCACGCACCAGGCGATTGGTGCTGACGTAGTGCATCGTGCGGCCGGCGACGCTGACCTCGTGCTCGGGCTGCGTCGAGAATTCGCGGATCGTCGGGTTGCGGTAGGCGGCGTTGACCAGGCGCGCCAGATCGACGGCGCTGGACACGTTGCTGCTGGACAGGCCGCTCGAATCGACGAAGTGGCTGTCGTTCATGCCCAGTTCGCGGGCCTTCTTGTTCATGGCGCTGACAAACGCGGGCAGGCCGCCCGGATAGCTGCGGCCCAGCACCGACGCGGCGCGGTTCTCCGACGACATCAGCGCCAGCAGCAGCATCTCGTGGCGCGTGAGCGTGGTGCCGAAGCGCAGGCGCGAGCTGCTGTGCTTCTCGGTGTCACGGTCGTCCTCGGTCACCGTGAGCATCTCGTCCATCGGCAGGCGGGCGTCCATCACCACCAGCGCGGTCATCAGCTTGGTGATCGAGGCAATCGGCAGCACGGCCGTGGAATTCTTCTGGAACAGCACCTCGTTGGTGTTCTGGTCCATCACCAGCGCCACCGACGAGCGCAGCGACAGCGCGTCTTCGGTATCGCGCAGGCCCATGGCCTCGCCCAGCGACGGCTTGGCCGGCACGAAAGCGGCCCGCACCGGCGCCGCATGGCGGGCCGCCACGACGGAGCGCTTGCCGTTCTTGAGCACGATCACCTTGCGCGGCGACGCTGCTGCCTTGGCAGAAGCAACGGCTTTGGTGGATTTAACAGCTTTTTGGGTCTTTTTCGCCGACGTTTTCGCCGCAGTCGACTTCGTCGCTGCGTACGTGGCCGGCGCGGCCATCATGGCGACCGACACCAGCGCCGCAGTGGCGAAAGCGGTCAGTCGAGGAAGGCCGAAGCGTAGAGAAATCATGGATTCGGTCCGGAACATGTCTGTTCAGCGCGGAAACGGAATGGCGCTAGTGTAGGAAATTAAGAAATTCTTAGCAAGATTAACGACTTACAACGGCTCTTTAAAGTTCGATTGCCAAACATTTCCACAATATGGAAAAAGAGACGTTTCAGTCATCCCATGCCTAACGTAAATACAACAATACTTTTGCGCCGGCGGCGCCGGGATCACCCCACCCTTCAGGCCCCGGATAACGTCATAACGGCCTGCATGGTGAAATCCTAATACCGGAAAACGCCAACTGCGGGTGAATCAGGAGAGGAAACGCACGAACTGGCTAACCGGTTCACGTTCCGTCGTCAACTGGTTGGCCGTCGCGTCGGGGTCTGCATAGCCGAGCGACATGCCGCACACCACCATTTCCTCCTCCGTCAGCCGCAGGTGCTGCTTGATGATCGTATGGAACTGCGTGAACGCCGCCTGCGGGCAGGTGTCCAGCCCGCGGGCCCGCGCCGCCACCATGATGCTCTGCAGGAACATGCCGTAGTCCAGCCAGCTGCCCTGCTCCATGATCCGGTCGATCGTGAAGATCAGCCCCACCGGCGCGTCGAAGAATCGGAAATTTCGCGCGTGCTGCTCGTGCATCCGCGCCTTGTCCTCGCGCCGGATGTCCAGCAGGCTGTACAGGTCCCAGCCGAGCTTGCGGCGGCGCGACAGGTATGGGTCCACCCACTCGCGCGGGTAGTACGGATACTCCTCGCGGTACTTGGCATCGCGTTCGGGATCGTCGTAGGCGGCCAGCACGTCGGCGCAGAACCGCGCCTTGGCTTCGCCAGACAGGACATAGACCTTCCAAGGCTGGGTGTTGGTACCGGACGGCGCCCGGCTCGACACGGCCAGGATGGCCTCGATGGTCTCGCGCGGCACCGGGGTGTCCAGGAACGCGCGGACCGAGCGGCGCGTGGTGATGGCGCGATCGACAATCGCGGCGTCATCTGGGGGCGACATCGGGTCTCCTGTCATGCCTGCTGTCTGTTGTCCTCGGGCCGGTCGACGACCAGCGCCTGCAATGCCTGCCGCAGCGCCGGCGGCAACGCCACCGGACGCCGCGTCTCGCGGTCCACGTAGACGTGCACGAAGTGCCCCTGCGCGGCCGCCACATCGTCATCGTTGCGGAACAGCCCCACCTCGTAGCGCACGCTCGAATTGCCAAGCCGCGCCACGCGCAGGCCCGCCACGACCGTATCGGGAAAGCTCAGCGACGAGAAGTAGTTGCACTGGGTCTCGATGACGAGCCCGATCGTGCCGCCCCGCTCGATGTCGAGCACGCCTTCCCGGATCAGGTACGTGTTCACAACGGTATCAAAGTAACTGTAGTAGACAACGTTGTTGACGTGGCCATAGACGTCGTTGTCCATCCAGCGTGTGGTGATGGGCTGGAAGTGCGCGTACGCGCTTCGGCAATCGGGTTCAGGCTTCATCGGATGCGATCCAGGTCGGCAGGAAGCGAAGACGGGATGAGCGTCGCCGCAGCCACACGGGAGGTCCGTATGAGCGCACGGCAAACCACAAGGTTCCCAGGATTTTGCGATGTATGCGACGCCATCGTCAGACCGCCGCGGCCACGGACGCGGCCGGCAGGCCGTCGAGCGCGCGATAGCGGGCGTGATAGCCGGCGGCCAGCATGACGGTTTGCCGGTGCACGGCCACGGTGTTCTCGATCTGGTTGCCGTAGCCGCCGGCCATCGCCACGGCAATCGGCAGGCGCTGCGACAGCGCGAAATCGAACACCATGGTGTCGCGCCGGGCCAGCCCCGCCATGGTCAGGCGCAGCCGGCCGAGCCGGTCGTCCTCATGGGGATCGGCGCCGGCCAGGTAGATCAGCAGGTCGGGCGCAAAGCGGGCGCGCAGTGTGTCGAGCGCACCAGCCAGCGCGGCCGCATAGCCGTCGTCGTCGCACCCATCGGGCAGGCCGACGTCGAGATCGCTGGCCTCCTTGCGGAACGGGTAGTTCTTCTCGCCATGCAGCGACAGCGTGAACACGGTGGGGTCGTCGCGCAGGATCGACGCCGTGCCGTTGCCCTGGTGGACGTCGAGGTCGATCACGGCCACGCGGCGCACGTTGCCGTCGCGCTGCAGTTGGCGCGCGGCGATGGCGGCGTCGTTGAACACGCAGAAGCCGCCGCCCTTGTCGGCATAGGCGTGATGGGTGCCGCCGGCCAGGTTGACCGCCACGCCCTCGGCCAGTGCGGTGCGGCATGCGGCAATCGTCGCACCGGCCGACCGGCGCGAACGCTCGACCATCTCGGCCGACCACGGGAAGCCGATCTCGCGCTGGCGCGCCGCGTCGAGCTGGCCGCTGGATACATCGGCGATGTAGTCGGCGGTATGGGCCAGCGCCAGCGCGGCATCGTCGGCGCGCGGCGCTTCGTGCAAGAACAGGCCCGGCACGTCGCGCACCACGGCGTCGCGCAGCATGCTGTATTTGCGCATGGGAAAGCGATGGCCGGGCGGCAGCGGCAGGACGAAGTGGTCGGCGTAGAAGGCTTGCATCGAACGAATGGGAGGCGCGGGATGCCCGGCGGCGCGTGACGCGCTGGCGCCATTCCCCGACCGGGCAGTCAGCGATGGTAGCACCGCCGCTGCCGGCGTGTCCGCGCCCGCCTGAAACGGGCGTTTTTCTCGCGTTGCACCACCGGAACCGGCATCTGCCGACTCAGGAAAAACCCTGATCTGGCGCCGAATAGTGGCCCACGATGCCTTTCCCGGCCCCTTCCGGCCCCTATTTTTTGTGCGACGCACAAAAACCGCTTGACACATATCGTCGAATTCTTAGAATTGGAATTGTTGCGGCGCATCAAAGCGCTGGACGGTCGGCAACGACAGTCCGGACGGCGCCGCCGGATACGAAGGTACGCTCGGGCTGGCCAGACATTCAAGTCATGGCCTTGACATCTGGGCGGCTTAATTTCTTTACGCTTGACCTTGAAGTTCACCACTGGAGACCAGCAATGATCCTGACCCCGGAACAAGTTGCAGCCGCACAAAAAGCCAACCTCGAGACCCTGTTCGGTCTGACCTCGAAGGCCTTTGAAGGCGTCGAGAAGCTCGTCGAGCTGAACCTGCAAGTGGTCAAGGCTACGTTTGCCGAGAACGTCGACAACGCCAAGAAGGCGCTGTCCGCCAAGGATGCCCAGGAACTGCTGGCCATCCAGGCCTCGCTGGTGCAGCCGGTAGCCGAGAAGACCCTGGCCTACACGCGTCACCTGTACGAAATCGCTTCGGAAACCCAAAGCGAGTTCACGAAGGTTGCCGAAGCCCAGCTCGCCGAAGGCACGAAGAACGTGCAGGCCCTGGTCGACAACTTCGCCAAGAACGCCCCGGCCGGCTCGGAATCGACCGTCGCCATCGTGAAGTCGGCCATCTCGGCCGCCAACAACGCCTACGAATCGGTCCAGAAGGCCACGAAGCAGGCTGTGGAAATGGCCGAAAGCAACTTCCAGGCTGCCGCCACCGCCGCGACCAAGGCTGCCCAGCAAGCCAGCGCCACGGCCCGCACGGCTGCCAAGAAACCCACGGCTGCCGCCTAAGCTTCTGCATCTGTAACACTCCAGCGTACCGGCTCCGGCCGGTCCGTTGGCAGAGCGCCCTCTCCGCCCGTCGACCAGGACGCTCCGCCAACGGCGGCGACCCCCGCAGCATCCCTATCGCCCGCACCGTACCGCTGTCTCCTCGGTGCCGATCCAAAAGGTATCGATTCAAACCCGGCCCCTGCCAGCAGGTCGCCGGGATTTTTTTCGTCCCGGCATTGGTAGACGCCGGAAATGCTTGGCGGCGTATGACGCGTTTGTCGGAACGCCGGTTTATAAGCCAGAGCATCTGCATACGGCCGGACTGACTGCAGGCCTGCAGATGACATATCAGTACTAAGAAAGAAAAACCCGCCTCTCGGCGGGTTTTTCTCATTCAACAGCCAAACTCAGCGCTTGCGCGGCGGCGGCACGTCCGTGCACACCCCTTCGTAAATCTCCGCAGCCATGCCGATCGACTCGCCGAGCGTCGGGTGCGGGTGGATGGTCTTGCCGATATCCACCGCATCCGCGCCCATCTCGATGGCCAGGCAGACTTCGCTGATCAGGTCGCCCGCGTGGGTGCCGACGATGCCGCCGCCGATGATCCGGTGCGTTTCCTCGTCGAAGATCAGCTTGGTGAAGCCTTCGTCGCGGCCGTTGGCGATGGCTCGGCCCGACGCGGCCCACGGGAACACGCCCTTGCCGTACTTGATGCCCTGCTGCTTGCACTGGTCCTCGGTCAGGCCGGCCCAGGCCACTTCCGGATCGGTGTAGGCCACCGACGGAATCTGCTTGACGTCGAAGTATGCCTTCTCGCCGTGGGCGGCTTCGGCGGCCACGTGGGCCTCGTGCACGGCCTTGTGCGCCAGCATGGGCTGGCCGACGATATCGCCAATGGCAAAGATGTGCGGCACGTTGGTCCCCATCTGCTTGTCGACGTCGATGAAGCCACGGTCGGTCACGGCCACGCCGGCCTTCTCGGCGCCAATCTTCTTGCCGTTCGGCGTGCGGCCCACGGACACCAGCACCGCGTCGTAGCGCACCGGCTCGGCCGGGGCGCCCTCGCCTTCAAACTTGACGTAGATGCCGTCCGGCTTGGCTTCCACGCCCACCGTCTTGGTCTTCAGCATCACGTTGTCAAAGCGATGCTTGTTCATCTTGTCCCAGACCTTCACCAGGTCGCGGTCGGCGCCCTGCATCAGGCCATCGAGCATTTCCACCACGTCGATGCGCGCGCCCAGCGTGCTGTACACCGTGGCCATTTCCAGGCCGATGATGCCGCCGCCGATGACCAGCATCTTGTTCGGGATGTCGCGCAGTTCCAGCGCGCCGGTCGAATCGAAGATGCGCGGATCTTCGGGGATAAACGGCAGCTTCACGGCCTGGCTGCCGGCCGCGATGATCGCCTTTTCAAAGCGGATCACGGTCTTCTTGCCATTGGTGGCCTTGCCGTCGCCCTCGGTTTCCTGCACTTCCAGGTGATTCGGGTCCAGGAACGTGCCCACGCCGCGCACCACCTGCACCTTGCGCGCCTTGGCCATGCCGGCCAGGCCGCCGGTCAGCTTGCCGACCACGGTTTCCTTGTAGTGGCGCAGGCCGTCCAGGTCGATCTTGGCTTCGCCGAACAGGATGCCGTGCGCGGCCAGCGCCTTGGCCTCGTCGATCACGGCCGCGTTGTGCAGCAGCGCCTTCGACGGGATGCAGCCCACGTTCAGGCAGACGCCGCCCAGCGTGCCGTAGCGCTCCACCAGCACCGTGTTCATGCCCAGGTCGGCCGAGCGGAAGGCCGCCGAGTAGCCGCCGGGGCCGGCGCCCAGCACGAGCATGTCGCACTGGATGTCGGCGCTGCCGCCGTGCCGGGCGGCCGTGGGGGCCGGGGCCGCTGCGGGGGACGGCGCTGCCGCCGGCGCCGGGGCCGGGGCCGATGCAGGAGCCGGAGCCGGCGCGGCTGCTGCCGCCGCGCCGCCTTCCACCGTGCAGATCACGGTGCCCTTGGCAACCTTGTCGCCTACCTTCACCTTGACGTCCACCACCTTGCCGGCGGCCGACGACGGCACGTCCATGCTGGCCTTGTCGGACTCCAGCACGATCAGCGACTGCTCTTCCTCGACCGTGTCGCCGGCCTTGACCAGCACCTCGATCACTTCCACCGCGTCGAAATCGCCGATATCCGGCACCTTGACTTCGATCACACTCATGCTTTTCCTCCTGGATGCGCGCCCCGCCCGCCGTGGGGGTCAGGCCGCGTCGTCTTTGTTGGTTGCCGCGTCGCCGGGTTCCTGGGGCGCCGCCTGGATGCTGCCAAGGAGCTGTACCGTATGCACGTCGATCGGGCCGGCCGAGCTCTTGTCGAACTCGATCCCGGCATCCACGCCGATCCGCGCGATGTCGCCCGCGCCCAGGTCGGGCCGGTCGTAGACCGCGTGCATGGCTCCGAGCGCATAGTTGCGGCCCGAGCCGATGCCCCAGAAACGGTCGAACGAGAACACCTCGCGGTAGGAATAGACGCCAAAGATGCCGCCCGGGTTGGCGATCAGGCAGACGATCTGCGAAGACTCGTACGGGTCGTCGTCGTCTTCCTTGGTGTTGATGAAGTACTCGGTCTTGAGCCGTTCATGCACCTTCAGGAACGTCCGGAACACGTCGTCGCGCGTCAGCAGCCGGCATTCGTCGCCCATGCCCGTCAGCAGCGCGCGCATGACCGGGAAATGCGCGGTGGTGCCCGCCAGCGCGACAAAGCTCTCGCCCACGGGAATCACCTTCTGGTTGCGCTCGTAGGCACGCGACAGCCGCGTATCGCCGAACGTCACCAGCGCATCGGCCGCAATCGCTACCTCGTCACCCTTACGTACGACAACGCAGGTCGTCATGGCTCGCCCCTCGAATCGAATCGGCGGTCAGCCGGAAGCCCGGCGGACCGCCCAGGTACTTAGAGCAGGATGCGGCGGAAGTCTGCCAGCAGTGCCGCAAAGTACGTGTTGAAGCGCGCGGCCTCGGCGCCGTCGATCACGCGGTGGTCCCACGACAGCGACAGCGGCAGCGTCAGGCGCGGCGCGAACTGCTTGCCGTCCCACACCGGCTTCATGTACGACTTGCACACGCCCATGATGGCCACTTCCGGCGCATTGATGATCGGCGTGAAGTACGTGCCGCCGATGCCGCCCAGCGACGAGATCGAGAAGCAGCCGCCCTGCATCTGGTCCGGCTTCAGCTTGCCGTCGCGGGCCAGCTTGGCCAGCTCGCCCATCTCCTGGCTGATCTCCAGCACGCCCTTCTTGTCGGCGTCCTTGATCACCGGCACGACCAGGCCGTTAGGCGTGTCAGCGGCAAAGCCGATGTTGAAGTACTTCTTCAGCACCAGGTTGTCGCCGTCCAGCGAGGCATTGAAGTTCGGAAACTTCTTCAGCGCCGCCACGGTGGCCTTGATCATGAACGCCAGCATCGTCACCTTGATGCCGGCCTTCTCGTTTTCCTTGTTCAGCTGCACGCGGAATGTTTCCAGCTCGGTGATGTCCGCCTCGTCGCAGTTCGTGACGTGCGGGATCATGACCCAGTTGCGGTGCAGGTTGGCACCCGAGATCTTCTTGATGCGCGACAGCGGCTTGGATTCCACCTCGCCGAAGCGCGTGAAATCAACCTTCGGCCACGGCAGCAGGTCCAGGCCGGCGCCCGAACCGCCGGCGGCGGCAGCGGCGGCCGGGGCAGCGGTCTGGCCCGACATCACACCCTTGACGAAGCCCTGCACGTCCTGCTGCGTGATACGGCCCTTGGGGCCGGTGCCGGGCACGCGCGACACGTCCACGCCCAGTTCGCGCGCGAACTTGCGTACCGACGGGCTGGCGTGGGCGGCCTTGCCGGTCACGCCCTGCGCGGCGGCGGGCGCCGGAGCGGCGGCCGGGGCCGGTGCGGGCGACGGCGCGGCGGCAGCGTGTGCCGGTGCAGCGGCCGGAGCCGGGGCCGGCGCCGAGGCGGCCGGTGCGGCGGCGGCCGCGCCACCGGCGGCTTCCAGGATCAGGATCAGCGTGCCTTCGGCGACGTTGTCGCCGACCTTGACCTTCACTTCCTTGACCGTGCCGCCCTGCGGGGCCGGCACGTCCATCGTGGCCTTGTCGGATTCCAGCGTGACCAGCGCGTCCTCGGCGTTGATCGTGTCGCCGGCCTTGACGTGGACTTCGATCACCGGCACGGCGTCATAGTCGCCGATGTCCGGCACCTTGACCTCGACGGTGCCACCGCCGGCCGGAGCCGGGGCAGGTGCCGGGGCGGCCGCGGGGGCCGGCGCGGCGGCTGCGGGCGCCGGGGCCGGTGCGGCGGCGGCCGGAGCCGGTGCGGGCGCCGGTGCCGACGCGGCGGCGCCGGCCGGTTCCAGCATTACCAGCACGGAGCCCTCGGCCACGTTGTCGCCGACCTTGATCTTCACTTCCTTGACCGTGCCGGCCTGCGGCGACGGCACGTCCATCGTGGCCTTGTCCGATTCCAGCGTGACCAGCGCGTCTTCCGCGTTGATCTGGTCGCCCGGCTTCACATGCACTTCGATGACGGGAACGGCGTCGTAGTCGCCGATGTCCGGCACCTTGATTTCAATCGCTTGACTCATTCAGTGTCTCTCCTGGGCAGCCGGCACCGTGGTCCGTTACGCGCAACGCGGCAAACGCAATCGGCGAGGTTACTCTCGCCGCACGCATCTGTCACGCTGCCGCGCATCACCTGCGCCGCCGGGCGCCGCCGGACGAGCCGGGGGCGCCCGCGGCGCGGCGGGGCGCCGTGCTGCGGGGGTTCAGTCGTGCAAGTCCGGGGTCAGACCGACATCGGGTTCGGCTTGTTCGGGTCGAGGTTGTACTTCTTGATCGCCTCGGCCACCTTCTCGCGGCCGATCGCACCCTCGTCGGCCAGCGCCTTCAGCGCGGCCACCGTCACCCAGTTGCGGTCCACTTCGAAGAAGTGGCGCAGCTTCTCGCGCGTATCCGAGCGGCCGAAGCCGTCGGTGCCCAGCACCACGTAGCGGCGCGGCACGAACGGACGGATCTGCTCGGCGAAGGCGCGGATGTAGTCGGTCGACGCGATCACCGGGCCGCGCACGCCCTTGAGCTTCTGGGCGACGAACGATTCGCGCGGCGTCTCGGTCGGGTGCAGCAGGTTGTAGCGCTCCGTGGCCTGGCCTTCGCGGGCCAGCTCGGTGAAGCTCGGGCAGCTCCAGATGTCCGATTCCACGCCCCAGTCCTTCTTGAGCATGTCGGCGGCGGCGATCACCTCGCGGAAGATGGTGCCCGAGCCCAGCAGCTGCACGCGCGGCGCGTTGCTGTTCTCCACGCCCTTGCGGAACTGGTACATGCCCTTGACGATGTCGCGTTCCACGCCAGCCGGCATTTCCGGATGCTCGTAGTTCTCGTTCATCACCGTCAGGTAGTAGTACACGTCTTCCTGCTCGGCGTACATGCGGCGCAGGCCGTCCTGCATGATCACGGCCAGTTCGTACTGGAACGTCGGGTCGTACGAGATGCAGTTCGGGATGGCGGCGTGGAACACGTGCGAGTGGCCGTCCTCGTGCTGCAGGCCCTCGCCGTTCAGCGTCGTGCGGCCCGACGTGCCGCCCAGCAGGAAGCCGCGCGAGCGCATGTCGGCGGCGGCCCAGCACAGGTCGCCGATCCGCTGGATGCCGAACATCGAGTAATAGATATAGAACGGGATCATCTGCACGCCGTGCGTCGAGTACGACGTGGCGGCGGCAATCCAGTCGCACATGGCGCCGGCTTCGTTGATGCCTTCCTGCAGCACCTGGCCCGTCTGCGATTCCTTGTAGAACATGAGCTGGTCATGGTCTTCGGGCACGTACTTCTGGCCTTCCTGGTTCCAGATGCCGACCTGACGGAACAGGCCTTCCATGCCGAACGTGCGCGACTCGTCGGGCACGATGGGCACCACGTGCTTGCCGATCTGCTTGTCCTTGAGCAGCGTGTTCAGGATCCGCACGAACGCCATGGTCGTGGACACCTCGCGGCCTTCGCCGGTGGCCTTGAGCAGCGCGTCGAACGCCGACAGTTCGGGCACCTTCAGCGCCTCGGCCTTCTGGCGGCGGGTAGGCAGGTAGCCGCCCAGGTTCATGCGCGCCTGGCGCATGTATTCCAGTTCCTTCGAGCCTTCCTCGAAGGTCAGGTACGGCACTTCCTCCAGCTTCTCGTCCAGCACCGGAATGCTGAACTGGTCGCGGAACGCGCGGATGGCGTCCACCGGCATCTTCTTCTGCTGGTGGGCCACGTTCATGGCCTGGCCGGCGTCGCCCATGCCATAGCCCTTGATCGTCTTGGCCAGGATCAGCGTGGGCTGGCCCTTGTGCTCGCTGGCGGCCTTGTACGCGGCGTAGACCTTGTGCGGATCATGGCCGCCACGGTTCAGGCGCCAGATGTCGTCGTCGGACCAGTCGGCCACCATGGCCTTCAGTTCCGGCGTGTTGAAGAAGTGCTCGCGCACGTAGGCGCCGTCCTTGGCCTTGAAGGTCTGGTACTCGCCGTCCACGGCCTCCATCATCCGCTTCATCAGCAGGCCCTTGGTGTCGCGCGCCAGAAGCTGGTCCCAGCGGCTGCCCCAGACCACCTTGATCACGTTCCAGCCCGAACCGCGGAATTCCGATTCCAGTTCCTGGATGATCTTGCCGTTGCCGCGCACCGGACCGTCCAGGCGCTGCAGGTTGCAGTTGATCACGAAGACGAGGTTGTCCAGCTTTTCGCGGCCGGCCATGCCGATCGCGCCCAGCGATTCCGGCTCGTCGGTCTCGCCGTCGCCCAGGAAGGCCCAGACCTTGCGGTCGCCGGCCTTGGCCAGGCCGCGGCTGTCCAGGTACTTCATGAAGCGGGCCTGGTAGATGGCCATGATCGGGCCCAGGCCCATCGACACGGTCGGGAACTGCCAGAAGTCCGGCATCAGCCACGGGTGCGGGTACGACGAGATGCCCTTGCCGTCCACTTCCTGGCGGAAGTTGTCGAGCTGCTCGGTCGTCAGGCGGCCCAGCAGGAACGCGCGCGAGTAGACGCCCGGAGCCGAGTGGCCCTGCACGAAGACCAGGTCGCCGCCGCTCTGTTCCGACGGGGCGCGCCAGAAGTGGTTGTAGCCCACGTCATAGAGCGTGGCCGCCGAGGCGAACGACGAGATGTGGCCGCCGACGTTGGTGTGCTTGTTGGCGCGCAGCACCATGGCCATGGCGTTCCAGCGCGTGTACGAGCGGATGCGGTGCTCGATGTCCTGGTCGCCGGGAATGCGGGCCTGCTGCTCCACCGGGATGGTGTTGATGTACGGGGTCTCGGCGTGGAACGGCTGCGTCACGCCGTTCACGCGCGCGTATTCGATCTGCTTGTCGATCAGGAAGGCTGCGCGTTCGGCGCCTTCCGCGTTCAGGACGCCCTGCAGGGCATCCAGCCATTCGTGCGTTTCCTGGGGATCTGCGTCGTTGGCGCTGCTGGCGCCGAGGATCTGCTCTGGTACAGCGGACATGACTGTCTCCTGGGTAAATTCCTGCCCCGGCGGCCGCCCGGTGGGGCGGTTATCGGTCGGCCGGTCTGACGGTGTTGACGTCGCGGCGAAAGCCTTGCCTTCCTGCCCTGGCATCGGTGTACGGTCCAGGACGGGGATCTTTCTTGTCGGGTCGCATCGCCCGGATCCTCAAGCTCAAGCGCATGGCTGGCGCCCGCATTTGTTCGGTCGAAGCGATTCTATGGAAGCACAGCAACCGCTGACAAGCTAAATTTTCAGATTACGAAGTCCTTTCTTATAATGTGAAATATTGCCGCAGTGCACCAGAATCTGTCCGGTGGCGCGGGCTGGCGGGTCGCCGGGCGCCGCGCCCCGGCTTGTGCCGGATAGGCGCTTTCCCCAAGCGACGCACTGCAATAAAGCCGATACACTGGCCGGTCGACCGTCAATCCCTTATGCAGTTCTTCGAACGAATCCTCTCCGGCCTGCGCACGGCCATCCTGCCCCCGGGCTCCGCCGGCACGGTCGGCGACGCCTCCCACGAGGTGCCGCCCGGCGTGGCATCGGCCCGTCACGGCGATGCGCACCCCGACCACCCCGACCACGGCGACCCGGCCGATCACGTCGACCATCCCGACGCGATGGAGCCACTGGCCGCCCCGCCGCGCCGGCTGTGGATCATGCGCTGGCGCAACCTTGTGGCAACCAGCTGGTTCATGTTCATCCCGCTGGTGGCCATCGTGCTGTTTACGGTGGCGATGGGGGTGATCCTCTGGTCGCTGCACGAGACCGAGCGCCAGCAGCAGCGCGACGCGCTGTACCGCGACGCCGCCTGGGCGCAGCAGCGCGTGCGGCTGTCGCTGCTGAGCAACCAGGACCAGATGGCCTCGCTGGCGCGCGACATCGCCGCCGCGCAGCTGGACCAGGGCGCCTACCGCACCGCCGCGCAGGAAATCCTGCGCGAGAACCCCGAGATCGTCTTCATCAACTGGCTCGATGCCACCAAGCGCGGGCGCTGGTCGCTGCCGTCGACGTCCGAGTTCGCCGGGCGGTTGCGCGAGACCGTGGACAAGCCGCTGGAACCCGAGGTGCTGGACACCTTCGACGCCGCGCGCGAGACCCAGCGCGTGGTCTACTCGCGCCCGCTGACCAACGACCGCGGCGACAGCTTCATGCTGATGGAAGTGCCGATCGTGCGCGACAACGAGTTCCTGGGCACCCTGGGCGCGCTCTATTCGATCAACGGCATCCTGACGCACCTGCTGCCGCCCGAGCTGACCGAGCGCTACCGCTTCTCGCTGATCGACAAGAACAACCAGACGCGCGCCAGCACGTCGGTGCGCCCGGTGCCGGGCAACGCGCTGTCGTACGAGGTGCTGCTGGACCCGCCCGGCCATTCGCTGTCGCTGCGGGCCGACGCCTATCCGCCGCCGTCGAACCTGCCCAACAACATGCTGCTGTGGCTGGTGGTGGGGCTGTCGTGCTTCCTGCTCTGGAGCCTCTGGAGCATGTGGCGGCACACCAGCCGCCGCTCCGAGGCCCAGCGCGCGTTGCTGGCCGAGACGTCGTTCCGGCGCGCGATGGAAAACTCGATGCTGATCGGCCTGCGCGCGCTGGACCTGAACGGCCGCATCACCTACGTGAACCCGGCGTTCTGCCGCATGACGGGCTGGGCCGAGACCGAGCTGGTCGGCCGCATCCCGCCCTTCCCCTACTGGCCGCCGAACGACCAGCAGGAGATGCAGAAGCAGATCGACCTGACGCTGCAGGGCAAGTCCCCCGCCACCGGCTACGAGATGCGCGTGATGCGCCGCGACGGCAGCAGCTTCTTTGCGCGGATGTACGTCTCGCCGCTGGTGGACAGCCGCGGCCGCCACACGGGCTGGATGAGTTCGATGACGGACATCACCGAGCCCAAGCGCGCCCGCGAGGAACTGGCCGCCGCGCACGACCGCTTCACCACGGTGCTGGAAAGCCTGGACGCCGCGGTGTCGGTGCTGGCCACCGACAAGGCCGAACTGCTGTTCGCCAACCGCTACTACCGCCAGTTGTTCGGCTGGGAGGCCGAGGGCCACCTGAAGCTGGCCGGCGACGACTTCGACAAGGAGCAGATGTCGAGCGACAACACCGACTTTGTCGATGCCTACGCCGGCCTGCCCGCATCGGAGCTGATGCCGTACGCGTCTGACGCGCGCGAGGTGTTCGTGCCCGACATGCAGAAGTGGTTCGAGGTGCGCCGCCGCTACATCCAGTGGGTGGACGGCCACCTGGCGCAGATGCAGATCGCCACGGACATCACCGTGCGCAAGGCGGCCGAGGAAATGGCCCGCCAGCACGAGGAACGCATCCAGTTCACCAGCCGCCTGACCACGATGGGCGAGATGGCGTCGTCGCTGGCGCACGAGCTGAACCAGCCGCTGGCCGCCATCAACAACTACTGCATGGGCGCCGTGGCGCGGCTGCACTCGGGCCGCAGCACGCCGCAGGACCTGATTCCGGTGCTGGAGAAGACGTCGGCCCAGGCCGTGCGGGCCGGCACCATCATCAGCCGCATCCGGGGCTTCGTGAAGCGCAGCCAGCCGCAGCGGCGCGAGGCGGCGCTGCACGACATCGTGGCCGACGCAGTGGGCCTGGCCGACCTGGAAGCCACGCGCCGCCGCGTGACCATCCTGACCCGCCTGCCCGCCCCGCCGCTGATGCTCTACGTCGACCCGGTGCTGATCGAGCAGGTGCTGGTCAACCTGCTCAAGAACGCCGTGGAGGCCATGGCCGGCCTGCCCGCCATGCGCGCCGCCGGCGTGGTGCGGCTGCATGCGCGGGTCGAGAACGTCGAATTCGGCCAGTGCGTCTGCATCGACGTGATCGACCAAGGCCCGGGCGTGGACGAGGCCACCAAGGAACGGCTGTTCGAACCGTTCTTCAGCACGAAGTCCGACGGAATGGGCATGGGCCTGAATATCTGCCGCTCGATCATCGAATCGCACCAGGGGCGCCTCTGGGTCGAAAACAATGTGGACGGCATCGGTTGTACGTTTAAAATCACCCTGCCGCTGCAGCCGGCGCTGCCCGAACAGTAACGGGCGCACCCCCTGGCATGCCGGGCGACCCTCTGCCGCGGGGCATCGGGAGGCCGGCCGGACCGTTTGCCCAGGGGTGTTGCGCACCGGCGCATGCAGTTACACTTCGTTGCAAACGACTTTGCCCCAGGAGACTTCATGACCGCAACGCCCAGCCCAACGCCGCATCGTGGCGAGACCGTCTTCATCGTCGATGACGATGAAGCGATGCGCGACTCGCTGACCTGGCTGCTAGAGGGCAACGGCTACCAGGTGCGCAGCTTCAACAGCGCCGAGCAGTTCCTGTCCGCCTACGACGCCGGCGCGGTGTCGTGCCTGATCCTCGACGTGCGCATGCCGGGCATGAGCGGCCCGGAACTGCAGGAGCGCATGATTGCCGAGAACATCGACATCCCGATCGTGTTCATCACCGGCCATGGCGACGTGCCGATGGCCGTGTCGACGATGAAGCGCGGCGCCGTGGACTTCATCGAGAAACCGTTCGACGAGTCCGAACTGCGCGCGCTGGTGGAACGGATGCTGCAGAAGGCCCGCACCGACCATTCCGCCGCCCGCGAGCAGCGCGCCGCCAAGGACCTGCTGGCCAAGCTGACCACGCGCGAACAGCAGGTGCTGGAGCGCATCGTGGCCGGCCGCCTGAACAAGCAGATTGCCGACGACCTGGGTATTTCCATCAAGACCGTGGAGGCGCACCGCGCCAACATCATGGAAAAGCTCAACGTCAACACCGTGGCCGACCTGCTGCGCCTGGCGCTGTCGCGCAACGCCTGAGGCGCCCGCGCCCGGCCTGTCCCCCCTCCCGCCGCGCGGGAGCGGGGCGCCGCCCTACTTCCCCCGCAGATAGTCCTCGTCGGCAAACGTCACCACCCATTGCGGGCGGTAGATGACGAAGATCGCCACCAGCATGCCGGTCAGGAACGCCTCGCCGAACGCGATGACGACCACGCCGGTCAGGCTTTCGGCGGCCGACAGGCCCACGTCGGCCGGAAACCCCGTGTGCGCCAGCCACGCCACGCGCAGCGCGCCGGCCACGATGGCCGCCAGCAGCGCGGCAAAGTAGCCGTGGCCCAGGATGAAGATGAACAGGTGGCGCGGCAGCCAGCGCCGCATGGCCGCCTGCAGCGCCACCGTCACGAAGGCGGGCACGGCCGCCATCCAGACGAAGCGCGGCGCCAGCGACACCCAGTGGATGTCCTGCCAGGCCAGGCCGGACAGGTAGGCCAGCCCCAGCAGCGAGATCACGTTGGCAACCGCCAGCGACACCAGCGCCAGCGGCAGCCCGAACATCGTCACGGCCAGCGTGGCGCCCATCAGCTGGATCACCACCCCGCCGCCCAGCGTGGCGCGCGCCGACCAGAGCAGCGCCAGCAGCACCAGCGTGCCCAGCCAGGCATGCTGCAGCGGTTCTCGGTCCAGCACCCGCCACGGCCGCTGGGCCAGCGCCCAGGCCAGCACCGCCACGGCCAGCGTGGGCAGCGGCCAGGTCGCCAGCAATTCCTGAATTGAAGATTCTTCGATGTCCATCGCCGGATGCTAGCAGCCGCCGGGGCCCGTTTGCTTGCATCGCGTCAAGGCGTCGCCGAATGCCGCCGACCCCTTATAATTCGGCTTTTGCCCCGCGCAGGCCCCCTTGGCGCGCGGCGCGCCGCCCCATCCTTCCAGCCTTTCCAGTCACGTACACCCATGTCCGCCCAACTGATCGACGGTAACGCCCTTGCCAAACAAATCCGTGCCGAGGCCGCCCAGCGCGCCGCCCGCCTGACCGCCGCCGGCCACCAGCCGGGCCTGGCCGTGGTGCTGGTGGGCGAGGACCCCGCCAGCCAGGTCTACGTGCGCAACAAGGTCAAGGCGTGCGAGGACAACGGCTTTTACTCGTCGCTGGACCGCTATCCGGCCGACCTGTCCGAAGCCGACCTGCTGGCCCGCATCAACGCGCTGAACCACGACCCGAAGATCCACGGCATCCTGGTGCAGTTGCCGCTGCCCAGGCACATCGACAGCCACAAGGTGCTCGAAGCCATCGCCCCCGAAAAGGACGTCGACGGCTTCCACGTGGCCAACGCCGGCGCGCTGATGACCGGCGCCCCGCTGTTCCGCCCCTGCACGCCCTACGGCTGCATGAAGATGCTGGAGTCGATCCAGTACCCGCTGCGCGGCGCCCGCGCCGTGGTGATCGGCGCCTCGAACATCGTCGGCAAGCCGATGGCCATGCTGCTGCTGCAGGCTGGCGCAACCGTCACCATCTGCAACAGCAAGACGCGCGACCTGGCCGCCCATACCCGTGACGCCGACGTGATCGTGGCCGCCGTGGGCCGCCGCAACATCCTGACGGCCGACATGGTCAAGCCGGGCGCCGTGGTGATCGACGTGGGCATGAACCGCAACGACGAAGGCAAGCTCTGCGGCGACGTGGACTTTGCCGGCGTGCGCGAGGTGGCCGGCCACATCACGCCGGTGCCGGGCGGCGTGGGCCCGATGACGATCACGATGCTGCTGGTGAACACGCTGGAAGCGGCCGAGCGCACCGCCGGCCTGGCCTGATACCGGGCGCCGGGGCGCGCCGGACGCGCGCCAATCGGCCCGATAGCAAAGTCGTACTGGATATTTGGCCGCCAAGGCCTCATCTTGCACAGGTACATCGTGCCGCCGTGCGCTGTTGCCGCGGCACGCCAACCGGGAATCGCCATGACTGACACCACCGACCGCGCCAACAATCCCCTGCTGGATTTCTCCGATCTGCCGCGCTTTGCGGAGATCCGCCCCGAGCACATCGGCCCGGCGCTCGACGTGCTGCTGGCCCAGGCCCAGGCCGCCGTCGATCGCGCCGAAGACTCGGCCACCCCGGCCACCTGGCTGACCGCCGTGGAAGCGCTGGAAGCGGCCACCGAGCCGCTGGGCCGCGCCTGGGGCGTGGTGGGCCACCTGAGCGCCGTGGCGGACACGCCCGAGCTGCGCAAGGCACACGCCGACAATCTGCCGCGCATGACCGAGTTCTGGTCGTCGCTGGGCCAGAGCCTGGCCCTGTACGAAAAGTACAAGGCCGTGGCCGCCGGGCCCGAGTTTGCCGGGCTGTCCCCGGCCCGCAAGCAACTGCTGGAAAACGAGCTGCGCGGCTTCCGCCTGGGTGGCGCCGAGCTGCCCGAGGACAGCAAGCCGCGCTTTGCCGAGATCCAGGAGCAGCAGGCGCAGTTGTCCAAGGCGTTCTCGGACCACGTGCTCGACGCCACCAACGCCTACGCGCTCTATGTCGAGGACGAGGCGCGCCTGGCCGGCATCCCGGCCGACGCCCAGGAAGCCGCCCGGCTGGCCGCCGAAAAGGACGGCAAGGCCGGCTGGAAGTTCACGCTGCACTTCCCGTCGTACTTCCCGGTGCTGCAGTACGCCGACGACCGCGCGCTGCGCCAGACCATGTACGAGGCCAGCGTCACGCGCGCGTCTGAACTGGGTCCGCAGTACAACAACGGCCAGGCCGACTGGGACAACACGGCCAACATGCGCGAGCAGCTGACGCTGCGCCGGGAAGAGGCGCGGATGCTTGGCTACGACAACTACGGCGAAGTGTCGCTGGTGCCCAAGATGGCCGAATCGCCGGCCGACGTGCTCAAGTTCCTGGACGAACTCGCCGTCAAGGCCCGCCCCTACGCCGAGGCCGACTGGAAGGAACTGCGCGCGTTCGCGGCCGCCGAGCTGGGCCTGGACGAGATCGCGCCGTGGGACGTGGCCTATGCGTCCGAGAAGCTGCGCCAGAAGCGCTACGCGTTCTCCGACGACGAGGTGAAGCAGTACTTTCAGGAGCCCAAGGTGCTGGAGGGGTTGTTCGGTGTGGTCGAGAAGCTGTTCTCGGTCAGCATCCAGCCGGACCAGGCCCAGACCTGGCACAAGGACGTGCGGTTCTTCCGCGTGGTGTCGCCGCAGGGCGCGCTGCTGGCCCAGTTCTACATCGACCTGTACGCCCGCGAAGGCAAGCGCGGCGGCGCCTGGATGGACGACGCCCGCGGCCGCAAGGAGCGCGACAACGGCACGGTGCAGACGCCGGTGGCCTACCTGACCTGCAACTTCACGGCGCCCGTGGGCGGCAAGCCGGCGCTGTTCACGCATGACGAAGTCATCACGTTGTTCCACGAGTTCGGCCACGGGCTGCACCACATGCTGACGCAGGTGGGCGACCTTGGCGTCTCCGGCATCAACGGCGTGGAATGGGATGCCGTGGAGCTGCCCTCGCAGTTCATGGAGAACTTCTGCTGGGAGTACGAGGTGCTGGCCACGATGACGGCCCACGTCGACACCGGCGAGCCGCTGCCGCGCGTGCTGTTCGACCGCATGCTGGCAGCCAAGAACTTCCAGAACGGCATGATGACGCTGCGCCAGATCGTGTTCTCGTCGTTCGACATGCACCTGCACACCGACTACGACCCGCAGGGCGACGTGTCGGTGCTGGAGCTGTCGCGCCAGATCAACGACAGCAAGCACGTGGTGCCGCAGTCGCCGCTGTCGCGCTGGCCGAACACGTTCAGCCACATCTTTGCGGGCGGCTACGCGGCCGGCTACTACAGCTACAAGTGGGCCGAGGTGCTGTCCGCCGACGTCTATGCCGCGTTCGAGGAAGCGGGCCAGCTCTCGGGCAGCGTGCTCGATGGCGAGGTGGGCGAGCGCTACCGCCGCGAAATCCTGTCGGTGGGCGGCAGCCGGCCGGCCATGGAATCGTTCGTGGCGTTCCGCGGCCGCGCGCCGCAGATCGACGCGCTGCTGCGGCACGGCGGCATGGCGGAAACGGCAGCCGCCGCGGCCTGACCGCCCTGCCCCGCGCGCGCCCGGCCCATGGACTCCGCGATCCCGATCCGCACGGAGTGTCCGCCGGGCGCCTGCGACTGCCGGCGCGAACTGCTGCTGGACGACCCGGCCGCCGACCGCCGCATCCTGATGCTGACCCAGCACGAGGAAAAGCGGCTCGTCGCGCGGCTGGAGGCCATCGAGACCCTGGCCGACCTGCGCCGGATGCAGGACCGGATGCGCGTGCAGCTTGGCATCGTCGTGACGATCACGCCGAGCGACAACGAGGTGCGCACGGTCAAGGGCTTCGACATCGACGTGGCCGACCAGCCGGGCCTGTGCCGCAAGACGCGCGCGGCCATCCCGGCCGCCATCCGGCGCTGCATGAAAACCCAACCGCAGATCGCCTTCGACCTGCTGAACGAGCGCGACCTGCTTGGTGGCCTGTTCGGCCAACCACCCTCACAAGAATAACGACCGATGAGAATCGCGAGCTGGAACGTCAACTCCCTGAAGGTGCGCCTGCCGCAGGTGCTGCAATGGCTGGCCGCGCAGGACGCCGCGGGCACGCCCGTCGACGCGCTGTGCCTGCAGGAACTGAAGCTGCCCGACGACAAGTACCCGCTGGCCGAGCTGGAAGCGGCCGGCTTCCACAGCATCTACACGGGCCAGAAGACGTACAACGGCGTGGCCATCGTCGCGCGCGACAGCACCATGCCGGCGCCGACCGACGTGGTGCGCAACATCCCCGGCTACGAGGACACCCAGCAGCGCGTGGTGGCCGGCACCTACGGCGACGTGCGGCTGATCAGCGCGTATTTTCCGAACGGCCAGGCGCTCGATTCGGACAAGTTCGTCTACAAGCTCGACTGGCTCAAGGCCATGACCGACTGGCTGCGCGCCGAGATGATCAAATACCCCAGGCTGGCGCTGCTGGGCGACTTCAACATCGCGCCCGAAGACCGCGACGTGCACGACCCGGCCAAGTGGGAGGGCCAGAACCTGGTCTCGCCGCCCGAGCGCGACGCGTTCAAGGCGCTGATCGCGATGGGGCTGGTCGATTCGTTCCGCATGTTCGAACAGCCCGAGAAGACGTTCTCGTGGTGGGACTACCGGATGATGGGCTTCCGCCGCAACGCGGGCCTGCGCATCGACCACATCCTGCTGTCGCCGGCGCTGGCCGAGCACTGCACGACCTGCCTGATCGACAAGGAACCGCGCCGCTGGGAGCAGCCGTCCGACCACACCCCGGTCGTCGCCACGCTCCAGCTCGCCTGAGCCGATGAGCGCCGTCCGCGCCAACGCCGCCGCCACCCCTGCCCTGCACCGCTGGTTCCCGTGGCTGGCGCGCGTGACGCCGCTGACGCTGCGCGCGGACCTGATCGCCGGGCTGCTGGGCGCGGTGCTGGTGCTGCCGCAGGGCGTGGCGTTCGCCACGCTGGCCGGCCTGCCACCGCAGTACGGCATCTACACGGCCGTGGTGCCGTGCATCGTCGCCGCGCTGTTCGGATCGAGCTGGCACGTGATGTCGGGGCCGACCAACGCCAATTCGCTGGCGCTGTTCGCGATGCTCAGCCCGGTGGCGTTCGCGGGCAGTCCGGCCTATATCGCGCTGGCGCTGGCCGTGACGATGCTGGTGGGCATCCTGCAACTGGCGGTGGGCGCGCTGCGGCTGGGGTCGCTGGCAAACTTCATCTCGCCGTCGGTGCTGCTGGGCTTCACGTGCGGGGCGGCCACGCTGATCGGGCTCTACGCGCTCAAGGACCTGTTCGGGCTGGCCGTGCCCACCGGCACCAGCGCGTTCGGCGTGGTGCGCTATCTGGCGGAGAACGTCGACACAATCAACGTCGGCGCGGTGATCGTCGGCGCCGTGACGCTGGCCGCGACCGTCGCGGTCAAGCGGATGTCACGCAAGCTGCCGTTCATGCTGCTGGGCCTGCTGGCCGGCTATGGCGTGGCGATGCTGCTGAACCATGGCGGCTGGCTGGGCGGCAACGCCGGGCACGTCGACGTGGTGGGGCCGATCCCGTCGGCCATCCCGCCGTTCCACCTGCCGGACATCAACTGGCGCACCGTGCCGGACCTGCTGGGCATTGCCGCCGCGCTGACCATCGTCGCGCTGGGCCAGTCGATTTCGATCGCCAAAGCCGTGGCGCTGCGGTCCGGCCAGCACGTGGACGCCAACCGCGAGTTCATCGGCCAGGGGCTGTCGAACATCGCCGGCGGGCTGTTTTCGAGCTACATCTCGTGCGGGTCGCTGAACCGGTCGATGCCGAACTTCGAGGCCGGCGCGCGGACGCCGCTGGCCAGCGTGTTCTCGGCGCTGCTGCTGGTGGCGCTGGTCACCGTCAGCGCGCCGCTGCTGGCCCAGATTCCGCTGGCCGCCATCGCCGCCATGCTGCTGCTCGTGGCGTGGGGCCTGTTCGACTTCCAGCGGCTGCGGCGGATAGCGCGGCTGTCGCGCACCGAGTTCGCCATCGCGGTTGGCACGTTCGTCGCCACGCTGGTCATCCGGCTGGAAATGGCGGTGCTGCTCGGCACGATCCTGTCTCTGGTGGCCTACCTGTACCGCACGTCGCGCCCGGCCGTGCGCAGCCTGGTGCCGGACGCCGACGACCCGGGCCGGCGCTTTACGCCACTGGACGAACTACGACGTCCGCAGCCCGAATGCCCGCAGCTCAAGCTGCTGCGCATGGAAGGCGCGATCTACTTTGGCGCCGTGCAGTACGTGACCGATCGCCTGCACGGGCTGCGCACCGGCGATGCCGGGCAGAAACACCTGCTGGCGATGACCAAGAGCATGAACTTCATCGACCTGGCGGGCGCGGAAATGTGGGAGGCGGAACTGACCGAACGCCGCGCGGCGGGCGGCGACCTCTACTTCCACCGGCCGCGCACGCAGGTGCTGGAGACCTGGGAGCAGACCGGCTTTACCGACAAGCTCGGCCGCGACCATGTCTTTCCGACCAAGCGGCAGGCACTGCACACGATCATCGCGCGGCTGTCGCCCGAGATCTGCGCCCAGTGCCAGGTGCGCATCTTCGAGGAATGCGCGCAGCAGCCGGGCGGCCCGCACTACGCGCCGGCCCCGGACAAGGCCAGCCAGCCGGCACCCGTGCAGCGTGCCTGAATGGCAAAGCCTGCCGATGGCCGGCGTCGTCGACGCGGTCGGACCTTGAAAAAACTGCAAGAAAAACAGCAAGAGACAGCTTGAAAGGATGCGCCGGGGAATCCGGGCACCTGGCGCGCCGGCCGGCCCGCGGTGAAGCGGAACCGAAGCCGGCGGCGGAGGGTTGTTACCGTCGGTCGGTCTTCAGACCGGCGCCACGTGCGCGCGCTTGACCACGACCGGCTGGGGCACGCCCTGCTCGATCAGCACCACGGCCGCGCGTTCGATCGTGTCACGACCGGCGCGGAACGCCTCTTCCAGCGACAACACCTGGTCGGCACTGAAGCCTTCCCAAAGCGCTTCGCGTGTTACCACGCATGTCACTTGCTCGCCATCGACAAGCGCGTGGAACAGCAAACCCTCGTTGTTGATGTCGTAGCGGTCTTGCTCCTGGAATTTGATTTCCATCATCACAGCCCTCCATATGCAAGTGGAAAAGAATCCTAACATGGCTTTGCGGAAATCGTCTTCGATCCCCTGCACTGCGCAGGCAGAATGCGATTCGTCTCAATGACCGGTGGCGGGTACGGCAAGTTCCATCGACGTGCGTCGCGATGGGTCGGTTCACACCGTCGCCTGTCGGTCGATCGCCGAGCATCGCATGCGCGTGTGTCAGCGCGATGTGCCATGGTGCCGGACGCGCGCGACGCGGCCGGTGCGCGCGTCCGGCACCATTCATGCGGGCGCCGCATGAAACGTTTGACAAAGCCAGAAATGCTGCTAGAATCTCGGTCTTCGTCGGGGCGTTAGCTCAGTTGGTAGAGCAGCGGACTCTTAATCCGTAGGTCGAGTGTTCGAGTCACTCACGCCCCACCAGACACCAGAAAGGCCGGAAGCAGCAATGCTTCCGGCCTTTTGCTTTTCCACGATTGCCGCGATTGTCGGTGCCCCGCTCAGCCCGCCAGCGACGTCTCGAACAGCGTGCGGGCCAGGCGGCGATGATCGGCCAGCACGTTCGGCAGGTCCACCGTCAGCAGGCGCCCGTCGCGCACCACCACGCGGCCGTTGATGATGCTGGTCGACACATTGGCCGGCGTGCAGAACACCAGCGCCGCCACCGGGTCGTGGCCGGCGCCCGCGTAGCCCACCGCGGACATGTCGAACGAGACGATGTCGGCCGACATGCCCGGCGCCAGCGCGCCGATATCGTCGCGGTTCAGCACCCGGGCCCCGCCCAGCGTGGCGATCTCCAGGGCCTCGCGCGCGCTCATCGCGGCCGGGCCAAAGCCCACGCGCTGCAGCAGCATGGCCTGCCGCGCCTCGCCCAGCATGTGCGCGCCATCGTTCGATGCGCTGCCATCCACGCCCAACCCCACCGGCACCCCGGCGTCGCGCATGCGGCGGACCGGCGCGATGCCGGACGCCAGCCGCATGTTCGAGCACGGGCAGTGCGCCACGCCCGTACCGGTGCGCGCGAACAGCGCCAGCCCTTCGTCGTCCAGCTTCACGCAGTGCGCGTGCCAGACGTCGTGCCCCACCCAGCCCAGGTCCTCGGCATACTGCGCCGGCGTCATGCCGAACTTCTCGCGCGAGTAGGCGATGTCGTTGTCGTTCTCGGCCAGATGGGTGTGCAGCGACACGCCGTAGTGCCGCGCCATCGTCGCCGATTCGCGCATGAGGTCGCGCGACACCGAGAACGGCGAGCACGGCGCCAGCACCACGCGCAGCATGGCGTGCCGCGACGCGTCGTGGTACTGCTCCACCAGCCGCTGGCTGTCGCGCAGGATGTCGGCCTCGCGCTCGACCACGACGTCGGGCGGCAGGCCACCCTGGCTGCGGCCCACGCTCATCGACCCGCGCGCCGCGTGAAAGCGCATGCCGATCTCGTGCGCGGCGCCGATCGAATCGTCGAGCCGCGACCCGTTCGGATACAGGTACAGGTGGTCGCTCGTGGTCGTGCAGCCGGACAGCATCAGCTCGGCCATCGCGGTCTGGGTGGACACGCGGATCATCTCCGGCGTCAGGTGCGACCAGATCATGTACAGGTTGGTCAGCCAGCCGAACAGCTCGGCGTCCTGCGCCGCCGGCACGGCGCGCGTCAGGCTCTGGTACATGTGGTGGTGCGTATTGACCAGGCCGGGCATCACCACGTGGCCGTGCATGTCGGCCACCTCGGCGCGACCCTCGTCGATCATGCGGCGATAGGTCTCGGGCAGGTCCGCCGTGGCGCCGACCCATTCGATGGCCGGGCCGTTGGCGACGAGCGCGCCGTCGGCGATCTCGCGGCGCTGGGCGTCCATGGTGACCAGTACGTCGGCGTGCTTCAGGATCAGGGTCATGGGATGTCGGGGTCGGTGGTGGTCAACGCCCCGGAGTCTACGCAGCCCGGCCGGCTGCGCCCAAGCGCAGAATTTCGCGCGGCCTGTCCACAAATTGTGGACAGCGCCCTAGCGGGACAGTGCCTGCAGCGTGTCGGCCATGGCGTCGGCCATCAGGCTGGCGGCCGGCGTCAGCGGGCTGTGCGCGCGGGCCACGAGCCGCAGCGTCTGGCGCTGCAGGTCGTCGTCGCGCAGCGGCACGAACACCACGGCGCCGCGCGCGCGTTCCTCCATGACGTCGAGCGGATTGAGCAGCGCCACGCCGGCGCCGGTGGCCACCAGCCGCTGGATCAGCACCACCGACGTCGACTCGACAATCGGCACCACGGCGGTCGACTGGCGCGCGAAACCATCGTCCACCAGCGCGCGGATCGACAGCGACGGCGCCGGCAGGATCAGCGGATACCCCGCGCATTCGGCCAGCGTGGCCGACGCCTGCGCCGCCAGCGGATGCCCCGGCGCCACCACCGCGCCAATCGACCACTCGCGGCTGGCCACCACGCGGAAGGCCGCCACCTCGGGCAGGTCGTAGCCCAGCCCCAGGTCCGCGTCGCCCTGCTCCACCGCCTTGACGATGCCATCCACCGGCAAATCGGCCACGCGTACGACGATTCCCGGCTGATGCTGGCGGAAATCGTGCACCAGCGACGGCATCAGCGCGCCGGCCAGCCCCGACGTGGTGGCAATGGTCACCATGCCGCGCCGGGCGCCCTTGATCTCGGCCACTCTCGCCAGCAGCCCCTGGTGCTCGCGCAGGGTCTGCCGCACATGGGCCAGCACGGCCTCGCCCAGCGGCGTCAGGTGCAGGCGCTGCTGGATGCGGTCGAACAACGGCGCGCCCAGTTCGGCCTCCAGTTCCAGGATCTGGCGGTTGATGGCCGTCGGCGCCACGTGCAGGTGCTCGGCGGCGCGGCGGATGGACCCGCGCCGGACGACTTCATCGAAATAGCGGAGGACGCGCGCGTGCATGGGCTGTCAGCGGGGAAGAGGCGTGTTCGGGCATCCGCGCATTGTACGGGTCGCAAAATCCTCAAAAAAATAGTGCGAAGGGGCTTGCGCGATACTATTCGCGTTGCTAGAATCTCGTTCTTCGTTGGGGCGTTAGCTCAGTTGGTAGAGCAGCGGACTCTTAATCCGTAGGTCGAGTGTTCGAGTCACTCACGCCCCACCAGCGAATTCCCGAAAGGCCCGAAGCCACCAGCTTCGGGCCTTTTGCATTTCCGCCATCTCCTTTCCTCTCCACGGCCGTGCCGCCGTACCGAGTGGTCATATGTCCACGGGTTCCTCCCTATACCCCGTCCCCGCCTTTCCGGGTTGAATGCATCTCGGCGCATATCATGGAACGTAGTTCCGTGATGCGGAACCGATAGCCTGTCCCGCGACGGACGGGCAAGACAAGCAGCAACACGCGCAATACGTTGGGAGGCATCTCTTGAAAGCAGTTCTGAAAGCGGGCGCTGTGGGCGCCCTGGCCGCTCTGGGTCTGGTGGCAACGGCGGCACACGCGCAGTCGTATCCGAACAAGCCGATCCGGCTGATCGTGCCGTTCGCGGCGGGCGGCACCACCGACATCGTCGGCCGCGCCGTGTCCGACGCGCTGGGCCGCGAACTGGGCCAGCCGGTCGTAGTGGAAAACCGCGGCGGTGGCGGCGGCGCCATCGGGGCCGACGCGCTGGCCAAGTCCGCGCCGGACGGCTACACGCTGGGCATCGCCACGGTCAGCACCATGGCCACCAACCCGGCCACGAACGCGAAGAACCCGTACGACCCGATCAAGGACTTCGCGCCGATCACGAACCTGGTCAACGTGCCGAACGTGCTGACGGTGAATCCGAAGGTGCCGGCCAAGAACCTCAAGGAATTCGTCGCGCTGCTCAAGGCCAACCCGGGCAAGTACAGCTACGCATCGGCCGGCAAGGGCAGCATCTCGCATCTGGACGGCGAGCTGTTCAAGTTCATCACCAAGACCGACATGGTCCACATCCCGTACCGCGGATCGGGCCCGGCGCTCAACGACACGCTGGCTGGCCAGGTGAATGCCCAGTTCGACAACCTGCCGTCTTCGATGCCCCACATCCAGGCCGACAAGCTGCGCGCGCTGGCCGTGGCTGCGC
The DNA here is from genome assembly GCF_003854935.1 of Cupriavidus pauculus. Lineage (NCBI taxonomy): Bacteria > Pseudomonadati > Pseudomonadota > Betaproteobacteria > Burkholderiales > Burkholderiaceae > Cupriavidus > Cupriavidus pauculus. The sequence goes on from NZ_CP033969.1 coordinate 3,087,851, forward strand.
CCAAGCGCGTGGAGGGCCTGCCCAACGTGCCGACCTTTGCCGAGGAAGGCATGAAAGACATGAACAACATGGCCTGGTACGGCCTGGTGGCACCGGCCGGCACGCCTGCGGCCATCGTCACCAAGGTGCACGATGCCGCGGTCAAGGCGCTGCAGGACCCGAACGTCAAGAAGCGCCTGCACGACGCCGGCGCCTACCCCGACGGCAACACGCCGCAGCAGTACGCGGCCCAGATCAAGCGCGAGCTGGACCTGCGCAAGAAGATCGCCACCGACCAGAACATCACGCTGGAATAACGGCGGCGAGCGCCTCATAGGTGACGTATCTGCCGCACGTGCGTGGTTACCACAGTGCTGCGGCAGACCGTCGCGAATCCCGGTACAGTGTCAGTCGATGCAGACATTTTCGACAGATTCCCTATCTGGCTGGCACCCTGCCCGGCCATCACTTGTGAGGATGATGATGCTGAAGAAGACCGTACCGGCGCTGATCGTTGCCGCCCTGACCGCCCTGGGCGCCGTGCAACTGGCGCATGCACAGAAGAACTACACGGACGGCGGCGATCTCTATAGCGGCAGCCGGACCAAGAACCAGGCCAATCCGAACCAGAACCCGGCCAAGTCCGGCAAGTTCGACCCGTACACCGACGGCGCCAAGAAGTCGACCCGCACCGACCTGGCCCCCAACCGCAAGCCGGACCCGTACACCGACGGCGCCAAGTCGGGCAAGCCCGATCCGTACCTGGACGGCGCCAAGACCGGCAAGCCGGACCCGTACCTGGACGGTGCCAAGTCGGGCAAGGCCGACCCGTACACGGACGGCGCCAAGAAGTAATCGACGCCACGCCGCGGGCCCTCGCCCGCATGGCAATGCCCGCGCAAACCCCCGCCCCACGGCGGGGGTTTTTCTTTGCGCAGGCGCCCCCTGCGGCGCCTCGGCCATAAGATTGACTAGGACATACCCGACCTGTCACGCAAATGTCCCAACATTACTGCTAGTGTTCGCCATACCGATTTTTCATAGAAGCGACCGGCCCGATACGAGGCAGGCGCCACCGCCGTCCGGGCCGGCCAAAGCACCGGCCCAAGAAGTGTCCCAGGCGGCAGCACCCTAATAGGGAGACCTGAGCAAATGCAGCCCAAAGCACTCGAAATTCACGAGCCCGTCGTGCTCTCGCTCGTCGATGCGGTCACCGCATGGCAGGGCGCCCTCGACCAGACCCTGAGCGATTCGGGGCTGACCTACCCCAAATGGCTGTTGCTGCGTGCCATCCGGCTTGGCGATTTCACGCGCGGCGAGCCCTGCCAGGGCGCCATCTTCCTGGACGTGCCGCAGACCGAGCGGCTGCTGCGCGAGCTGCATGCCGATGGCTGGATCGACTTCCCGGCCGACGGCACGCCGCATATCGCCGCCGATGCCTGCCCGCGCCTGGAGCGCGCCGCCCAGGCCGTGCGCGCGCTGCATTCGGTGTCCGTGGGCCAGTTGGCCCCGGCCGAGCGCGCCGCGCTGACCAGCCTGCTGCATCGCATGACCACCACGCTCGAAGACCACGCGGCGCGCCACACCCGCCGCGCCGCGCGCGACGCCCACGAACTCTCGCTGATCGTCTCCGACCAGGCCAGCCGCAGCGCGCGGCAGGCCCTGGCCGCCTGACACGCGCCCGCCCGCTTCTTCCCGCCGCACCGAGACGCCCCGCCCAGCGGGGCGTCGCCGTTTTGTCGCACCGGCGCCTCAAATCTTTCCTACAGTGTGAGGATGCACCGGCACACCACCGAGAATGACCGAGGAGACGCCATGCCCCCGGAAAACGAAGAAAAGGTCGCGCAACTGCTGGAGGATCTGGTCGCATTCGCGCGCGAGCGTCTGCCCGCCGCCACCTTCGCCATCGTCGAGCCGCTGTTTCGCCATTACTACGACCTGGCCGATGCCGAGGACCTGCTGGCGCGCGACGTGGCCGACCTGTACGGCGCCGTGATGGCGCACTGGCAGACGGCCCAGAAGTTCGTGCCCGGCGCCGCGCGGCTGCGCGTCTACAACCCGAACCTCGAAGAGCACGGCTGGCACTCGGACCACACGATCATCGAGATCGTCAACGACGACATGCCGTTCCTGGTCGATTCGGTGACGATGGAAATCAACCGCCACGGCCTGACGCTGCATTCGGCCATCCACCCGGTGTTCCGCATCTGCCGCGACGCGCGCGGCGCCATCGAGAGCATCGGCCTGGGCGGCACCGAGGCCAGCACCGACAGCTGCCGGCTGGCCTCGTTCATCCACTTCGAGGTGGACCGCACCGGCGACGCCACGCGGCTCGACGCGCTGCGGCTGGGCATCGCCGCGGCGCTGGGCGACGTGCGCGCGGCCGTGGAAGACTGGCCGCGCATGCGGCAGATCGCGCAGGAAACCGTTGCCGGCATGGCCCGCGCGGCCGACGCCAGCTCGCCCGAAGCCACCGAGGCGCGTGCGTTCCTGGAATGGATGCTCGACGACCATTTCACGTTCCTGGGCCAGCGCGACTACGAACTGGTGGCGCGCGACGGCCAGTATTTCCTGCGCGGCGAGCCGGGGTCGGGCACGGGCATCCTGCGCGAGGCGCTGCGCGATCCCGGATCGGACGACCTGACGCCGCTGCCGCCGGCCGCGCGCGCGATCATCGAGGGCGCGTCGCCGATCTTCATCACCAAGGCCAACTCGCGCGCCACGGTCCATCGCCCCGGCTACCTGGACTACGTGGGCGTCAAGCTGCTCGATGCCGACGGCAAGCTGTTCGGCGAACGGCGCTTCGTGGGGCTGTACACGTCCACGGCCTACATGGTCAGCACCAGCGAGATCCCGCTGATCCGACGCAAGTGCGCCAACATCCTGGCCCGCGCCGGCTTTCTGACCAAGGGCCACCTGTACAAGTCGCTCGTGACCATCCTGGAGCAGTATCCGCGCGACGAACTGTTCCAGGCCGACGAGGACGAGCTGGCCGAGATCACGCTGGGCATCCTGCGCCTGCAGGAACATCAGCGCACAAGGCTGTTCGTGCGGCGCGACCGCTTCGACCGCTTTATCTCGTGCCTGGTCTTCGTGCCGCGCGACAAGTACAACACCGACCTGCGCCAGCGCATTCAGAAGCTGCTGGTGGAGTCGTTCAACGGCACGAGTTGCGAATTCACGCCGCAGCTATCCGAATCGCCGCTGGCCCGCATCCAGCTGACCGTACGCGGCGAGCCCGGCACCATGCCCGAGGTCGACACGCGCGAGCTGGAACAGAAGATCGTGCAGGCCACGCGCCGCTGGCAGGACGACCTGGCGCAGGCGCTGCACGACAGCCGGGGCGAGGAACAGGGCAACCGCCTGCTGCGCCGCTACGGCGACTCGTTCCCGGCCGGCTTCCGCGAGGACTACCCGGCCCGCACCGCCGTGCGCGACATCGCGCTGATGGAACACGCGCGGCAGCACCCCAGCGGGCTGGCGATGAACTTGTACCGGCCCATCGAGGCCGCGCCGGGCGCGTTCCGCTTCAAGGTGTTCCGCGCCGGCGAGCCCATTGCGCTGTCCGCCAGCCTGCCGATGCTGGAGCACCTGGGCGTGCGCGTGGACGAGGAGCGGCCGTACCTGATCGAGCCCGAGGGCGGCGAGCCGGTCTGGATTCACGATTTCGGGCTGGAGATTGCGGCGGACCCAGACGGCCGGCCGCTGGACGTCGAGATCGAGAAGATCAAGCCGCTGTTCGAAGATGCCTTCGCGCGGGCCTGGAACGGCGAGATCGAGAGCGACGACTTCAACCGGCTGGTGCTGCGCGCGGGCCTGTCCGCGCGCGACGTGACGATCCTGCGCGCCTACGCCAAATACCTGCGCCAGGTGGGCTCCACGTTCAGCAACGCCTATATCGAGCGCGCGCTGACGGCCAACCCCGGCATCGCGGCCATGCTGGTGTCGCTGTTCCACGCGCGCTTCGACCCGGCCACGGCCCGGCCGGACGGGCCGGCGGACCAGCGCGGCCAGAAATGGCTGGCCGAGATCGAGGCCGCGCTCGACAAGGTGCCGAACCTGGACGAGGACCGCATCCTGCGGCTGTTCCTGAACGTGATTGGCGCCACGGTGCGGACCAACTACTTCCATCGCGGCGCCGACGGCCAGCCGCGCCCGTACGTGTCGTTCAAGTTCAACCCGGCGCTGGTGCAGGGCCTGCCCGAGCCGCGCCCGATGTTCGAGATCTGGGTCTACTCGCCGCGCGTGGAAGGCGTGCACCTGCGCGGCGGCCGCGTGGCGCGTGGCGGGCTGCGCTGGTCCGACCGCCGCGAGGACTTCCGCACCGAGGTGCTGGGCCTGATGAAGGCGCAGATGGTCAAGAACACGGTGATCGTGCCGGTGGGCTCCAAGGGCGGCTTCGTCGTCAAGCGCCCGCCCCCGCCCACCGACCGCGACGCCTTCCTGGCCGAGGGCGTGGCCTGCTACCAGACCTTCCTGCGCGGCCTGCTGGACCTGACCGACAACCTCGTGTCCGGCGAACTGGTGCCGCCGCCCGACGTGGTGCGCCACGACGAGAACGACCCGTACCTGGTGGTGGCGGCCGACAAGGGCACGGCCACGTTCTCGGACTACGCCAACGCCATCTCGGCCGAATACGGCTTCTGGCTGGACGACGCCTTCGCGTCGGGCGGATCGGTCGGCTACGACCACAAGAAGATGGGCATCACCGCGCGCGGCGCGTGGGAAAGCGTCAAGCGCCACTTCCGCGAGATGGGCGTCGATATCCAGAGCACGCCGTTCACGGTGGTAGGCGTGGGCGACATGTCCGGTGACGTGTTCGGCAACGGCATGCTGCTGTCGCCCCACATCAAGCTGCTGGCCGCGTTCGACCATCGCCACATCTTCCTGGACCCCGATCCCGATCCGGCCACGAGTCTGGCCGAGCGCCAGCGGCTGTTCGACCTGCCCCGCTCCAGCTGGGCCGACTACGACACCGCGCTGATCTCGGCCGGCGGCGGCGTATTCCCGCGCACGGCCAAGACCATCCCGCTGTCGCCGCAGGTGCAGGCGGCGCTGGGCATCCAGGCCGCCACGCTGTCGCCCAACGAGCTGATGCACGCCATCCTGGCCGCGCCGGTGGACCTGCTCTACAACGGCGGCATCGGCACCTACGTCAAGGCCAGCACCGAGACGCACCTGCAGGCCGGCGACCGCTCCAACGACGCCATCCGCGTCAACGGCAGCGACCTGCGCTGCAAGGTGGTGGGCGAAGGCGGCAACCTGGGCTTCACGCAGCTTGGCCGCATCGAGTTCGCGCGCAATGGCGGCCGGATCAACACCGATGCCATCGACAACTCGGCCGGCGTGGACTGCTCCGACCACGAGGTCAACATCAAGATCCTGCTGGGCCTGGTGGTGGCCGACGGCGAGATGACCGAGAAGCAGCGCAACGCGCTGCTGGCCGAGATGACCGACGAAGTGGGCCTGCTGGTGCTGGAAGACAACTACTTCCAGACCCAGGCGCTGTCCGTGGCCAACCGCGAGGCGCCCACGCTGCTCGACGCCGAGGCGCGGCTGATCCGCTGGCTGGAACGCGCCGGCCGCCTGAACCGGCCGCTCGAATTCCTGCCCGCCGACGACGAGATCGCCCAGCGCAAGGCGCTGAACCAGGGGCTGACGTCGCCCGAGCGCGCCGTGCTGCTGGCCTACAGCAAGATGTGGCTGTACGACGAGTTGCTGGCCTCCGACCTGCCCGAAGACGCGCTCGTGGCCAACCTGCTGGTCGACTACTTTCCCAAGCCGCTGCAGGCGCGCCACGCGGCGGCCATGACGCGCCACCCGCTGCGCCGCGAGATCCTGGCCACGCACCTGACCAACATGCTCGTGAACCGCATCGGCGCCACGTTCGTGCACCGGCTGATGGAGGAAACCGACGCGCGTCCGGCCGACATCGTGCGCGCCTGCCTGCTGGCGCGCGACGTGTTCGGGCTGACCGCGCTCTGGCAGCGCATCGACGCGCTGGACAACCACGTGGACGACGCCATCCAGGCGCGCATGTTCGGCGCGCTGGGCCGGCTGCTGGAACGGGCGACGCTATGGTTCGTGCGCTACCTGCGCGGCGGCGGCACCGTGGATGCCGGCGCCACCCGCTTCACCGAGGCCGCGCAGTGGCTGTTCCCGCAGCTCGCGGCGCTGCTGCCGCCGGAGACGTCACAGGCGATGGCCGATGCCGCGCTGTCGCTGACCGAGGCCGGCGTGGACGACGACCTGGCCCTGCGCGTGGCGGCCAGCGACAACGCGGCCGCCGCGCTGGACATCGCCGAGGTGGCGGCGTCGTGCCAGCGCAGCCTGGCCGCTGTGGCGGCCGTCTACTTCGCGCTCGATACGGACCTGAACTTCGGCTGGCTGCGCGAACGCGCGCTGTCGCTGCCGTCGGACACGCACTGGGACTTGCTGGCGCGTACCACGACGCTGGAAGACCTGGGCCGGCTCAAGCGCGCGCTGACCACGAGCGTGCTGGCGCAGGCGCACGACGGCGAGGACGCCTCGGCGCTGATCGACCACTGGCGCGGCAGCCGCCAGACCGCGCTGGACCGCTACGCGCAGATGCTGGCCGACCAGCGCGCATCGGGCGTGTCGGGCGCGGCCGGGCTGTCGATGCTGTCTGTGGCGGTCAGGGAGATCGGGCTGCTGGACCGGGCTTGATGGGGCTTGATGGGGCTTGATGGGGCTTGATGGGGCTTGGGAGGGCTTGATAAGGCTTGGGAGGCAAGCAGGACGGCCGGGCAGGCCGCGCGGCGGCGGCCCGGGCCTCAGTCGTCGTCGATGACGTCGTCGTCGTCGATGTCGCGCAGCGGCGGCGCGTCGTCGCCGTCGTCCATCAGGTCGTCGTCGGCGCCATCGCCGCGCGCGCGGAATTCCAGCCCCAGGCGCAGGAAGAGCTCGAACGCATCGGCCAGCAGGTGTTTCTGACGCGGCAGCAGGCTGGCATACGGCATGTCGTAGATCGACTGGTGCGTGCCCCGCGCGCCCTTGAGCCCGCGGTCACGTGCGATGTCAGACAGCAGCGCGGCAAAGCCCGAGAGATCCTCCGCGGCCAGCGCGGTGTTCAGCACACGGGCGATGACCTGGGAGGATGCGCCCGCCCAGCCAATGACTTCGGCATTGGAGGCGGAATCGTGGGAGATGTCGCTAATGTCCATGATTGTCTTAACGGTACGAGACCGCGCAGCCTTGAGGCGACAATCGCGACAACACGTTTCGCGGTTGACGTTGCCCCTCTTGCGCGGGGACGTCAGTGCCGTTTTCGGCCGCGCGGCGGCGGCGGGCCGGGCCGGCGCGCCGGGGCGCTGGGGGCAGGTGCGTGCGACACCTGCCGATACCGTGGCGCACCATCGGGCCCGGGGCGGGCCTCCAGCGGGTTACGCGCGCCGCACAGCGGACAACGGAACAGCGGGCCCTGGCCCTCGTTCCTGATTTCCACCTCGTCGGGCGACCACTGCGCACCGCAAGGCTGGTTCTGGCAAACAAACATCATGGACTCCGGATGAAGCGAGTCATCGTACCACGCGGGTCTCCCGCATCACACCGCGCGCGTGTCTGAAACACGCCCCACGTCGGCGGGATGGCGTGGCGGCATCGATGCCACGCCGGCGCGCCTAGCCGTTGTTCTGGATCCAGTGGCGCGCCCACGCGCCGGCAGCGAGCCGCGCTTCGCCGGCCGTCAGAAACGTGGACGGCGGGCCGCCCGCTTCCTGCACGACGGCGCCGGCCTCCCAGATATCGCACCACGCGCGATAGCGCTCCGGACCCAGCGCCTGCCAGAACAGATGGACGACGAAGCCACGGTACTCGAACATGTCGGCCCCGCCATCGGTCTCGCGCGATGCCGCCGCCGGCCGCGAAGTGCCAGCGCGCGGGTCGGTGGACCCGGCCTCGGCCTCCGCGCCGCCCTGCGCGCCCGCGCGACGCGCATGCTGGCTGCCCAGCAGCGCGCATAACCCGGCCGTGATGGCGCCGGTCAGCAAACCCGCCGCAAACCAGCACGCCCTGCTCTCGCGTTCCACCATGCGTCGCCTCCGCTTCGGGTCGTCTCTGCGATGTCGAGATGCGCCGGAGATCGGCGGTTCCTACAGGTCAGGTTATACCAATCCGGCACCCGGACAGGCGGCAGGCGCCGCCATGTCGACCAGACCCGACTTTGCGCGCCCGGCGCGGCGAGCATTTTGAGAATCGGGCACGTGCAAGGCGGCAGCGGCGTGGCTATACTACTGTACGTTTATACAGTATCCGCCTGACTACGCCTTCCGACCCATTTCGACCCCTGTCCACCCCATGCCCGCCTATCAAGCCGCCTCGATCCTGCTGGAAGCCCATTACTTCGGCGACGACGCCGAGCTGCTGCGCCTGCCCTGTGACCGCGTCACCGTGCAGGCGGGCGCCATTGTCGTCGACGGCCTGGAGACCCGATATCTGCGCAATCTGCGCTGGACGCCCGACTACCTGTCGTTCGAGGCCGGCGGCGACCGCCATCGCTACCCGGTAAGCCGCCCTGCCGTGGTCGGGCCGCAGGCCGCCCGCTTCGCGCTGCTCTAGGCTGTCGGGGTGGGGAGTGGAAACCCTAGCGCCCGGCCGCGCGCAGCGCGAACGTCAGCGTGGTGCCGGCGGGCCGGTCCACGAGCCGTACCTGGCTGCCGTTGAGCTGCAACATGCGCTGGACGATCAGCAGGCCCAGGCCGCCGCCGCGATGCGCGCCGCCCGACGGGAACGGCCGCTGGAAGATCGACTCGCGCAGCGCGGGCGGGATGCCCGGCCCCGTGTCGCTGACCGTGACGGCGACGTTGCCGTCCTGGGCCGCGAGGTCGATCTCGACCGTGCCGCCGGCCGGCGTGTGGCGGATGGCGTTGTCGAGCAGATTGGTCAGCACCCGCTCGATCATGCCGAGGTCGGCCGAGACGGCTGGCAGCGCCGGCGGCACGCCCGCGCGCAGTTGCAGGTGCTTGGCCTCGGCCGGCAGCGCGAATTTTTCGAGCACGTCCTGCGTGAGGTCGACCATCGAGAAGGTCTCCGGCACCGCCTGGACCATGCCGTGCTCCAACCGCGCCAGCTCGAACAGCGACTGGGCCAGCCCGCCGACCTTGGCGCTCTGCGCCAGCGCAATCGCCAGATACCGCTGGCGTTCGTCGGCGCTGAGGCTGTCGGCCTTGACCGAGAGCGTTTCCAGATAGCCGTGCAGGGATGTCAGCGGCGTGCGCAGGTCGTGCGAGATATTGGCCACCATCTCGCGGCGCTCCTGATCCTGCTGCTTCAGGGCCCGCCACTGGCTGTCGATGCGCGCCGACATCTGGCGAAACGCCGATTCCAGCGCGGCCATTTCATCGCGTGTCCCGTCGCGTGTCCCGTCGTGGGCATCGTCCCGGGGCGTCGGCGGCGGCACGGCCGGCGGGGCGTCGGCGCTGCCCGCGCCACCGGCCGACTCGAACTGCCGGATCTCGTGGGTCAGCCGCCGCAGCGGGCGCGTGATCAGCGCAAAGGCGACCAGGCCGGCGATCAGGCCCAGCCCGGCCACCAGCGCCATCGACCACAACGTGGTGCGCATGACCGCGTCCTGCGACGCGCGGGCGGCCAGCTTGTCGTGCGCCTCGCCCATCAGCACGACGTAGATGTAGCCGCCCTGCCGCAGCGGCGCGGCGCTGAACACCTTGCGGCCGGACGCGCTGCGCGGGTCGTCGCCCAGGATCGGCAGCGCCCCGCCGTCGATCAGCTTCCTGACCGGGGCCAGGTCGACGTGGTCGCGCAGCAGGTGGCCGCTTGGCGCGTCGTGGCCGCGGATGCGGCCCGTGTCGTCGAGCAGGTACACCTCGACGCTCGGATTGACGACCATCAGCTGGCCGAACAGTTGCCGCAGGGCCTGCGGCGCGATGGCGCTCTGGTCCTCCAGCAGCGCATTGCGGGCGATGTAGGCGGCCAGCCCGCGCGACAGGCTCTGCACGACTTCCTTCTCGTGCATCGTGTTGGCGCGCACCTGCAGCCAGGCCGACGCCCCGCAGCACGCCAGCAGCAGCGCGGCGAAGACGGCCGACAGGCGCTGGGTCAGGGACAGGTTCACGATCCGCCCTCCCCGCCTTCCGGCCCGGCCGCCGGGTCCGCCACGAAGCGGTAGCCACGCCGCCAGACCGTCAGGATGCGCCGGGGCTGGGCCGGGTCTGCCTCGATCTTGGTGCGCAGCCGGTTGATATGGGTGTTGACCGTGTGCTCGTAGCCCTCGTGCTGGTAGCCCCAGACCGCGTTGAGCAGGTCCATGCGCGAGAACACTTGGTCCGGGTGCCGCGCGAAGTAGTACAGCAGGTCGAACTCGCGCGGCGTCAGGTCCAGGCGCCGGCCATCGACCGATGCCTGGCGCGCCAGCGGGTCGATCGCCAGCCCGGCCAGGTCCAGGCTGCCCGCGTCGGCGCGCACGTCGCGCGCCATCGCCTCCACGCGGCGCAGCAGCGCCTTGACGCGCGCCACCAGCTCCAGCACCGAGAACGGCTTGGCCAGGTAGTCGTCGGCGCCCAGTTCCAGGCCCAGGATGCGGTGGACCTCGCTGGAGCGCGCGCTGGTGATGATGATCGGCGTATAGCGCGTCATGGCGCGGGCGCGGCGGCAGATCTCCAGGCCGTCGACGCCGGGCAGCATCAGGTCCAGCACCAGCGCATCCCAGCCGCCCTGCTCCAGCAGCCGCAGGCCCTCGGCGCCGTCGGCGCTGTGCACCACCTCGTAGCGCTCGTCGCGCAGGTGCATGGCCAGCACGTTGGCAATGCCGGCATCGTCCTCGACCAGCAGGATCCGTTTCGGTTGTTCCATGTTGCACCCCGTGGCAGGGGTCTCGGGAATGGGATAGGTGTCGCTATTGTGCAGAATTCCGGCCGGCCAGTTATCACGAATTGTTTAAGGTTTGGCGAGGACTCCGAGACGCCCCGTTGCCTACCATCCGATCAATCCCTCAATCCTTCTCGATCACGGAGTCCATCATGCGCATCACCCGACGCTTCCTGCTGTCCGGCGGCACGCTGGCCGCGGCCGTGGCCACCGTGGGCGGCTGGCGCCTGCTGGCCGGCCCCGCCGCCGTGGCGGCCACCCCCGGGCAGGCCCCCGCCCGGTTCGACGTCACGCTGAGCGACGCCGAATGGCGGCGCAAGCTGACGCCGGCCCAGTACAACGTGCTGCGCCAGGAAGGCACCGAACGGCCGTACAGCAGCCCGCTCAACGACGAGCACCGCAAGGGCGTCTTTGCCTGCGCGGGCTGCCAGCGCGACCTGTTCTCGTCGAACACCAAGTTCGACAGCGGCACCGGCTGGCCCAGCTTCTGGGCGCCGCTGGCCGGCGCGGTGGGCACCACGCAGGACGTGTCGTTCGGCATGATCCGCACGGCCGTGCATTGCAGCCGCTGCGGCGGCCACCTGGGCCACGTGTTCGACGACGGCCCCAAGCCCACCGGGCAGCGCTACTGCATGAACGGCGTCGCCATGACCTTCCGGCCCGTGCCGGCCTGATCCCCCGCTGCCACGGAGTCCATCGCCATGTTGCTGCTGATACTTGCCTACCTGGGCGGGGTCCTGACGATCCTGAGTCCCTGCATCCTGCCCGTGCTGCCCTTCGTCTTCGCGCGGGCCGACCAGCCTTTCGTGCGCAGCGGCCTGCCGCTGCTGGCGGGCATGGGCGTCACGTTCGCCGGCGTGGCGACGCTGGCCGCCGTGGGCGGCGGCTGGGTGGCGCAGGCCAACGAGTTCGGACGCTGGCTGGCCATCGCGCTGCTGGCGGTGTTTGGCCTGACGCTGCTGCTGCCCAGCCTGGCCGAGCGGCTGACCCAGCCGCTGGTCCGTGCGGGCAGCCGCCTGACCAACGCCGCGCAGGCCGACGGCCGCCCGGCCGGCCCGGCGTCGTCGTTCCTGCTGGGCATCGCCACGGGCCTGCTCTGGGCGCCATGCGCCGGGCCGATCCTGGGGCTGGTGCTGACCGGCGCGGCGCTGCAGGGCGCCAGCATCGGCACCACGCTGTTGCTGCTGGCCTATGCGGCCGGCGCGGCCACGTCGCTGGCGGTGGCGCTGCTGATCGGCGGGCGCGTGTTCGCGGCGATGAAGCGGTCGCTCGGTGCCGGGGAATGGATCCGGCGCGGCATCGGCGCGGCCATGCTGGTGGGCGTCGGCGCCATTGCGCTGGGGCTCGACACCGGCATCCTGACGCGGATCTCGACAGTGGCCACGGGCGGCCTGGAACAGCGACTGGTCGACACGTTCGCGGCACGCAAGCCTGACGCGGGCCCCGGCAACCCCGGCAGCGCGATGATGATGCAGGCCGCCGCCACCAATGCGATGGCGCCCAAGCCCGAGGCAGGCGGGTCGATGATGATGCGCGCGGCCGGCAACGCCGGGGCGTCGACGCTGCCGGTCGAGGGCACGTTCCCGGGCCTCGATGGCGCCGTGGCGTGGCTCAACTCGCCGCCGCTGACCGCCGAGGGCCTGCGCGGCAAGGTCGTGCTGGTCGATTTCTGGACGTACTCGTGTATCAACTGCCTGCGGTCGTTGCCCTACGTCAAGGCGTGGGCCGACAAGTACCGCGACCAGGGCCTTGTGGTAATCGGCGTGCACGCGCCCGAGTTCGCGTTCGAGCGCAACCTCGACAACGTGCGCAAGGCGACGAAGGACCTGGGCGTCACCTATCCGGTGGCAGTCGACAACAACTTTGCGATCTGGCGCGCGTTCCGCAACAACTACTGGCCGGCGCACTACTTCATCGATGCGCAGGGGCGCGTGCGCTTCCACCATTTCGGCGAGGGCGAGTACGACAAGTCCGAGGCCGTCATCCGCGCGCTGCTGGCCGAGGCCGGCCACGGCGCGGCGATGGAAAAGACCGCCATGGCCGCACCCGGCGCCATGCAGGGCGTGGAGATGGCGGCCGATGCGGGCGCGGTGCGGTCCCCGGAGACCTACGTCGGCTACGGCCGGGCCGAGAACTTTGCCTCGCCGGGCGGGCTGCGGCAGGACGCCAGCCGCGCCTATACGGCGCCGGCGCAGCCCGCGCTGAACCAGTGGGGCCTGGCGGGCCAGTGGAAGGTGGGCGAGGAGAACGCGACGCTGGTGCAGCCGGACGGCCGCATCGTCTATCGCTTCCACGCCCGCGACCTGCACCTGGTGCTGGGCCCGGGCAGCGACGGCAAGCCGGTGCGCTTCCGCGTGACGATCGACGGCCAGGCCCCGGGCGACGCGCACGGCACCGACGTGGCCGCCGACGGAACCGGCACCGTCACGGACCAGCGCCTTTACCAGTTGGTGCGCCAGGGTGGCGACATCCGCGACCGCACCTTCGCAATCGAATTCCTCGACCCCGGCGTGCAGGCCTACGCCTTTACGTTCGGCTGAGGCCCGCGCCCCACCTTGACGCCGACTACATTAGGAAAACAACCATGAAAGCGACCCCGAACACCTTGACCCTGCTGCAACGCTGGACCCGCCCCACCACGCTCAAGATGATGGGCCTGGCCATGCTGGCGGCCGTGGCCACCACCTGGCGCGTGCCCGCCCTGTCCGCTGAGGACGCCGTGCGCATTCCCGCGCCAACCGTCGACGAGAAGGCCGACGCGAGCCATAGCGCCACGGCCATCTTTGCCGGCGGCTGTTTCTGGGGGGTGCAGGGGGTGTTCCAGCATGTACGCGGCGTAACACTCGTCACATCCGGTTACGCCGGCGGCGCGGCCAATACCGCGCAGTACGAAAAGGTGGGCACGGGCCGCACGGGGCACGCGGAGTCCGTCGAGGTGCGCTATGACCCCACGCAGATCAGCTACGGCAAGCTGCTGCAGATTTTCTTCTCGGTGGCGCACAATCCGACCCAGCTCAACTACCAGGGCCCGGACCACGGCACGCAGTATCGTTCGGCAATCTTTCCGCTGACGGCCGAGCAGAAGCGCATCGCCGACGCCTACATCGCCCAGCTTGGCGCGGCCAAGGCGTATACGTCGCCAATCGTCACGCGCGTGGAGCCCGGCAAGCCGTTCTATGCGGCCGAAAGCTATCACCAGGACTATCTGACGCGGAACCCCAACGACATGTACATCGTCTTCAACGACCTGCCGAAGATCGGCAACCTGAAGAAGATGTTCCCGGACGTCTATCGGAACGATCCGGTGCTGGTATCGGGCGCCAAGACGGCCAGGTGAGGCGCGGGCCGTTCACTCCAGCAGCCGGACGGCCGCCGTCACTACCCATCCCGCGGCCACGCAGGCCCCAATCCAGCCAAATCCGATCAGCAGTACGTCTCGCCAGGTCATCGGTAAAAAATGCAGCCGCACGATGCAACACCGTCGTGCGGCTTTTCTGTTGGAAGCAATGGGGTCAAGGCTAGACGATCTATGACGCAGAACAATGTCGGAGATGTAAGGAAAGGTTGCCGTGCGCGGGCTTCAACCGGCCGCCGGCGGGCCGCCCCGTTGTGGTGCCGGCGACGTGACACGCGCAGGCTTGGTGCCGATCACCTCCAGCACGTTGTCGCTCACCACGATCTTCACCGGGTCGGTGTCCTTCCACTGCTTGCGGGGCAGCACGACCTTCCAGACGGCCGGGGCGTCCGCGCGCCGGAAGAAGGCGACGACGCCCACGTAGTCGGCATCCTCGTCCATCGGCTCGCTGATGCTTGCCGCCGTGTCCGGCCGCAGCACGACATCCTTCGTCGCCAGCAGGTCGGCCTGCAGGCGGTCGAGATCGTCGTTCTGGAAATCGGCATAGTCCATCTGCTCGAACGCCTGCGGCGACTTCAACTGGTACAGCCGCACCACGGTCGACAGCGACTTGCCCTGCCCGTCCGTGTTCAGCGCAGACCGGCTGACCAGGTCGACATTCATGGCCTTGACCTGCGTCGTGAACGCCCATTTGGCGGCATCGACCGTGCTGTCCTTGACGGCCTGCCCTACCCCGCAGCCGGCCAGCAGGGCCGCGCCCACGGCGGCGGCCACGTACCTGATTGTCATCGTCATCTTGTGGTTCCTATCGGTTCATGCGGATGGCTGGCCGGCGGCATGCTGCCCCGCCATGTGCCCAGCCTTACGCGGGTCAGTCGCCCGGGCGGGCCGTCGGCATCAGGCGTCGGTGCCGGCAGTTGCGACGTGTAGCCAAGGCGGACGTCCGGCGCGTTGAGCTTCGGCGCCGGCATCAGCGGCCGGCGCACGTGCATTTCGAGCTGGGCATCGGCTTCGTGGCCCAGGTAGAAGCGCAGCAGCGCCATGACCGCGCGGTGCATCGGCCGGCCGGGCACGAGGTCCAGCACCGTCTCGCGCGCCGACGGCGTGATCACCACCCGCACGGTATTGGCCCGGTCGCGGAAGCCGCGCCCCAGCACACAGTTCTCGCCCAGCGGCATCGGCTCCGGCGTGTCGATGCGGATCCAGACCGGATGGAATTCCTCCACCCGGATCGCCGCGTCCGGCACCGCGTGCTGCAGCACGCCGGCCAGCCCCTCCGCCGTGCGCGTGCGCTGGCTGGCCAGCCCGAGCATCGACAGCAGCGTCTGCGTGGGCACGTCGCGCCCGCCCGGCCGGGGCGCCAGGCCCAGGCCCAGGAAACTGAGCAGGTAGCGCGACACCTCGTCGCCGCCGTCCTTGCGAAAGCCCACCGGATAGCGATACTTGCGCCCCGCGCGATAGAACTGCGTGACGATGCGGTGGTGGAACAGGTCCAGGAACGCCGCCAGCGGCTCGGCGCCATCGCGGCGCTGCGCGACCTCGTCGACGAAATACGATGGCATGCGCGCGTCCACGCCATGCAGGCCCAGGAACGTGGTGCGGACCGTCGGCGGCCGGGCGGGCGCGTCGGCGTCGATCTCCACCGTGTCGATCTCGCGCCCCGGGAACCCGAGCCGCCCGCTCGCGCGGAACCGCACCGGCTCGTGGGCCGGCGAATCGGTGGTGCCCAGCGGGGCGCGCGCCGGGTCGGCCAGTTCCAGCAGTTCGCACAGCCGGAAGAAATGCATGCGGGGCGCGTGGGCCAGCAGCGCGCCCAGCAACGGCGCGGCGTCGTCTGTGCGCAGATCGGCTTCGCTCAAAACGGTGCCCCCTCGCCCTTGCTGTCGGGCCATTGCTGCCGCTTGCCGCTGGGCTGCGACACGATGACCAGCCGCGTGTACAGGTTCACGGTGGCATACAGCGACAGGAAGCGGTTCAGCAGTTCGCCGAACAGGCCGATGTCGCCCTCTCCCGCAAACCGCGTGCTGTCCAGCGTCACCTCGATCTCCACGCCACGCAGCAGGCCGCCGCGCACCAGCTTCTGCAACGGCCGGTGGCGCACGTGCCGGATGCCGTCGATCCGGCGACGGTTCAGCTCGCCGTCGGTCCAGTCGTAGAGCGCCAGGCTGCCGCGCAGCACCTCGGCGTCGAGCAGCGACAGGTAGTTGGGCGCCAGATGCGACAGCACGCGCCAATGGAAGCGGTCCCGCGTCGGCGGGTAGACGGGCAGCGTGGGCGCGGTCAGGTTGCGCACCGCCGCGATATGGGTAAAGCCGCCGCGCATCCGCGTGATGCCGGCCTCGCGCAGCCCCTTGCGCGGCAGCATGCCGTTGGTGCCGGTCACCGACAGCGACAGCGTCTCGCGGGGCAGCGCGTCCTTGTGCTCCCAGGCATGGCCGCCCAGCACCAGCCACGTGTCGAAGCGGCCCGACGGCCCGCGCCGCATCCGCGTGTGGAAGTAGCGCTCGGGCATCTCGTGGCGCAGCATGCCGCCCCGGTGCCGGAACGCCGCGAACGGCGCGTACTCGAAGCGCGCGCCTGTCTCGGCCTCGAAGCCGCGCACGGTATCCACCGAGTACGGCTCCACGTGCTTGCCGTGGTGCTCCATGGCCCGCACGCGGTACTCGGTGTCGAACTGGTTGACCGTGATCGGGTCGGCTTCCAGGTCGAACAGGTTGATGATCGGCGTGCAGTAGAGCCGGATATTGTCGGCCGTGAACCGCATGTCGTCCGGAAACGGCTTCGCCAGCACGATCTCGATGTCGACGAAGGCGCTGTCGTCGGGCACGGCGTCCAGGTCGAGGCCGACGAGGTCGATGAACATGAACTTCTCGGGGAACGTGAAGTATTCGAGCAGCAACTGGTAGCCGCCGAACGCGTTGTCGGCCTTGGGCCAGAGCCGCTCGGCGGGGCCAAAGCCCACCGGCTCCAGCCGCAGCCCCGGCATCGGCTGGGGCGCGCCCGGCCGGTCGGACGGATGCCCCGGCATGCGCACCTGCACGGCCAGCGGCGGCGCGGTCAGCGCGGCATGAAGCGCCAGCGCCACGGGCCGGTCGGCATGCAGGTACATCCGCAGGCGCGGCACGTCGCGCTGCTCCCGCCGCGACTGGACCTGCAGGGCCAGCCGCAGGCGGATCACCGAGCGGCCATCCTCGCGCGCATAGGTGCCGGCCTCGGCCATGCGCAGCGGGTAGAGATCGACGGGCTGGGTCGTGCGGTACGTGCACGACACGGTGTCGGCCGGGCCGCCGTGGGCGTCCAGCGGCACGGGATCGGACACGACTTCCAGCCCGGCCGGCAGCGTCTCGTGCCGCTGCAGCGTGCCGGCCGCCGGGATCATCTCCAGGATCGACAGCGACGGGATCATGCGCAGGTAGTGCGGCCACAGCATGCTGACCAGCCCCTCGGTCAGCTCCGGCAGTTCGTCGTCCAGCTTGTGCCGCAGCCGGCCCATCAGGAACGCGAAGCCCTCGAACAATCGCTCCACGTGGGGATCGCGCTCGCCGATCCGGTCGATGTTGAGCATGCGCGCGCGGTCCGGGAAGGCCTGGGCAAACTCCTTGCCCGCCTCGCGCAGGTAGCGCATTTCGGCTTCGTAGTAGCGAAGGATGTCGTTGTCTTGGGTGAATTGGCTCATGGCAGATGGGCGGTGCGGCGGTCAGGCGAGCGCCACGGCGCGGGCCGGGTCGATCGCGGTCAGTTCCCCGCGTGTCGATCCGCTGCGCCAGCGCGGGCTTGTCGGCGTCCTTGCGGGTCATGCGGGACTTCAGCAGGCGAAGCAGTTGCTGCTTGACTTCGAAGGCCAGCGCCGGCTCCCACGCAGCCAGCCGGAACTGGCCGCCGCGCTGGTCCAGCGCGGTCAGCAGGTGCAGCGCGGTATCGGCCCGTTCGGCGCGCTCGGCCACGCGGGCCATCACGAGTTGCCGCATGAAGCGGTCACGCTCGCCATCGCGGGCGGGCAGGTCCTGCAACCACGCCAGTGCGGCATCGAGGCTCTGCTGGGCGGCCAGGTCCGCCGCCTGCGCCTCGGTTTCGGCCCAGTCCATGCTGGCCGAATCGAGCGCGACCGGCGCCACCGGATCGCCCCGCTCGATGTCGCGCACCGTGGCATGGCGGGCGATCCATTCGAGCGTGGTGTCGTCGGCGAACGGCGTGCCATCGGCAAACAGCAACTGTTCGACGCCCGGCAGGCGCGCCAGCATCAGCGCGCAGTCGGTGGCCAGCAGGTCGCGGCTGCGGGCGCTGGCGCCGGCCGACGCATCCTGCGCGGTGAAGGCGTAGTACTGGAGGTCGAGCCAGAAATGGTTGGCGCCCTCCGCGAACGCCTGCTCCACGCGGTCGAGCAGTTCCGGCCATTGCTTCTGCAGGACCAGGCGCTTCATGTGCGCGCGCAGCTCGGCGCGCGGTCCGATCAGGCGGGTCTTGCCGCCCGCCTCGTGCGGCGGCGGCTCGGTCAGCGTGTCCCATCGAACGCAGCGCATCAGCCGACAGGCGGCGAGGTAGCCGTCGGGCTGCTCGCGCAGAAAGCCGGCCATCTGGCGCGCGCGGTCGAGCAGGTCGCGCGTGGACGCCACGTCGCCCGCCGCCAGCGGCGGCGCCACGGCGGTGGTGCGTGCTGGTTCGCTCGGCCGGTCGGCATCGCTCGCGGCCGGCGATTCCACCCTGCCCTCGAAGCGCCGGAACAGCGGCTCCAGCGCGGGGCGGCCGGCCTCGGGCCATTGCGCGGTGTGTTCCTGAATCAGTGCCAGCGCCGACAGCGTGCGCTCCAGGCGGGCATCGACCAGGCCCGGCACGCGGTCGAGCCGGTCGGTGAACGTCGTCCCGGCCAGCCATTCCAGCGCCGCCCGCCGGCTCTCGGCGCGCGCGGGCAGCAACTGGTCGCCAAAGCGATCGATCAGCGCCGACAGCAGCTCGAACGCCGCGGCCACGCCTTCGGCCCCATCGCGACGCATCCGGCCATATGCGTAGTACACCGCCAGTCGCACGTCCTTGGCCGCCGACTTGAGCAGCCGCTCGGCCAGTTCGACGATGAGGTTGTCATCGATATCGGACAGCTTGGCCACTTCCTCCTTGATGGCGAGGAAGTCGTCGTCGTACCCGGGGTCGTCGCCCACCGGGCAATCGGGCCGGATCGGCTGCAGCCAGGGTTCCAGGCTCGCCTGCGTGGCACGGGCGAGGTCGGACGGCGCGCGGGTGCCGAACAGGGCGTCCAGAAGATGTTTGAACATGGCGGCTACATCGAGATGGGATAGAAGGCCCGGGCCGGGCTGGTCGGCGCCGCCCGATCCACAAAGATCCGCTCCGGCAGACGCAAATCGCGCAGTTCCAGCGCTTCCAGCGGGCCCCGGCCGACGGCCGTGCGCATCTGGTAGTGGATCGGATGGACAAGCGTGGCCGGTGCGGCGACGCGCTCGGCGCGCGGGAGCAGGCTGGCGGCGCTGTCGGGGGGCTCCGCGGTTTCGGGCTTGGGCTTTGCCATGCCCGGGCTGGAGTCGCCGGTGTCGGGTCGCGCATGGAAGGTCAGCTGCACCGTGGCGCTGTCGATCGGCGTCACCCGTGCGTGTTCCAGCATCCGCACCCACGCCCAGACGCCCTCGATCTCCAGCGTCTTGTTCGTGCCAGCACGCTCGGTCTGCCATTGCAGCAGCGTGCGCGGCTCCTGCAGGTTGGCCACCGGCCACGACATCGCCTGCCACGTCTCGCGCTGGTTGTAGTAATGCAGCGTCTGGCGATCCAGGGTCAGCCGGGTGTCGGTCAGGCCCGGCGTCGGGATCGGGCGCAGTTCGAACTGGTACCTCGGTTCGCCCTGTACCAGCAGATGGGCGCCGATGCGCTGCAGCGTATTGATCGACTTCAGGAACGCCGGGTCGAACGTCAGCCCCGTGCCGCTGCCCACCGGCACCCACTGGTCACCCTGCAACGCCAGCACGCCGGCCAGTTCGGC
The DNA here is from genome assembly GCF_003854935.1 of Cupriavidus pauculus. Classification (NCBI taxonomy): domain Bacteria; kingdom Pseudomonadati; phylum Pseudomonadota; class Betaproteobacteria; order Burkholderiales; family Burkholderiaceae; genus Cupriavidus; species Cupriavidus pauculus. Next base: position 3,108,010 of record NZ_CP033969.1, read on the forward strand.
CAGCAGGAACGTGTTGATCAGGCCACTTTGCGGCCGGATGTAGCGGGCCAGCTCGGGCAGCGAGGCGTCGTTGGCGGTCGCCGCGAACGGATAGCGGCCGGCAAACGCGCGTTGCCACGGCAGCGCGATCGATCGGCGCCACGCCTCGTTCAGGCTGGCCTGCGCGGGCTGCAGCACTGACTGCTCGGCCTGCACGACCGGGCGCACGAACAGCGCCTCACCCATGCCGGCCCATTCAGCGCCGAGACTGGCCGCCATGAGCCGCGCGTACGCCTGCGTGTCGGCCAGATCGGACCCCTTGCCCTGGAACAGCGACTGCGCCATCTGGCGCGCCAAGGCGTTGGCGTCGGCGCTCTGGGTCATCTGCTGCAGGCGCAGTCGCACGGCCGTGACGCGATCCAGATAGCGCTGCAGGCTCAGTTCGCTGCCGCCGGTGTTGCCGGTAGACGGCTGCCCGGCCAGCCGCAGCACCGGCCCGAAGGCCGCGCCGAGCGGGCCGGCGGGGTCAGGGCGGACGGCTTCCGGCGCCTCGTCCTTGCGGCCCAGGATGCCCTGGGCCTTGGCGACCAGCGTGTCCGATAGCGAATCCTTGCGCGCCCCGGCGCCGCCCTGGTACGCGAGCGACTTCATCAGCGCGATCACCGGCGACTGGCGCGCGTCGGCCAGCAGCTTGAGCTGGTCGACCACGCCCGGCAGCGTGGTGGCCGGCTCCCACTGCAACCCGTTCATGAACTGCTGCCAATGCTCGGCATAGTCGGCGAAGTAGCGCTGCGCGAGGGCGTCGCGCAAGGCATCGGCCGAAGTGTCAGATCGGGCCGGTTGCGTCGACGATGGCGCGGCCTCCGCCTGACCGTCGGTCAGCACCCAGTCATGGGCGACGTCCTGGCTGCGGGTGGCTTTCTCGATCGCCGCCTCGACGTAGCCCTCGTAGCCCTGCCGCGTGAACACACCCGGCACGGCGCCGGTGGCGCGCACGAGGCCCCGGGTATCGGTGCCCGCGGCGAGCGCGGCCAGGGTCAGGTTGGGATACTTGCGCCCGGCGCCTTCGAGAATCGTCTGATAGATCGTATCCACCGCGTTGCGCTCACCGATTACCGCCAGCAACGTTTGGCGCGCCCCGGCCACCAGTTCCGCGCGCGGCGTGACCCGCCAGTCGGGATGGGCCCGCAGATGATCGGCATAGAACCGGGCCAAGCGCTCGGCCAGATCCTGCTTCCGGCCCGGCGTGATCCGGGCTTCGGTGGACCAGTGCCGGGCAAGCTGCTGGGCGAGGAAGTCGGGCTCGACCCGCTCGGGATGGGCCAGCATCAGGTAGGCCTTCAGGGTATCCCGGCCATCGAGCGCCCAGCGGCTGGTTTCATCGGTCAGGCCCCGGACCTGCAACTGCGACAGATCGACCAGCGTCGCCTCCATGTCCTGCACCACGGGCGTGACCAGCACGGCATGGCTGGCGGCCGCGTAGGGTTTCCAGAGCGCGGTCAGCGCCTCGGCGTCGCGGTTCATGCCGAAACGGGTGAACAGAGGGGCCGAGTGCTGCAGGCGGTGTTCGTAGCGCTGGATGTGTTGCTGGAGAGTGTCGAGGGCCTGGAGGCGGGTTTCGGGGTTGGCTTTCGCGGTGTGGAGGGCTTGCACCGCCTGGCGGGCGGTGCGGAGGTCGTGGTGGTTCTGGACGGCGGCGAGGAGCATGGCGGTGGTCCAGACGGTGGCGCACGTCGAAATGACAATGCCGAGCACCACATAGGGATGCCGCAGAGTGAGGACTCCGCGCGCGCGTTTCGCACTTTCGCCCACATACCGCCAGATCGGCCGGTCAGCGCCCGTGCTCGCGTCTGCCGCCCCGGCGGGAGCAAACAGCACCGCCTCCACCGAGCGGCGTGGCACAGCAAGGGTTCGCCCCAGCCAGTCTGTGAGCGGCTGGCTGCGAACATCCAGTTGCTTTGAGAGTCGTCCGAGGTACTGCGCAAAGACGTCCTGCGGCAAGCAGGAAACACTCCGAATCGCGGCTTCATCCCGCAACTTCAAGAGCTGCATCCGGATAGATTCCGCATCCGCTCTCGGCTGCAGCTCGCACGCGATGACAGGCGTATTGCCAGCGTCCTGTTGCATCCCGCGCGCGACGTCTAGCACATAGACGGGGGCCGCCCATCGCAGGGAATCGCAAATATGCGAGAGCTGAACCCCGTGATTCTCAGAACGATGCCGCTCCCTCAGGTCCGCAGCCGAATCCATCACCAGAACGACCGCGTCAACCGGGCGGCCGCGTCGCAGCCTGTAGATTCTCCGAAGCCAATCTTTGTTGAAGTGAAGGTTTGCTGCGTTGCTATAAAGCAGGACGGTATCCGCGGTAATGCTCCACCCTGCTTCCACGGCCTCCGGCTCAAGGCGGCGGATGAGGTCGTTATCGCCAGTCAGAAGCAACCATGGTCGGTCCTTTCCACCAATGCCACCGGATTGCAATAGTGCATCGCGAAGCGCCCGGGCTCGCTCGTCCGCTTGCGGCGCCGATTCGCTGGATGAACCTGCAACCCCAACCGTCGCATGACGCCTGTCGTAATTGAACACCCATTGCACGGCTCTCATCGCGGCAATCTTGAGCAGAATTGCTTCGAAGAACCGGACAAATATCAACAGTAACAACCCGAGAGCCAGCAGGCCGAGCGCTATGGCCAGTAGCTTGTCGCCGGTCCAGCCAATCTGCGGCCCCTTCAAGACCGCGGCACCGATCAAGCCCGCAAAGATGATAACGATCGCAGCACCGAACCAGAACGCGACCGGGGTTTTGGTCTGCATTTCCTTCATACTCCGCATCCAATAGCAATGAGTTCAGTGGCCGACCGAGAAACGACGAGCTGCGGATTGCCACTCTGGCGCGCATGATCCAGCGCCAGTGCCACTGCGAGCCAGGACCCGGCCATACCGCAGTCGCCCACGGTTGTCTTTACGTCTACCCAATCCGTGCGCGGCGTCGCCTCAGCCACGGGTGGAATCGGGCGGATAATTTCGGTCGGCACGTTGTCACCCCAGATTGTTTGCACCTGCGCGGCCGTGACGCCGCTCCATCGCAAGGCTAGATCGAGCACTTCCTGATGATGATCGACACCGCCTTTGCTGGGGCGGTGGAGGTGCAATGGCGCGGCGCGCTTGGTTAAATTGTCGGGATGAGCAACCAGTATTGCGACAGCGGCCTCTACGGCGCCATCCGGTAAGACATGGCTGATCGCCCTCTGCATCTGAAGGGATACGAGCAAGCGTGCATGTTGCGGCTTGGACTGGTCATGCCACGCATCCACCAGAAACAGCGACGCGTTTTGGGCGCTTGTGCGTACGCCGACCTGAAGGTGCGGCGCCTCAGCCAGGATCAAATCTTCAACCTGTGCCGCAACCTCGGTCGGATCCACCAACGGATGCACGTAGACATCCACGTTCAAAGTCGTGCGTGCGGGCAACTCGGCGAGACCGCTGCGTACTCGACCCACTAGTTGGGGAACCAGCCATCTGCATAGGGCCTGATGACGCTCGTGCTCCAGCAGTACATTGCCCGAGTAAAAGCGGCGCCCCGGAACATCGAACCAGTGCGCCCTGACTTCAATGTCGGGATATGCAGCGCTGGTTCGCGCAGACATCTTGATGTTGCCACTGAGCACACGCTCGGCGCTAACGTCGCCTGCTAAAGGAAGGCACCAGGCATACCCCATCACGTGTAACGGCAAACTGGCTTGCTGGTGTTGGGCCTGCTCAAGCTTTTCGCTAACACGATTGATTGCCATGGCTTCCGCGCGTCTTGCATGGATGAGACCGCGGTATATGCAAAGCACAAGGCCCCAAACCAACATGGGGAAAATTACAGCGCAGTACCAAAACCAAAGCGTGCTATCCCGCCCGCTATCTGCCCACAGCACCGTTGCTAGCCCGGCGCCCGAGCACGTGATGATGAAGAACAACCCCGCCCAGAGCGCAACGGAAGCTCGTGGCGGGGGCGGCACCGCGACTCGCGGAGGAATGCGTTCAAAGTTGACAGGCATCTAACGTGTGCAATGGGAGAAGAAGCTAAAAATGACCAAATCGTTCAACTAGGCCAAGTAAGACCTAATAAATCACTTCTTCTCTAATGAGAGCAATTCCTTGCAAGGCAGCCACCTTTCAGTGCCCACCGCTTGCCCGGCGTACTGGATCTTGCACCAGCCACCCGTTACATCGACAACTTCCGCCCGATCGCCTTTATTGAGATAGCCATCAGTCCTGCTGTTGATATACGGACTATCGAATAGATAATTCTTTCTCTTCACTGCCACTGAAATCCTGGCCGGCTCAAGCATCAGCCGGGCGAAAGGCGACCTCAAAGCTGCGAGCACGCGCGCCTTAGTGACATATGGAAACCTATACGCATGCTTCCCCCCATCGTCGATAAACGAGTATCCCGATCCAAACCAGTGCGAAGCGCGATTATCACGAGACAAATCACCTTCTGAATGACTGAAAACATCTACCATATAAAAATGACCAGAAGAGTTCGGCTCGACCAGCGAAGCCCGTACCTCCAAGGAGTAGACGACGAATAAACTCTCTCGACCGCCAAGCCTCGCCGCAAATGCGCTCTCTATCTTCCCAGGTGTCGAGTCGTGCATCAGTCCCGGCCCCTTCATGAAATCTTTCCTGCCGCTAGCCCGAAAATATAAGGTGATGTGCTCGAGCTCTCCCAATTCGACCGATTCGACAACAAAACAAACAGTCCCGCCCTGCATTTTTAGCAGCGGATAAACTTGCTTTCCCGGCAAAGCCTCGCAGACGCCCTGAGCGCTGGCGCCATACGCCACTAACATTCCGATAAGAACTGCAAGCATCTGCCGCAACATAAACTTCACTCCTATCTCGCAAAGATCCGAATTTCAAAGGCAGGGCAAGGGTGAACCTTAGGGGTAGATTAGTCATCCTCACACCTCGAGGAGGAATACTGCTCACGAAAAACCAACGAGATTTCCCGCTTGAAGCGCTGACGCTCCGCCAATCCAGCATACCCCGGATTGATTCTCCGAGTTACGTCCTTTACGGCCACGTCACCCGAAATCATCGGATTATCCGCAACTCGCCCAATTCGCCGATATTTCCAGAACCACAAGCCTGACTCCACGATTACCGCGCCATCTTTCTCGACCAACTCTGGGCTCTCATCTATCGGATAGCCAATATCCCGACCGCAGCGCTTGTAATTCTCGTAGTGCGTCAAATGCAAGAGGCCACGCCCTCTGAAATCTTTTCCAGGTTGCTCATCCGATCCGAAACAGTGATCGGCGTAGCCTTCCTCGTTAGCAACGAGATTTTCTTGCACCCAAGATATCTTTTCCTCTTGACTTGAGAAGCTAAGTCCTTTTCTTTTGAACCCTGCCTCAATCGCGCTGCGCGCCAGTTGATACAAAGCTTCAGCTGTGCGATTCCGATAAAGCAGTGACTCTCTAAAGAGTCTAAATCCTTGGGTTTCATGTTTTGCCTGCCCAAGAAAATGCGTCACCTGTCGACAACTATTCAACCCATAGTTCGCAAAAATACCCCGCGAAGCGATGATCAACTCTTGTATGACACCATCGTGGGCACCTGGCGCGATCTTGCTGAGAAACTCATTCGTTAGCGCGATATCGGCACCGCAGGCCTTACAGATCAGCGTCTTGTGAAAATTCCCCACCAACCCAATCGGATGGATATGGAACACGTTTGGCCCGGGCAGGTCGCTCACGCCAGCCTTTACCTCATCCCACCATGCCAGTTTCCCGATCCGCCGCTGTTCCTCGTCGTGTTCCGGTTGCGGACCGGTGCGCTGCTCGATCGCTTTCAGCAGCGCCTGCCATTTGCCGGGATTGGCCCATTCGCTTTCATGCCGGATGATCAGCCGGGACGACCGGAACGCCCGCGACGGGTCGTCCATGGTTGCGCATAGTTCGTCCGCCGCCCGGCTGCCGTCGCCTTTGGGGTAGATGGCGCGGTGCACTTTCACCATCAGCGGACTGAGCTTGTCCACCGCCCCAGGGGACACGACGTCAGCGCCCATGGCGTAGTCGACGTAGGCCGTCGCGCTTGCGAATATCGTGTGCGCCGCGTCATGCGGCGCTTTCAGCGTGGCATCGAAATCCGGCCAGGTCTGGGCGAATTCCGGCGTGACACGCCCACCGGCGAAGTCCCGCTGCCTTACCCAGCCTTCGATGCCGCGGCCCATGAAGTCGACGCTGCGGATCCGCCACCACGGCTGCTTGCCGCCTTCGACCGGCTCGGTCTCCATCCGCTTGTTGTCGGGGATGCGCTCGAGCTCCGCAAACGAATGGGTCTGGATGACGTCTGTCCGGGGCGACTCGGCGCCCGCCCTGAACGGCTGCCGGTATAGCCGGGTGTTCTGGTCCACCCGCAGCAGCGTGGGCTCGCTCGACAGTCCCAGCTTCTTCCATTCCCCGGCCTTGTGCCCGTGGCTCTCCACCCAGGCACGGCTTTTCTCGAGGAACGACTGGACCCTGTCATCGCAGAACACCTCGAGATGGACCATGCGGTGCTCTGCCGGCTGGCGCAGCGGGTCGTAGCGCCCCAGGTGGCCGACCAGCTCGCCGGCCCGGATCGGGATCGGCGTGGCAGGCGTCACCACGCGGTCAAGCTGCGCCTCGGGCATCACTTCCTCGATCACCCGATGACCGCGCTCTTCGCCCAGGAATACCCACCCGCCAACCGCCCCGGCCGGCGCGATACGGCCTCCGACAGAGGCAGGAATCAGTTGGGCGCCGTGCGTATCCTCGATCTGGCCCCAGTGGCCTTGCCGCTTGCCGATGCGGATCCGCGCGCCATGCGGCAGCAGGCACAGGGGCGTACCGCGCAACTGGGTAGCCCGCACCCGCAGGCCCACCTGATCCGGAGCGCCGGCCCGCGGCCGGCCGGTTGGCCTGTCGCTGGCAAACGGCGTGACCTTGAAGTCGGGCCGCCAGTAGCCCGGCCTGGGCAGCTTCGGATCGCTGTCGTACCCCGCCAGGTCCTGCAGATGCATGTACAGGCTGAAGAACGTCAGCCGATTGCCCTTCGGAAACTCCATGGCATGGCGCACAAGGACGAAGCCTGTGCTGTAGCGCGCCTCGCGCTCGGGCTTGCCGTCCTGCGCTGCCACCTGACTGACGAGATAGGCGCGATTGATCCGGAAGGCCACCACCTCGCCATCGGCCATGCAGCGCACCCCGTGGAGGAGATCCAGTGACGCCCCTGCACCCGACTCGGACACGTGGATGCCGCCATGCCACATGCCTTTCGGGCCGACGGCAAAGCAGCCCGACGGCTCCTTTTTGAGCAGGGTGTGGAAGTCGTGCTCGCTGGTGAAGTTCCGGCCCGCGGCCTGCCCATCGCCTTTGCGGCAGAAAGGGAAAGCAAAGGCGAGTTGCCGGACGCGGGTCGCGTCTGGGTTCGGTGGAGTCTGGGTCATGATGCGCTATTCGGAGAAGCTGAAACCCATCGCGCCGCGCCCCTCTTTGACCGCCACATTGGTCCAGCTCGGAAAGGCGAAACTTCCACCAGCCGGGCCTTCTACATTGAAATGCCCCTTGGCCTGGATCCTCCCGTTAGGACTGGCCAACTCGACCGACCCCTTCGCGATCCTCAGATAGGCGCCCGACCCATCGCCGAGCGTGATGCCATCGGCCGCGGTGATCGTGACCTGCCCGGCCGATGAACTGATCACGACGTTGTTGTATGCCATCAGCTCGAGATCATCGCTCTGGGCCTGTACCTGTACCTTGCCCTTTGCAGCGAAGATGCGAATGCCAAGCTTGGCAGCAAACAGTGATATGGCCTCTCCCGCCGCCGCCGTGATGCGCTTGGCCACGCCGACATCGAGCCCTCCGCCGGCCGTCGCAAAGATCTGCTGGCGGGCGGCAATCTGCACGTCCTTTCCGCTGGCGATTCCAATGCCTTCCGGTGCGCTGGCGACCAGTACCGGCTTCTTCAATCCCAACAAGCGCTGTTCGATGAGCGTGCGTTGCTGGTCGACCTCTGCTAGCCAGGCCTTCGCCGCGTCAGCCGAGTCGTTCAGCGAGCGGAGCAAGTCCATCGCCTGCCTGAAGCTGTCTTCGGCTTCCTGCATGTCGAGCTGCTGGCCGCGCGCACTCTGCCGGTCCTCCGCAGAAATAAACACCCCCCTCCCACCCCGAATCGCCCCCCACCCCGACGTCCGCAGCTCGAACCCTTCCCCGCGCTTCTTCCTCTGTCCGTCGACCAGATAGCCCAAATTCAACTGGCTCTTGCCGCCGTAATCGGTCGACAGCTTGACGCCTTCCTCGCCCTCCCAGTCCTCGAATCGCAGCTTGTTGTTGCTTTGCGTCCGGATGACGTTGCGCGACAGCCAGCGGTCCTGGTTCGTGATCAGGTCCTCGTGCTCGCTGTGGTGGTGGGCGTGCGCGATGTAGGGCTTGTTCGGATCGCCGTCCCGGAACGCCACCGCGACCTCGGTGCCGTCAATCAGCGGGAAGTGGAAGCCGGTCTGCCGCGCGCCCGCGAACGGCTTGGCCAGCCGCAGCGGCACGCTTTCGCTGCCCTTGGGCCAGTCGTCGAAGTCCAGGTCCAGGCGCACCACGTACAGGCCCTGCTGCGTCAGGTAGGCGTACTGGTAGTCGCCGGGCGACGTCACCCGTCCGCTCAGCGTGCCGGCGATTCGCGGCCATTGGCCTTCGTCGATCGGCAGGCGGAAGCGGCGGTCCGACGGGATCGCCTTGAAGGTATTGCGATAGGCCTCGTCGCGCGCCCCGGAATGGACGACCTCGGTGATGACCTGCCCGTTCGGCGCGTCGTCGAGCGCCGTGTCCAGCCGCAGGATCCGTGCCGGACACAGTCCGATGACGTTGCTCTGCCCCGTGTAGACGATCTGCCCGGCCAGCGCCGCCTCGTGCCGAAGCTGCGCCTCCCAGGTGGCGCTGGCCGCATCCAGGTGGTGGGTGCCGTAGAGGTAGGACTGGCCGTAGTTGGCCTTCTCCTTGCGGGCGACATTGGCCTCGGCAGCAAGGCGTTCGTAGGCGCTTTCCGGGTTGTAGTCGGCCACCCGGATCGATTCGGGTACGGTCCGCACATGCGTCTGGATGTCAAAGACGGTCTCGACCCCGGCCTCAAGGCCGGCCGTCTCCCGGTACGGCACCCGCAGGGCGGGCTGGTAGAGGTAGTGGTCGATGTCGTCGCAGACCTGGAACACGTCGCCGAAGTGGGATCCGAACTTGCCGGGCACGAAGTAGCTGTACAGCCCCTCCTGCTCCATCAGCAGCCGGATGTAGTCCCAGTCGGACATCTGATACTGGAGTCGGAATTTGTGCTCCGGATAGGCGCGCCGGGTGCGGAACGCGAACTGGCTGCCTTCGAGCCCGTGCCGGCGCAGGATCGACTCGATGATTTGCGGCGCGGTCTGGTGCTGGTAGACGCGGCTCGCCTTGGTCAGCGTCAGCAGCGCCACCTTCGGGCGGACTTCCAGCTCGTAGGCGTGGAAGTCGCGGGTCTGGCGGGTTCTGGAGAAGCGGAAGATGCAGCCGGAAAACTGGCGCGGCGGCGAGCCATCGCCGGGATCGATCGAGAAGGTGGCGTCCTTGCGCAGGTACTCGTGGCGGTCCAGCGGCAGGGGGTGGGTGACGCGGACGGTCACCGTGTAGGGCTCGCCCAGTCGCTCGACGGCGTCGAAGGAGACCACCGACAGCGCCACGGCGCTCGGTGCGCCGAGCACTTCAAGAAAGTATGACTGATGGGCAGTCGCCCGCCGCAGCCCTTCGCCCAACGCCTTCAGTCCATCGACCACACCAGCCATCGTCCTTGCTCCGTTTCCAGTGGGCCACAGCCACCGCGACACCCATCGCACGTGTTGCGCTCAATTGCCTGCGCGCCGCACGTTACGCGGATTTCGCCCATCTGGAAACTTTGAGATTTCGGATAAACGACTTAAATCAAAAGAACGCAAAGATTCTGACGAGGGCTATGTACGGCCGCCGACAGAAGCTGATAAATAGCCAAACGCTTCGCCGCGTCGACGTCTTGCAGAGACAAGATCCGACGTGAATATCGTCGAATTACTATTTAAATGGGAATAGGCATATGTCGGAAAGCTTTCAGAACGAAGTGCCCAAGGCGCGCGTCAACATCAAGCTGGATCTGCATACGGGCGGCGCGCAGAAGAAGGTGGAGCTGCCGCTCAAGCTTCTGGTCATGGGCGACTACAGCAACGGGCAGGACACGCGGGCGCTGGCTGAACGCGAGAAGGTTTCCGTGAACAAGAACAACTTCAATGCTGTGCTTTCCGACTACAACCCGAAGGCGCGCATCGCCGTCGAGAACACCCTGGCCGGCGATGGCACGGAACTCGCCGTCGACCTCGACATCAAGTCAATGAACGACTTCAAGCCCGAAATGGTGGCCAGCCGCGTGCCAGAACTCCGCGCGCTGATGGCCGCGCGCAATCTGCTGCGCGACCTCAAATCGAATCTTCTTGATAACGCCATGTTCCGCCGGGAGCTGGAAAAGATCCTCAAGGATCCGGCGCTGTCCGAGCGCCTGCGCGCCGATCTGCAACAGATTGGCGAATCCGCCCCGTCCGTCCAGTAATTCGTCCAGGAAGAGTGAACTGCAATGGCCAATCGCGAAATGTCTTCGTCCTCCCAGAGTGCCGCCCAGGGTCAAGCCGACGCCGTGGTGCTGGATGCACCGGCCCAGAGCGTCTATGAGTCGCTCTGCGCCAAGATCAACCTGACGCCGGTCACCAGCACCCGGCCGGTCGAGTCCTTCCAGAGTGCCGATGCCCTGGCGGAATCGTCGCTCGACGAGCGCGTAACCCAGGCGATGAGCGTGTTCCTGAAAATGATCCAGGATTCGTCGCAACAGGTGGACCGCCTCGACAAGAGCCTGCTGGACTTCCACATCGCGCACCTGGACGACCAGATCAGCCGCCAGCTCGATGCGATCATGCACCATGAGACGTTCCAGGAAATCGAGTCGGCGTGGCGCGGCCTGAAGTTCCTGGTGGACCGCACGGACTTCCGCAAGAACGTGAAGATCGAGGTGCTCGATGTTTCGAAGGAAGCCCTGCGCCAGGACTTCGACGACACGCCCGAGGTCATTCAGAGCGGGCTGTACCTCCACACCTATATCCAGGAGTACGACACCCCCGGCGGGGAGCCGATCGGCTCCATCATCTCGAACTACGCGTTCGACCGCAGCCCGCAGGACATCGCCCTGCTGCGCAATATCTCGAAGGTCTCGGCCGCCGCCCACATGCCGTTCGTCGGCTCCGTATCGCCGAAGTTCTTCGGCAAGGATTCGATGGAGGAAGTGGCCAGCATCCGGGATATCGGCAACTACTTCGACCGGGCCGAATACCTGAAGTGGAAGAGCTTCCGTGACTCGGACGATGCCCGCTATATCGGACTGACGCTGCCCCGCTTCCTGGCGCGGCTGCCGTATGGCCCCGAGACCGTGCCGGTGCGAGCGTTCAACTACACCGAGGCGGTGAAGGGGCCGGACCACACGCGCTATCTGTGGGCCAACGCATCGTTCGCCTTTGCCGCGAACATGGTGCGTAGTTTCATCAAGAACGGCTGGTGCGTCCAAATTCGCGGCCCGCAAGCCGGCGGCCTGGTCGAGGACCTGCCGATTCACCTCTACGACCTGGGGACGGGTAACCAGGCCAAGATTCCGACCGAGGTGCTGATACCGGAAACGCGCGAGTTCGAGTTCGCCAATCTCGGCTTCATCCCGCTGTCGTACTACAAGAATCACGATTTTGCGTGCTTCTTCTCGGCTCACTCGGCCCAGAAGCCGGCGCTGTACGACACCAGCGAAGCCACGGCCAACAGCCGCGTGAATGCGCGTCTGCCGTACATCTTCCTGCTGTCGCGCATCGCGCATTACCTGAAGTTGATCCAGCGCGAGAACATCGGTACGACGAAGGACCGCCGCGTGCTGGAGCTGGAGCTGAACACCTGGATCAAGACGCTGGTGACCGAGATGACCGATCCCGGCGACGAACTCCAGGCTTCGCACCCACTGCGCGAGGCGAAGGTGATCGTCGAGGACATCGACGACAACCCGGGCTTCTTCCGCGTCAAGCTCTTCATCGTGCCGCACTTCCAGATCGAAGGGATGGACATCAACCTGTCGCTGGTATCCCAGATGCCCAAGGCCAAGAACTAGGCGGCGCCGGTTCATCGGCACCGCGCGGGTGAGAATGCCCCGCGCGGTGCCCCCTCCTTGCGTTCGCCATGACTTCGCGCGTTTCGGCGCGGCTTTGGATCACCATGAAGATATCGAGACCGCTGTGGGCACAGGGCATTTTCATGACCCCGCAGCACTTCCAGCAACAGGCCCTTTGGGAACGCCACGCCGACGAGCTTGGCGCCCGCATTGCTTGCCCCGATCCCTGGGGCGTGGTGCGTGTGGTGCCCGATACGCAGGCGCTGTCGATCCATCGTCTCGTCCTTGCCGCGGTGACGGCGCGGCTGCCCGACGGCACCCTGGTCGATACGGAAACGGCCGACTGGACGCCGGCGGCGCGCGATCTTGGCGATGTGCCGGCCCACCTGGACAGCGTGACGGTGCTGATCGGGCTGCCGCTGATGGACGCGCAGGGCGGCAACTGCATCGAGGCCGGCGAACGCCCCGCGCGGCCCCGCCGATTCGTACGCGAGTACCTTGCCGTGGCCGATCTGCATGGCGAGGGCAACGAGGAAATCAGCGTCGAGCGCCACGCGCTGTCGCTGCTTTTTGATTTCGAGGCACACAGCGATTATGTTACCTGCCCGATTCTTCGACTGGTCCGCACACCGCAGCATCGCTTTGAGCTCGACGCGACGTTCGTGCCGCCCTGTCTCTTCCTGTCAGCCAGCGATCGCCTTACCGAGCGCATGCAGCGCCTGGCCGAAATCCTATCCGCGAAAAGCCGCGGCCTGGCGGTACGCCGGCGCGAACGCTCGGATCAGATCGCAGACTTCGCCGTGGCCGACGTCGCCCTGTTCTGGCTCCTGCACAGCGTCAACAGCCACTGGCCCGAACTGGCGCGGCTGTGCGCAGCGCCCCAGCAGCCTCCGGAGCGCCTTTATCACGTGCTGGCCCGCCTGGCCGGTGCGCTGCTTACATTTTCTACGACAGAAACGCTGCAAGCCATCCCGGCCTACGCTCACCACACTCCGGAACCCGTCTTTGCCGAACTTGAGTCGCTGGTCCGGACACTGCTCGACACGGTGATCCCGTCCCGCGTGGTGCCTGTTGCGCTGGAGCAGGCGCGGCCGACCATCTGGGTCGGCACGATCCAGGACGAACGGCTTGTCGAAGGCGCCGAGTATTACCTCTCCGTCCAGTCCGGCTTGCCCGCGCACGCGTTGCTGGAGCAATTGCCACGGCTGTGCAAGGCCGGTGCACCTGACGAGGTGGAACAGATTGTCAATTCGGCGCTGCCGGGCATCCCGCTGCGCACCTTGTCCCGCTTGCCCGCCGCCATCCCGGTTCGCCTGGAGAACCAGTACTTCGCGCTGGACGGCTCCCATCCTGCCTTCCGACGGATGCTCGACGCGCGGGCCTGCCAGTTCTATGTGCCGGCATCGATCCCGGACGTCTCGCTCGAACTCTTCGCCGTGTTGCCCGCATGACCACCCTTGCCCCGACCTGCCCGCTGGCGCTACGCGATACCGCGCTGACCGTCACCGAATTGAACGATGCCGCCAGACCGGCTGACACCTTCGAATCGTTTCGCGCGACCTGCCTGACGCACGTCAACCGGCTGCGCGAGGAGTTGACCGCAGCCGGCCACCCACCGCCAGTCGTCCAGGACGCAATCTATGCACAATGCGCGTTGTTCGACGAAGTGGCGCTGCGCAATCTGGACGAGCCCCACCGTAGCGCGTGGGAACGCGAGCCGCTGCAGGTCAAGGAGTTCCAGAGCCATAACGCCGGCGAGGAGTTGATCGCGCGCATGGAGCGACGGCTCACCGAGCCTGAATCGGTCGTGCCGCTGCTGATGGTCTTCCACACCGTCCTGGGACTTGGCTTCCAGGGCAAGTTCGCGCTCGAAGGCGCCGGCGCCCGCGAGGCGCTGATGCGCGCCATCGACGAACGTCTGGTGCGGGCGGGCGTTCGCTGGGACGAAGGGCCCATTATCGTCACCGCCGGCAAGACGCGCGGCGTTCGCCACATGCCCCCCATCGCTTGGGTGGGCTTGGCCGTGGCCGGCGCGGGGGCCGTCTATTTTCTGCTGGATCGATGGCTGACAGCTTCGATCGCGCAACTGGCCGGCTGAGGCATTCGTGACCGGCTACCCCTACCGCACGCAGTTTGGCTGGATAGCGACGCTCGCGCTGGCCTGGCTGGCGCTGAGTTCGCCATGGAGCACCGCCTGGAACTTGATGATCGCTGGCGTGACGGTGACGCTCGCCATCGCAGCCATCGCCCTCGCCACTCGGCGCCAGCGCGCGCGCCGTCGTGCCGCGCAGGCCGTGCTGAGCGCGATCGACGCCTCGCTGGAGACGCTGCCTGGCGATATCCGCCGCAACACGCCGCTTGTGCTCACCGCCGGCATGACGCGCGATGTTCAGTCGTCTGTCTTCGGCAACGCACTCGTGAAGATCACCGACGCCGCGATCTGGGTGCGCGTGGACGATCCGAGTCGGCTGCCGCACATCGCCGATGCCTTGAAACGCTGGCGCAATGGGCAGGGGCCCGATGCCATGGCCTGCCTGGTCGCAGCCGACGCGGCGCGCGATGCCTCCACGCTGACGGTGTCGCTGCGTAACTGGCGGGCGTCGGTCGGCGCCGCCAGCCGCGCGCTCGGGTACTCCCTGCCGGTGTGCGTAGCCGTCTACGCCGAGGAAGCTAACGGCCCGCCGGACGATTCCCCCTGGTTCGGCTTCTCGGGCGATGTACCTGTCGACGGCGGTATCGCCGAGACGCTGGCGATCCGGCTATCCCAGTACGCTGGCATCAGCGTGCCCGCCGATCGGCCGCGACGCATGCACCGCGCGGCGCGACTCGATGCACTGGTGCGTTGGGCCGATACGGTCCTGACGCCGACGTTGCGGCATGACGATCCGCACCGAGCGAACGCCAGCCGACCGCTGCCGCTTGCGGCGTTCGGGGTGACGGCAATCGCGGGCGCCCCGGCGCCGGACGCGGACTATGCGCGGTACATCGCCAGCATCACCGGCCTGACACCGGCTACCCGTGAAGGCCGGCGCCCGCCCTATCCCCTGCCCGACCCGCTGCTCCGGGGTCTCGCCCTGCAACCGGTGCAGCGCGTGTTGCCCCACGCGCTGGCCCACGGTTTCGTCTGGCTGACCCTGGCGTTCTGCGCCGCCGCCGCAGCTTCCGCGTGGCACAACCAGGACTTGGTGGCGCGTGTGACCGGCGACATGGCGCGTTTTCAAGCTCTGGACCCCGCCAACGATGCGGCGCGCCGCGATGCCCTGCTGGCACTCAAGCGCGACCGGGACGAGCTGGAGCGCTATCAACGCAACGGCGTGCCGCCCCGGCTCGGGCTGGGCTTCTACCGGGGCAAAGCGCTGCGCGAGCCGGTGGATGGCCTGATCGCCTCCTACCAGCCGCCCGCGCCGCCACCACCCACGGTCGAACTGGACAGCCTGTCGCTGTTCCGCAGTGGCAGTGCGGTGCTTGAACCAGGGTCCAACCGCGTGCTGATCGCCGCTCTCGACATGATCAAGGCCCACCCGGACAAGCGCGTGCTGGTAGCCGGACACACCGACTCGACGGGACACGCCGCCACCAACCTGAAGCTTTCCGAGGCGCGCGCCACGTCGGTACGCGACTGGCTGGCCGATGCGGCCGGACTGCCCGTCACGCACTTCGCGATCCAGGGCTATGGCGACACCCGCCCGAAAGCTTCGAACACTACCGACGCCGGGCGCGCCGTCAATCGCCGCGTCGAGATCACGCTTGTCCCAGATTGCCGCGACACAGGTCGCGGTGCTCAGGCAACCTCGGGCCATCCGGCCTGTTCATTCCAGTGAAAGGAGTTAGTCCATGGCAATTCCCGCATACATGTGGATCAAGGACGATGGCGGTGCCGACATCAAGGGTTCGGTCACCGTTTCGGGCCGCGAAGGCAGCGTCGAGGTCGTGGCGTTCGACCATGCCGTCAATATTCCGACAGACTCGAACACCGGCAAGCTGACCGGCACCCGGGTGCACAAGCCGATCACCTTTACCAAGGAGACCGATGCCTCGACGCCCTATCTGTACAAGGCGGTCACCAGCGGCCAGACGCTGAAATCGATCGAGATCAAGTGGTACAAGATCGACGACGCCGGCAAGGAGAAGGAGTACTTCAACACCAAGCTGGACAACGTGAAGGTGGTCGGCGTCACGCCGAAGATGCTGGACATCAAGAATCCGGCGTACGAGAAGCACAACCACCTGGAAGAAGTCGAGCTGCGCTACGAGAAGATCACGTGGTCGTACAAGGACGGCAACATCATCCACGCCGATAGCTGGAACGAGCGCTCGTAACCCTTGCCTGGCCGCCGCCCTGCGCCGGCCCCCCACTCGCCGCGGCCGGGACACCCCGGCCGCGCGCTTCTGATACGCCTGGTTGCTCCAACTCAAATCGCCATGACCGCCCGAGACTATTCGCCGTACCTGCGACGCCTGAACAACCATTGCGCCCGCGCGCTGACTGACGCGGCCGGGCTATGCGAGACACGCGCGCACCGGGATATCGAAGTCGAACACTGGCTGATCAAGCTGCTGGAACTCGGGGACGGCGACATCCTGGCCATCCTGCGACGCTATGAGCTTGACGTCGATGGCATCTGGAACGCGCTGCTGGGCAGCATCGACCGGCTGCCGCACGCGCTGCGGGGCAAGCCCGGGCTGTCGGCCCGGCTTGGCCAATGGCTGGAGGCCGCGTGGGTCAAGGCGTCGTTGAGCGATGGCGGCGACGTGATCCGGTCCGCCCATCTGCTGGCGGCGCTGGCCGATACACCCGCCCTGCTCCGCGCGCCCGACGCCTGGCCACTGCTCAGTATCTCGGCGGCGCAAATCGAGCGGCTGCTGCCGGAGCTGGACAAGATTTCATCCGAAACAAACGACTCGCCGGTCGCGACCCGGCGCGCATCCCGGAGTCGGCGGAACGCCGCCGGCGCTGCCGCCAGCGACGCCATGAACGCCATCGCCCGTGCGTCAGCTTCGCCAGAGGCTCCGGTCGCTGGCGACAATGCCGCCCTCGAAAGGTTTACGACCGACATCACCCAAAAGGCTCGCGACGGCCAGATCGACCCGGTTCTCGGCCGCGATGTCGAGATCCGGCAGATGATCGATATTCTGGCGCGCCGCCGCAAGAACAATCCGATCCTGGTCGGCGAACCGGGCGTGGGCAAGACCGCGCTGGTCGAGGGCCTGGCGCTGAAGATCGCCAACGGTGACGTCCCGGCCGTGATCCGCGACGTCAGCGTGCTGACGCTGGACCTCGGGCTGCTGCAGGCCGGCGCCGGCGTCAAGGGCGAGTTCGAGCAGCGTCTGAAGCATGTGATCGAGGCGGTCCAGCAATCGTCCAAGCCCATCCTGCTGTTCATCGACGAGGCCCACACGCTGATCGGCGCGGGCAACCAGGCCGGCGGTGCCGATGCCGCCAACCTGCTCAAGCCGGCCCTCGCGCGCGGCGAACTGCGCACGATCGCGGCCACGACATGGTCCGAGTACAAGCAGTACTTCGAGCGCGACGCGGCGCTGGAACGGCGCTTCCAGATGGTAAAGGTCGACGAGCCCGACGACGCGAACGCCTGCCTGATGCTGCGCGGGATCAAGGATCGCTACGCCCAGCATCACAACGTCCACATTACCGATGCCGGGGTCGCGGCGGCGGTCCGGTTGTCTCGGCGATACCTGACCGGCCGTCAGTTGCCCGACAAGGCTGTCGACCTGCTCGACACGGCGGCAGCCCGTGTACGCATGAGCCAGGAGGCCAGGCCCATCGCCTTCGAGATGTGCGAGGCAGAACGGGCGGCGCTGGAAGTCGAACGCCATGCCCTGCAGCAGGACCAGGGAGCCATTGGCGTCCATGACAAGGAACGGCTCGCCAGCATCGAGGATCGGCTTGCCGCCCTTGCCGCCGAACACCAGCGACTCGAACAGGCTTACGCCGACCAGAAGGATGCCACCGAAACCCTATTGACCCTGCGCAAACGCTGGCAGGCGGCCAACGACGATTCCATCCGGCGCGACCTGGAACCCGCCATCGCCGCCACGCGCGCCACGTTGTCGGTGCCCGGTCAACCGGGACTGATCCATGCCGAGGTCGACGAAATGGCGATCGCGCAGGTCATCGCCGACTGGACCGGCGTGCCGGTGGACAGCCTGCTGTCGAACGAGATCGCAACGTTGCTGGAACTGGAAGCGCGCCTTGCCGATGTCGTGGTCGGCCAGGATGGCGCGCTGGCGACGCTGGGCCACAGCTTGCGCGCCGCCAAGGCGGGACTGAAGCCAGCCGAGGCGCCGCTGGGCGTGTTCCTGCTGGTCGGACCGTCGGGCGTGGGCAAGACCGAGACGGCGCGCGCGGTGGCCGACCTGATGTTCGGCGGAGAACGGTCCCTGATCACGATCAACCTGTCCGAGTACCAGGAGGCGCATACGGTATCGCAGCTCAAGGGGTCCCCGCCGGGCTACGTCGGATACGGACAGGGCGGGATTCTGACGGAAGCGGTGCGGCAGCGGCCGTACAGCGTCGTCCTGCTCGACGAGGTCGAGAAGGCCCACCGCGACGTGCTCAACCTGTTCTACCAGGTGTTCGACCGCGGCTTCATGCGCGATGGCGAAGGCCGGGTCATCGATTTCCGCAACACGGTCATCTTCATGACGTCGAATCTGGCCAGCGACGCCATCATGGCCGCCAGCGATGCCCTCGCGGACGCCTGCGACGAAACCGCCCTCACCTTGCTGCTGGACACCATCCGCCCGAAACTGGCCGCCCACTTCCAGCCGGCGTTGCTGGCACGGTTCCAGACTATCGTCTACCGCCCGCTTTCGGCAGCGGCGATGGCAACCATCATGCGCATGAAGCTTGGAAAGCTCGCGACACGAATCCAGCAGCGCTTCGGCGTGCCGCTCAAGTTCGACGACCCACTGATCGACGCGCTCGTGCAGGCTTGCCTGCAACCAGACTCCGGCGCGCGCAATATCGACAGCCTGCTGGACCAACGCCTGCTGCCGGTGCTGTCGCGCGAGCTGCTGTCGCGCGTGGGCAGCGGCCAGCTTCCGGCTTCGATCTCGCTGTCGTATGCGGAAGCAGACGGCATCGGCGTGCAGTTCGAAGACCACTGCGACGACGCCCGGGAGGCAGACTGATGCGCGGCGGACCCGGTCTCTTCGAAGCCGTCACGGGCTTCTTCGCGAACGGCGTGCCAGTCGACGCGTTCGACCCCGCCACGCAGACGTTCCTGTCCGTGCAGGACAACATCCAGCGCATCCTCAACAGCCGCCGCGGCAGCCTCGCCCACCTGCCAGACTACGGACTCGGCGACCTGTCGCGCATCTACCGCCACCTGCCCGCGTCGGCGCACACGCTGCAACGCGAGATCGAAACCACGCTGCTGCGCTACGAACCGCGCCTGAAAGCGATCGACATCGCCATCGATGACACCGAGCCCGGCATGCTGCTCAGCTTCACGATGAGCTGCCACCTCCACCGCGCCGGCCTCGTACGATTCGGCACGCATTTCACCCCGGATGGCAAGACAAGGCTGACGCTGTTACGGGCGGGTCAGGAACCGTAGGCGGGCGACGGACGTCGCCCAAAATGAAAAGCCCGCTAGACGTTGATCTAGCGGGCTTTATTCTGGTCGGGCACGCTCTCGGGCACAGCAGCAGCGCTGCGGCGGCATCGAATACGTTTCAGGCGATCCAGACACCCAGCCACGGCACCAAGCGTGGCCTACTGGGAGGGCGGACTAAGCCGACCGGCGTCAGATCCACCGGCATGCGCTAACCAATGTGGACATTCTGTAGCGACGAGATCAGGCGGCAGCCACATTCGCAGCGATGATGGTGCATCGCTACTGGCTGCCCGCCCTGATCAGGGAAGCGATCCTCACCTTCAGCAATCGCGGTCGGGCCATGTCTAACGCACAGCGCAGGATCACCCTTGCGGGCAAGCGCGTGGCCCATGAAGTTCATGGTTGAGGAGCCGCCCGTGACGCGACCGCCGTTTTCGAGGTCATCGCCTACTCGGATTGGGGATTTCATTGACTTCGTCACAATCCATCTTACAACTAACAGTCGATTTTAATCATTCGCAATAAAATCAACCGTATACAACAAGTCAACAATTCTGTCGAAAAATTTCGCATCAATATTCAGCGGAGAACTATCTTCTGATGCCCCGACAATGACATTTTCGTCGTGAATCACGCAAAATTTAACCGACTCCAGAGACCGCTGATCCTTCATATTGATGTATCCAGCAACAAAGCCATTCCAATCGCGACCACTGATCTCTTTGAATAAGATGTCCTCCTCATCGGCCGTTAGCGTCCACCTTCCGTCAACAAGATTCGCAGGGCACTTCCTTGAATTTGCCTCGAATATCTGAGAAAGTTCAGGAGAAATATCTCCTTCGTCACTTGACTTAGGGCCGTTCCACGCGAAATTTGCGATGCTGTCGCACATCACGCCAAACCATTGATCGCGTAAATTTGAGTTCTTTTTGAACGACCAATCATATCCAGCCGACATTCTTGCCTGGTCCAGGTATGGGAGACGGCTTTTGCTCCATCGAGTTTTAGAATGGTAGAAGATTGCCTCAGGATCATTGAACCGCACGTGATCATCGCGGGCTAACGTCATTGAGAATCGACAGCCCCCTACATTAAAAATTACGGCGCCCGGACCATCTACAAATTGTGATTGCCCAGGCTGATTTCCAACCTCCTGCATTTTCCCGCCCGCAAATGCATTAGAGATCTGCAGCAGAATTATAAGGCGATAGGCCTGACGCCCAGTTACGGCCTTAAGCAAACCGCCTCCCAATGCCTTCAGTTCATCTACCACACCAGCCATTGCTCGTCGCTCCGTTGTCAGCGTGACCGAAATCTCCGCATAGGCCATCGCTTACGACACGAGGCCACATCCCTGCGCGCCGCACGATACGCTGTTTTCGTTCGACTGAGAACAGTCCAAGCGTCGCGCAAACAACGCAAATAAAACAAAACTAAGAATCGGATAAATCCTATATACGCGGCGATTTTTCACTGATAAAAATCCGCGAGGATCTTCGTGCCTGCTGTTTCAAATGGACAGGAAATTTCGATATAAGTGGCGTTTGATTCTGATAGAAAAAGTCATCGGAATTTGTCGGAAAGCTTTCCGAGGGCGGGGACGTCTACATCCCGCACGCGCACTTCGTGGCTGTCCGTGACGCCCTGGCGGTCTAGTGGGTCCAAGGTGCACACCCTGACGGCCGACGACTATGTGGTGGTGAACCGCCAAGGCCAGCCGAAGACGGCGGCCGCCTGCCGAGAGGCTTGGCGCGACGCACTGGAGCGCGCATAGCTGGGCGACAAGGACTACGTGGTGAAAGACGTTCGGGAGAAGGCGCTGACGGATGCGAAGCGCGCGGGTCACGACATCGAGGCCGTCCAGGTAGCCAGAGCGCATGCCGATCGCTGTACCACCGTGGAGCACGTCAAGCAGGCGCGAAGTGCCGGTTGCGGCGATGCATCCAAAGTTGCCGGCCGCTTGATATTAGGGATCGTCTGATAAGACAGGATGCGCGCTACCGTGCGGCACAAATGAAAAGCCCGCTAGACGTTGATCTAGCGGGCTTTATTCTGGTCGGGGCGAGAGGATTTGAACCTCCGACCACCTGCACCCCATGCAGGTACGCTACCAGGCTGCGCTACGCCCCGAAGAAGAACGAAATTATATCAGAGCCATCGGCAATGGCTAGTGGTTTGAGCGGAATTTATTCGCGTTCCGCCACTTGCTTGAGCTGGGCCAGCAGGTGCTGGACTTCGACCAGTTCCGTGCGGAGCGCGTTGAGGTCGACGGACAGCACGGGGGTCGGGGGCGTGCTGAGCGTGGACGCTGTGTCGGCGGTTTCCGCAGCCGGGTTGGCGCCGTGGTGGCGGCCCTCGTCGAGGCGGTTGCGGGCGCCGTTGATCGTGAAGCCCTGCTCGTAGAGCAGTTCGCGGATGCGGCGGATCAGCAGGACTTCGTGGTGCTGGTAGTAGCGGCGGTTGCCGCGGCGCTTGACGGGCTTGAGCTGGGTGAATTCCTGCTCCCAGTAGCGCAGCACGTGCGGCTTGACGGCGCAAAGCTCGCTGACCTCACCAATTGTGAAGTAGCGTTTCGCGGGAATCGGCGGCAGCGCGACGCGCTCGCTGGATTTTTCCGTCATGCAGAGGAGGAGCAGTTGTCAGCCCGGCAGGGCAAGACGCGGTTGGCGCGACGCACGCGCGGCATTGCAGGATACAGATTGCCATCGCGTCGGGCAATCCGACGGATGGCGCAAACCGTTGCAGGTGTGTACTGGCTGCGACGATGGTGGGCGGTCAGCGCCCAATCACCCGGGCTGGCGGTCGGCG
The DNA here is from genome assembly GCF_003854935.1 of Cupriavidus pauculus. NCBI lineage: Bacteria > Pseudomonadati > Pseudomonadota > Betaproteobacteria > Burkholderiales > Burkholderiaceae > Cupriavidus > Cupriavidus pauculus. The sequence continues at coordinate 3,130,569 of NZ_CP033969.1, forward strand.
GACCGGCGCAGCCCCCACGAATCCGGCGTCAGGTCGGGACGGCGAGGTCGGCCCGTTCCTCGACCAGGCTCTTGAGTTTCTGGCTGGCGTGGAAGGTCACCACGCGGCGGGCGGTAATGGGAATGATCTCACCGGTCTTGGGATTGCGACCGGGGCGCTGCGCCTTGTCGCGAAGCTGGAAGTTGCCGAAGCCCGAGAGCTTCACGCTATCGCCCTTCTCCAGGGCTTCGCGAATCACGTCGAAGAAGGCCTCGACCATATCCTTCGATTCACGCTTGTTCAGCCCGACCTGGTCGAACAGCATTTCTGCCAGTTCTGCCTTTGTCAGGGTGGGCACCTCCGTGGCGCGGGCTTCCGGCGATGCATCGTCGAAGGAGGCAGCATGCCGGTCGCTTGCCTCGCCCAGGTCTGCAGCATTCATGGAAATCGCGTCTCGATCGTTCATCCTTGATCGCTCTCTTCAATCCGTCTGGCGATCGGCCCGGGAGCTGTGCCCGGGCGCTCCTACCGCGGGGTTGCTCAACCGCGCAGGCGGGCCGCGAAGCCCGCCGTCAGCGCGTCGATCATGCAACGTACCGCACTGTCGACTGTCTCGTCCTGGAGGGTCGACCCAGTATCTTGCAACGTAATCCGGAAGGCAAGACTTTTCTCATCCGCCCCGATGGACGCCGATGCCGCCTTCGGGCGGAACTCGTCGAACAGCACCAGGCTCTGCACGAAGTGGCCCGAGCCGGCCTGGTCCAGCGCCGCGCGCATGGCATCGATCATGTCCTGCACGCGCACCTGCTGCTTGACCACGACGGCCAGGTCCCGCACGGCCGCCGGGAACTTCGAGATCTCGGTGTACACCGGCAGGCCCACGTCACGCAGCGCATCCAGTTCCAGCTCGAACACCACCGGCGCGTTGGTCAGCTCGTATTCCTGCAGCCAGCGCGGATGGATCTCGCCCACCACGCCAACCGGCTTGCCATCGACGATCACCCGCGCGGCGCGGCCCGGGTGCAGCGCCGGGTGCGACACCGGCTCGAAGCGCGGCGTACGCGGATGGAACAGCGCCTCGACGTCGCCCTTGATGTCGAAGAAGTCGACCTGGCGCGTCGCCACGCCCCATTGCTCCTCGAACGCCGGGCCGTAGGCGATGCCGGCCGCCATCATCGGCTGCCGGTAACCCGCCACGGTCAACCCGCCGTCGGTCACGCCGGGGTCACGGTGGAACACGCGGCCCACCTCGAACAGGCGCACGCGCGCGGCCTTGCGGTTGAGGTTGTAGCGCACCTTGTCGACCAGGCCGCCGATCAGCGTCGACCGCATCACGGCAAGCTGGCTGGCGATCGGATTCAGCAGGCGGATCGGGTTGTCATTGGCGGCAAAGTCGCGCTCCCACTGCGCCTCGACGAACGCGAAATTGATCACTTCGTTGAAGTCGCGCGCGGCCAGCGCGTGGCGCACCACGTGCTGCGAGCGGCGGCCCTCGTTGGTCGGGCGCATCTCGCTCTCGGCGATCGGCGGGCGTGCCACGATGCGCTCGAAGCCATAAATGCGCGCCACTTCCTCGATCAGGTCTTCCTCGATCTCGATATCGAAGCGATAGCTCGGCGGCGTCACCTCGAACACCTCGCCGTCGGCGCCGGCCGACCGCGTGAAAGGCAGGTTCAGGCGCTGGAACACATCGGCAATTTCGGTCGACGACAGTTCGATACCCAGCACGCGCTCGGCACGCGCGACGCGCAGCTTTACCGGCGCGCGCTGCGGCAGGTTGACGATCTGGTCGTCAACCGGGCCGGCCTGGCCGCCGCAAATCTGGAGAATCAGCGAGGTAATGCGTTCGATATGCTCGACGGTCGTCGCGTAGTCCACGCCACGCTCGAAGCGATGCGCGGCATCGGTCGAGAAGTTGTAACGGCGCGCGCGGCCCTGGATGGCGTTCGGCCACCAGAACGCGGCCTCCAGATAGATGTTCGTCGTGTCCAGCGTCACGGCCGTGCTGTCGCCGCCCATGATGCCGGCCAGGCTTTCGATTTCCTTGTCGTCGGCGATCACGCCGACCTGCTCGTCCACATCGACGGTGTTGCCGTTCAGCAGCTTCAGTTGCTCGCCCTTGCGGCCCCAGCGCACGTCCAGGCCGCCATGGATCTTGTCGAGGTCAAACACGTGCGACGGGCGGCCCAGCTCCAGCATCACGAAATTCGAGATGTCGACCAGTGCCGAAATGCTGCGCTGGCCCGAGCGCTCCAGGCGTTGCACCATCCACGCCGGCGTGGCGGCGCGGGCGTTCACGCCGCGGATGACGCGGCCCGAGAACCGGCCGCACAGGTCGGGCGCCGAGATTTTGACCGGGAGCTTGTCGTCGATGGTGACCGCGACGGGCGCCATGTCGGGCAGCGTCAGCGCGGCGCCGGTCAGCGCCGACACCTCGCGGGCCACGCCGTGGATCGACAGGCAGTCGGCCTTGTTCGGCGTCAGCTTGATCGTGAAGACCTGGTCGTCCAGGTCCAGGTACTGGCGGATGTCCTGACCCACCGGCGCGTCGTCGGGCAGTACCAGCAGGCCGCCGTGATCTTCCGACAGCTTCAGTTCGCGCGCCGAGCACAGCATGCCGAAGCTATCCACGCCACGCAGCTTGCCCACCTTGATCTCGAACGGCTTGCCGCCGTCTTCGCCCGGCGGCAGCACGGCGTCCACCAGCGCGCACGGTACCTTGATGCCGGGCTTCACGTTCGGCGCGCCGCAGACGATCTGCAGGGTCTCGCCAGTGCCGGCGTCCACCTGGCAGACATTCAGGCGGTCGGCGTTGGGATGGCGCTCGGTGGCCAGCACGCTGGCCACCACGATCTTGTCGAACGGCGGGGCGACCGGGCCCACCTCTTCCACTTCAAGGCCGGCCATGGTCAGCGCGTGCGACAGCGCATCGGTGGAAAACTTTTCAGGATTGGCGAAAGTACGAAGCCAGGATTCCGAGAATTGCATGGCGCTTCTGATCCGGTAGGTATGCGGTGTTGTCTGTGACGATGCGGTGCGGTATGCGGGCGTGCCGGGCGATCAGGCGAACTGGCGCAGGAAGCGCACGTCGCCTTCGAAGAACAGCCGCAGGTCATTGATGCCGTAGCGCAGCATCGTCAGGCGCTCCAGGCCGGAGCCGAACGCGAAGCCGATATAGCGCTCGGGGTCCAGGCCCATGTTGCGCAGCACGTTGGGGTGTACCTGGCCCGAGCCGGAGATCTCCAGCCACTTGCCGGTGCCGAACGCCATGTCGATCTCGGCCGACGGCTCGGTGAACGGGAAGTACGACGGGCGGAAGCGCACCTGAATGTCGTCGCGCTCGAAGAACTTGCGCAGGAAGTCGGTGTAGACGCCCTTCAGGTCGGCAAAGCTCACGTCCTCGCCAATCCACAGCCCTTCCACCTGGTTGAACATCGGCGAATGGGTGGCGTCGCTGTCCACGCGGTACGTGCGGCCCGGGCAGATCACCTTGATCGGGGGCATGGCCTTGCCGGCGTACTTCTGCACGTGCATGCGTGCGTAGCGCACCTGCATCGGGCTGGTATGCGTGCGCAGCAGCAGGAGCTTGTCGTCGCTGTCGCGCCCGTCGATGTAGAACGTGTCCTGCATCGAACGTGCCGGATGGTTGTCCGGGTTGTTCAGCGCGGTGAAGTTCATCCAGTCGGTCTCGATCTCGGGGCCGTCGGCCACGTCGAAGCCGATCGAGCCGAAGATCTGCTCCACGCGCTCCCACGTGCGCATCACCGGATGCATGCTGCCGCGCGACACGGCTCGGCCCGGCAGCGTCACGTCGATGGCCTCCGCGGCCAGCCGGGCGTTCATCAGCGCATCGGCCAGCGCCTGGCGGCGCGCCTGCAGCGCGGCTTCCACCTGCTGCTTCACCTGGTTGATGCGGGCACCTTCGGACTTGCGCGCCTCGGGGTCCAGCTTGCCGAGCCCCTTGAGCAGCTCGGTCAACGCGCCGGTCTTGCCCAGGAAGCGGGCCTTTTCGTTTTCCAGCGTGGCGTTGTCGTTGGCGGCAGCGAAGGCGGCCTGTGCGTCGGCGACGATTTGATCCAGATCCAGGGACATGACGGTGGATGGTACGTGGAAGGAAGTCGCACCAGGTGCGGACATTTCGGATGCCGTTTCGGACGTGGCGCGTCGACACGGCATTCGAAATGAAAACGGGGCTCGGTGAGGAGCCCCGTTTCAGCAGACCTTGCGGTCGGTGCTTGCCCGGAAGCGCTCACGCGCTCCCGCAGCCGGCATCAGGCAACGGTGGCTTTCACCTGGTTGACGATGGCGGCAAAGGCAGGCTTGTCATGGATGGCCATGTCCGACAGCACCTTGCGGTCCAGTTCGATCGAAGCCTTCTTCAGGCCGTTCATGAACACGCTGTAGGTCATGCCATGCTCACGCGTCGCGGCATTGATACGTGCAATCCAGAGGGCGCGGAACACGCGCTTCTTGTTGCGACGATCGCGGTACGCGTACTGGCCAGCACGCATGACCGCCTGCTTGGCGATACGGTAGACATTATTGCGACGGCCGCGGTAACCCTTGGCAGCGTCGATAACCTTCTTGTGACGGGCCCGTGCAGTGACCCCACGCTTGACTCGAGGCATGTAAAACTCCTTTCGTTATCGTTTGGGGTTATGCGTAGGGCATCATCGCGCGAACCGACTTCAGGTTCGTCTCATGGACGTCCTGGGTGCCGCGCAGTTGACGCTTGTTCTTGGTGGTCTTCTTGGTCAGGATGTGACGCTTGAAGGCCTGGCCGCGCTTGAACGAACCGTTCGGGCGCGCCGTAAAGCGCTTCGAGGCGCTTTTCTTGGTCTTCATCTTAGGCATGAAAAACTCCAGCTCTATGACATGCATGCAGGTGGATGGCTCACGCCATCGCTTGCAAGACCCGCATCCACTTGTTTTTGTACGCGGCGCCCCGAAGAGCGCCCCGCACGGCTTCCGCGCAGGACGGCGCCGGGATACGCATGGCATCCCGGCCGTCGCCCGCACAGGAATTACTTCTTCTTCTTGGGGGCCAGGACCATCACCATCTGGCGGCCTTCCATCTTGGGCATCTGCTCGACCTGGCCCAACTCCTCCAGATCCGACTTCAGACGCTCCAGCATGCGCGCGCCGATTTCCTGGTGGGCCATCTCACGGCCGCGGAACCGCAGCGTGATCTTGGTCTTGTCCCCATCTTCCAGAAAGCGCCTCAGGTTGCGCAGCTTGACGTTGTAGTCGCCATCATCCGTGCCAGGACGGAATTTGACTTCCTTGACCTGGATGATCTTTTGCTTGAGCTTGGCCTCGTGGGCGCGCTTGGCTTCCTCGTACTTGAACTTGCCGTAGTCCATGATGCGGGCCACGGGCGGAGTCGCGTTGGGCGCGATCTCCACGAGATCCAAGTCCTTGTCCTCGGCCATGCGCAGTGCGTCCATGAACTTGACGATGCCGAGCTGCTCGTTATCAACCCCTACCAGGCGCAGTTCGGGCGCGCTGATCTCCCGGTTGATACGGTGACCTTTGTCTGTAGCGATGTTCCGTTACCTCAAGAAGACAAAAAAACAAGCCGTGCTTCACACCCTCAGGCTTTGCTGGAGACGTCGTTCTGAAGACGTTCCACAAACGCGGAAACGGGCATGACACCCAGATCCACATTGCCACGGGCACGCACGGCCACTTGATTGGCGTCCCGCTCCTTGTCGCCTACCACTAGCAGGTAAGGGATCTTCTGGAGCGAGTGCTCGCGGATTTTATACGTAATTTTCTCGTTACGCAAATCCGCCTTGGCCCTAAACCCTTGTTTTTGCAAGAGTTGCACGACGCTTTCGGCATATTCCGACTGCGATTCGGCAATGTTCATGACCACGACCTGCTCCGGCGCCAGCCAGGCGGGTAGCGCACCCGCGTGGTTTTCCAGCAGGATGCCCAGGAAACGCTCGAACGAGCCCAGGATGGCCCGATGCAGCATCACCGGACGCTTGCGGCCGTTGTCGTCCGCCACGTACTCGGCACCCAGCCGCTCCGGCAGCACCAGGTCAAGCTGCAGCGTGCCGCATTGCCACGACCGGCCGATCGCATCCTTGATGTGGTACTCAACCTTCGGGCCGTAGAAAGCGCCCTCGCCTGGCAGCTCTTCCCACTCCACCCCGCAGGCACGCAGCGCCAGCCGCAGGCCGTCCTCGGCATGATCCCAGATGGCATCGGAGCCGGCGCGCTTTTCGGGACGCAGCGACAGCTTGACCTTCACGTCCTTGAAGCCGAAGTCGTCGTAGACCGAGAACGCCAGTTCGTTGAACGCCTTCGCTTCCTCGACGATCTGCTCCTCCGTGCAGAAGATGTGTGCATCATCCTGCACAAATCCGCGCACACGCATCAGGCCGTGCAGCGCGCCCGACGGCTCGTTGCGATGGCAGGAGCCAAACTCGGCAAAGCGCAGCGGCAGGTCGCGGTACGAGCGCAGGCCGTGGTTGAAGATCTGGACATGGCCCGGGCAGTTCATCGGTTTGATCGCGTAGTCGCGCTTTTCCGACTCCGTGACGAACATGTTTTCCTTGTAGTTCTCCCAATGGCCGGACTTTTCCCAAAGAGAACGATCCATCACCTGCGGCGTGCGGACTTCCTGGTAGCCCGCCTCCGTCAGCCGGCCGCGCATGTACTGCTCCACCGCCTGCCAGACGCTCCAGCCCTTCGGGTGCCAGAACACCATGCCGGGCGCTTCTTCCTGCAGGTGGAACAGGTCCAGCGTCTTGCCGAGGCGGCGATGGTCGCGCTTCTCGGCCTCTTCCAGCATCGTCAGATAGGCGTCCTGGTCTTCCTTCTTCGCCCACGCGGTGCCGTAGATGCGCTGGAGCATCTCGTTGTTCGAGTCGCCGCGCCAGTAGGCGCCGGCCACCTTCATCAGCTTGAAGACCTTGAGCTTGCCCGTTGACGGCACGTGCGGGCCGCGGCACAGGTCGACGAAGTTGCCTTCACGATAGAGGCCGATTTCCTGGTCGGCCGGGATCGAGGCGATGATCTCGGCCTTGTACTTCTCGCCCATCGATTCGAACAGCGCCACGGCCTCGTCGCGATTCCACACTTCGCGCGTGACCTTCTCGTCCTTGCGGGCCAGTTCCGTCATCTTCTTCTCGATGGCGGCAAGGTCCTCGGGCGTGAAAGGCCGCTTGTAGGAAAAGTCGTAGTAGAAGCCGTTGTCGATGACCGGGCCGATCGTGACCTGCGCGTCGGGAAACAGCTCCTTGACGGCATAGGCCAGCAGGTGGGCCGTGGAATGGCGGATCACGTCGACGCCGTCGGCGTCCTTGTCCGTGACGATGGCCAGCGACGCGTCGCTGCCGATCGTGTAGCTCGTATCGACCAGCCGGCCGTCGACCTTGCCGGCCAGCGCGGCCTTGGCCAGGCCGGAGCCGATACTCTGCGCCACTTCTGCCACCGTGACGGGGCCGGGGTACTCGCGACGGGAACCGTCCGGCAGCGTGATTGCGATCATCATTGCACCTCTTGTGGATTCCGCCGCGCCGGCTTCTGGGCGCCATGGCGAGCGGAGCATAGCAACTTTTGTGGCGCCGGCCCGTCAGATGCGACGAAACACGCATCGGATGGCACCAGCAACGATGGATGCGGGGCTGTCCCGCACCCGCCCGAACTGGGCGACGCGGCAGCTTAGCAGGATGCTGGCTGGCGACAGACGAAAAAAAACGCGGCCAAGGCCGCGTTTTTCCGTGTTTCCCCGCATCCGCTGCGGGTCGAAGGCGCACCTCGACTACTGTCGCTAACCAGCGGTAGTAGTTCGAGTTGTCATGTTCATGATGCGCTTCCGGCGTTGTATTGCATGTTCGTTGGTAGGCTCGATTGGACTCGAACCAACGACCCCCACCATGTCAAGGTGGTGCTCTAACCAGCTGAGCTACGAGCCTAGCGAAGCGCGAAGTATAACCTTATTTGCGCCGCGCGTGCAACACCCCCTGCACATCCTCGATCAGCGCCAGCGCCCGCTGGAGCTGCGTGGCCTCCGACACTTCGGCGGTGAACTGCATGCGCGCCACCCCCTTGTTCGACAGCGTTTTCACGCCGGTCACGTTGATCTTCTCGCGCGACAGCACTTCGGAAATGTCCCGCAGCAGCCCCTGCCGGTCCACCGCCTCCACCTGGATGTCGACCGGGTACACGGCGTCGCTGCGCTTGCCCCATTCCGTCTGGATCACGCGCTCGGGCGCGCGGGCCGACAGTTGCAGGAACGTGTTGCAGTTGCGCCGATGGATCGACACCCCGCGCCCGCGCGTGACGAAGCCGACGATCTCGTCGGGCGGCGCCGGCTTGCAGCAGCGGGACATCTGCGTCATCAGCGAGTCCACACCCACCACCAGCACACCGCTCTTGGCGCCGCGCGCCACGCTGGTGGCCCGGCTCTTCTTGGTGACGGCCTCTTCCTCGTTGAACGCCGGCTGCGGCTCCCCCTCGGGGTGGCGCAGCGCATGCTCCACATGCCGCAGGCTGAATTCTTCCTTGGCAACGGCCGCGTACAGATCGTCGGTCGACTTGAAATTGAGCCGCGTGGCCAGGTCGTCGAGGTTGACCGCTGTCTTGCCCTCCCGCTGCAGTGTCTTTTCGATCAGCGCGCGACCCTGCGCGAGCGTTTCCTGCGAATCGAGCGCGTTGAACCACGCCCGGACCTTGGACCGCGCCCGGTTGCTCGCCAGGTAGCCAAGCTCCGCGTTGAGCCAGTCGCGCGACGGCCCGCCCTGCTTGACCGCCACGATCTCCACGGTCTGCCCGTTCTTGAGCGGCGTGTTCAGCGGCACCATGGCGCCGTCCACGCGGGCGCCGCGGCACCGGTGGCCCAGGTCGCTGTGCAGGTAGTACGCGAAATCGACCGGCGTTGCGCCCTGCGGCAGCGCCACCACGCGCGCCTGCGGGGTCAGCACGTAGATATGGTCGTCGATGGCCGCGTGCTTGAGCTGCTCCCACGGCGAGTCCTCGTGCGCGACGGTGTGGTCGGCCTCGTCCTTCCAGGCCAGCAGTTGCCGCAGCCAGGCGATCTTCTCGTCGTAGGTGTTGTCGGCGGCGAACTGGCCCGCGTAGCCCTTGCCGCCGGCCTCCTTGTAGCGCCAGTGGGCCGCCACGCCGTACTCGGCGAAGTGATGCATCTCCTGCGTCCGGATCTGCACCTCGAACGCGCGGCCGTCGTCGCCAATCACCACCGTGTGGAGAGACTTGTAGCCGTTGGCCTTCGGCCGCGAAATATAGTCGTCGAACTCGCGCGGAATCGGCTGCCAGATATGGTGGACGATGCCCAGCACCGTGTAGCAGTCCTTGATGTCGTCCACGATCACGCGGAAGGCGCGCACGTCGTACAGGTCGGCAAAGTCCAGCTCCTTGCCGCGCATCTTCTTCCAGATGCTGTAGATATGCTTGGGCCGGCCGCTCACCTCGGCGCGGATGCCGGCCGACGCCAGCTCAGACTGCAGCCGCGCGATGGCGCTGGCGATGTAGCCCTCGCGCTCGATGCGCTTCTCGTCCAGCAGCTTGGCGATGCGCTTGTAGGTATCGGGCTGCTCGAAGCGGAACGCCAGGTCTTCCAGCTCCCACTTCATCTGCCAGATCCCCAGCCGGTTGGCCAGCGGCGCGTAGATGTCCAGCGTCTCGCGCGCCACGCCGGGCAGCGGCGGGTTCTTGGTCTGCGCCAGCCAGCGCAGCGTTTGCAGCCGCGACGCTAGCCGCACCAGCACTACGCGGATATCCTGCGCGAAGGCCAGCAGCATCTTGCGCAGCGCCTCCACCTGCTCGTGCCGGGCCGCCACCTGCGACTTCGACGATTCCGACACATCGGCCTGCGTCACCGCGATGGCGCCGATCCGCAGTAGCTGGCGCACGCCCTTGACCAGCCGCACCACCTCCTCGCCGAAGATTTCCTCGATCCGCGCCTCGGCCTCGGGCACGAAGGCGGCCGCCGCGAACAGGCAGGCCGCGGCGCGCGCGGCGTCGTCCACGCGCAGGCCGTCCAGGATGCGCAGCATGCCCTCGGCATGCGACAGCACGCTTTCACCGGTCGGCAGCAGCACCGGCGTCTCGCCGTCCGCCACCTCGCGCACGAATGCCAGTGCGCGCTCGACGAGTCCGGCATCGGGGATGCCCGCGGTCTGGCCCGTCAGCTCCGTCGACGTCACCATGTCACATCGTCCGGCGTCAGTTGAGGGCGGCCGTCACCACCACTTCGATCAGGTAGTCGGGATTGGCCAGCTTTGCTTCCACCGTCGCGCGCGGCGGCGTGTTGCCCTGGGGCACCCAGGCGTCCCAGACCTCGTTCATCTCGCCGATGCGGCTGACATCGGTCAGGAAGATCTGGCACATCAGGATGCGCGTCTTGTCGCTGCCGGCCTCCGCCAGCAGGCGGTCGATATGGCCGAGCACCTCGCGGGTCTGGCCGCGCAGGTCCGCCTTGGGATCGACCTCGGGTACCTGCCCCGCCAGGTAGACCACGCCGTTGTGGACCGCGTATTCGGACAGGCGCTTGCCCACGTGGGCGCGCTTCAGGGTATCGGTGCTCATGTTCGGATAGTTCTCAACAAAAAAACGGTTCAGGTGCCCAGGAAGAAGTCCCGGGCGATGGCAATCTGGGCCGGATCGATGAACGTTGGCGCGTGGCCGACGTCGGCAATCTCCACGCTCGAAACCTGCATGCCGCGCGCGACCATCTCGGCCACGGTCTCGCGCAGCAGCAGGTCGGACTGGGCGCCGCGCACCACCAGCGTCGGCCCCGGCACGGCCTGGAACATCTGCCACAGCCCGGCCTCGCCGGCCTGCACCGCCTCGGGCGACGTCTCGCGGAACGGCACGGCCAGCGCCGGGTCGTAGTGCAGGCCCCACTCCAGCCCCTCGGCGCCCTGCACGGGCTTGAGGATGGCGCCATTCAGCTCGCGCCACTGCTCGGGCGTGTGCCGGCCGAACGACGCGCTGATGGTCTGCAGGTAGGCCAGCCCTTCCTCGAACGTCTTGAAGCGCACCGGCAAGCCCAGGTAGGCGCCGATCCGCTCGATCGCCTGCGCCGTGATGCGCGGCCCGACGTCGTTGAGCAGCAGCTTGCGCACTGGCGACTTGGGCAGCCCGCCCAGCCCCATGCCGATCAGCCCGCCCATCGACGTGCCGAACCAGTCCACCTGTTCCACGCCCAGCCGTGCGATCAGCGTCACCATGTCGGCCACGTACTGCGGCACCACGTACTGACGCGGATCGGCCAGCCATTCCGACCGCCCGCGGCCTACCACATCGGGACACACCACGCGGTACTCGCCAGCCATCGCCTGCGCCAGCGCGTCGAAATCACGGCCGGTGCGGGTCAGGCCGTGCACGCACATCAGCACGCGCGGGTTCGCGGGGTCGCCCCACTCGTGATAGGCCATGCGATGCAGGCCGCCCGGGCTGATGCACTGGACAAATCCGAGGCGCGGACTGGATGACATCTGGAACTCCCCTGCTGGGTGCCGCCGCATCCCCTGCGGCGTGCGGGTGTTTAGAAAATGCCTGCCGATGACGCATTGGCGCCGGACCGCGCAAAAACCATGCGGAATCGGGCGCCGGGCCAAAGCCGGATTGTACGCCCTGCGAGTACAATGCCACAGCACATCCTGACTCTCCCGACGGAGGCTTACATGCTCAAAGGCAAGACGGCACTGGTCACGGGCTCGACCAGCGGTATCGGACTCGGCATCGCGCAGGCACTGGCCGCGCAGGGCGCCAACGTCATCGCCAACGGCTTCGGTGATGCCGACGGCGCAAAGGCGGAAATCGCCCGCGCCGGCAGCGGCATCCAGGTGGGCTACCACGGCGCCGACATGAGCAAGGCGACCGAGATCGAGGACATGATGCGCTACGCCGAAAAGGACTTCGGCGGCGTCGACATCCTGGTCAACAACGCCGGCATCCAGTTCGTGGCGCCGATCGACGAATTCCCGGCCGACCGCTGGGACGCCATCATCGCCATCAACCTCACGTCCGCCTTCCACACCACCCGTCTCGCCCTGCCGTCGATGAAGGCCAAGAACTGGGGTCGCATCATCAACGTGGCGTCGACCCATGGGCTGGTGGCGTCCGCCAACAAGTCCGCCTACGTGGCAGCCAAGCATGGCATCGTCGGTTTCACCAAGGTGACCGCGCTGGAAACCGCCCAGACCGGCGTGACCGCCAACGCCATCTGCCCGGGCTGGGTGCTGACGCCGCTGGTGCAGAAGCAGGTGGAAGCCCGCGCGCAGCAGCAGGGCATTCCCGTGGAACAGGCCAAGCGCGACCTGGTGCTGGAAAAGCAGCCGTCCGGCCAGTTCGTCACGCCCGAGGAACTTGGGGCGCTGGCCGTTTTCCTGTCCAGCGAGGCAGCCCGCCAGGTGCGCGGCGCCATCTGGAACATGGACGGCGGCTGGGTGGCGCAGTAAGGAGGGATGATCATGCAACCACGCTCACGGCGCGACGTGCTGCGCGGAATCGGCGCCGGCGCCCTGCTGCTGTCGCCGCTGGCGGCCCTGGCACAGTCGGCCAAGGCCCCCGGCAGCCCCAAGCCGCTGAAGATCGACGTCTACAAGACCCCGACCTGCGGCTGCTGCGAGGACTGGGTCAAGCATCTGCGCGACAACGGCTTCACGGTCGCCACGCACGACGTGGAAGACACCGGCATTTATCGCACGAGATACGGCATTCCGGAGCGCTTCGGCTCCTGCCATACCGGCGTCATCGAGGGATACGGGATCGAAGGCCACGTGCCGGCCGGCGATATCCGCAAGCTGGTGGCCGCCCGGCCCAAGGCGGCGGGGCTGGCGGTGCCGGGCATGCCGGCAGGGTCGCCGGGCATGGAGTACGGGCCCCGCAAGGACCCGTTCGACGTACTGCTGGTGAAGACCGACGGCGGCGCATCGGTATTCGCGAGCTACAACAAAGTGAAAAGCTGAGGCCGTCAGGGCTTCAACGTTCCGGCCGGCCATGGACATGACCGGCCGGTGATCCTTGTTGCCCTACCCTCCGGCCCTCTCCCGGGCGGGAGCGGCATACCGGAGGATGCAGGCAGGCACCCGCCTAGGTCAGCTCGGCCTCGGTCTTCGCCTGGACTTCCTCGCGCGTCACGCCCGGCGCGGTTTCCACCAGCTTGAGGCCCTGCGGCGTGATGTCGATCACGGCAAGGTCGGTGATGATGCGGTTCACCACACCCACGCCGGTCAGCGGCAGGTTGCATTCCTTCAGTATCTTCAGGTCCTCGGTGCCGTCCTTCTTCTTGGCGGTGTGTTCCATCAGCACCACCACGCGGCCCACGCCAGCCACCAGGTCCATCGCGCCGCCCATGCCCTTGACCATCTTGCCCGGGATCATCCAGTTGGCCAGGTCGCCGCGCTGGTTCACCTGCATGGCGCCCAGGATGGCCAGGTTGATCTTGCCGCCGCGGATCATCGCGAACGAGTCCGCCGACGAGAAGATCGACGAGCCCGGCAGCGTCGTCACCGTCTGCTTGCCGGCATTGATCATGTCGGCGTCCACTTCTTCCTCGGTCGGGAACGGGCCGATGCCGAGCAGGCCGTTTTCCGACTGCAGCCAGACCTCCATGCCCTGCGGCACGTGGTTGGCGACGAGCGTCGGCAGGCCGATACCCAGGTTCACATAGAAGCCGTCCTGCAGCTCGGCGGCCGCGCGGGCGGCCATTTCGTCACGTGTCCATGCCATGATCTGTCTCCTTACTTGGCACGCACGGTGCGCTGTTCGATGCGTTTTTCGGGGCTCTTGTTCAGCACGATGCGATGCACGAAGATGCCGGGCAGGTGCACGTCGTCCGGGTCGATCTCGCCGGTCTCGACAATCTCCTCCACCTCGGCCACCGTGATCTTGCCGGACATCGCGCAGACCGGGTTGAAGTTGCGCGCGGTGCGGCGGAACACCAGGTTGCCGGCCTTGTCGGCCTTCTGGGCCTTGACAATGGCCACGTCGGACACCAGCGAGCGCTCCATCACATAGGTCTCGCCGTCGAATTCGTGCGTTTCCTTGCCTTCGGCGACGATCGTGCCGACACCGGTCTTGGTGTAGAACGCCGGGATGCCCGACCCGCCAGCACGCAGCTTCTCGGCCAGCGTGCCCTGCGGCGTGAATTCCAGCTCCAGTTCGCCGGCCAGGTACTGGCGCTCGAACTCCTTGTTCTCGCCCACGTACGACGAGATCATCTTGCGGATCTGGCGCGTGGCCAGAAGCTGGCCCAGGCCGAAGCCGTCGACGCCAGCGTTGTTGGAGATGCAGGTAAGCTGCTTGACGCCGCTGTCGCGCAGGGCGGCGATCAGCGCTTCGGGGATGCCGCACAGGCCGAAACCGCCCACGGCGATCGTCTGGCCGTCGCGGACGACGCCCGCAAGCGCCTCCGCGGCGCTGGCGTAGACCTTGTTCATGTTCGCTCCTTCCTCGGTAGTCCCGCTCGACTGCGGCCGGTTGGCCACACGCGGAAATTGTAACGGTACAATCGGCGGTCAGGCGCCGCCGTTGACGCCCCAAAGGATACGTCAACGGATACCGCCAACGCCATTACGTAAAAGTACATAAGGGATAATGCCGGCCATCGACTACCAGACCGCCTTCCAACTCGCCCCGGTCGGCCTGGTGCTGTCACGCGCCCGCGTGATCGAGGACTGCAACGACGAAGTCTGCCGGATCTTCGGCACCACGCGCGAGGCGCTGGTCGGGCAGTCGTTCCAGGTGCTCTACCCCACCGCCGACGAGTTCGAGCGCACCGGCGCCCGGATCGTGCCGGTGATGAACACCAAAGGACTCTATTCAGACGAGCGGATCATGAAACGCGCCGGCGGCGAGCTGTTCTGGTGCCACGTCACCGGCCGCGCCCTGGACCGCAAGGACCCGCTCGGCGCCGGCATCTGGACCTTCGAGGACCTGTCGCAGAAACGCCCGGTCACCGCCGAACTGACCGCCCGCGAGCGCGACATCGCCGCCCAGCTCGTGGAAGGCAAGACCAGCAAGCAGATCGGCAAACTGCTGTCGATCAGCCCGCGCACCGTGGATATCTACCGGGCACGGCTGATGAAGAAATACGGCGCGCATACATCCGTGGACCTCGTGCAGCGGCTGGTGAACCACTGAGGGTGCCCAAGTGCACCACGGATTACGTGGCGCTGTTGGGGGCGTCGGGCAGCCGCTGCGCCCTCTTCCTGTGCGCTGTTTTCCTGCCAAAACCCCACCGCCGCCTGCCCAATGATTGAGGTCAAGCGGCGATTATTCAGGTCCACGAAGCGATTCAAAACCGCGTGACGGACCTCCGGCGCCGTCCTCGTCCCCGAAGAGGCATCCCTACGCCCCCCTTGCGTCAGGGGGAATTTTTTGTCGTCAGATTGCGCATAGACAAAACAGTACTGCCTCCCACCACGTAGGGTATTGCCTCATCGGCGCCGCTACCGCAGACGGTAGTCGTCGCCCTCGCATCCCATTCTGCTCTCCGGAGGCACCATGAATAGTATGTCGCGTCGATGCATTCTCCAGGCTTTCGGCTTTGTGCCGGTGGCCTTGCTGACTTCCGGCCTGTCCTTCGCGAAGCCGCGCCCTCCTTCGGTTGGCGCGGTCATGCGCTATCTCTGCGACGAGGTCTTTCCCTCTCCTCACCAGATCGCCACGCCGCTGTAGCAAGGGGCGCGGTGTGGCGGTCGACTTCACGCTTCTCCCTGAGGAAACTCCTGCTTACAATCGCGCGCCCTCTCGGCGGAGCGTGATCGTCGTATTCCTCGTGATGGTGCTTGCGGGTGCGACTGCCCTGCTGGTGCTGTGGCCCGCGCAACAGTCGACGCAGACCTGGAAGTTCTGGGTCAGCCTGGCTCTGTTTCCTATCGGCATTCCGGCCGTGCTGGTCATGCGTTGGCAGAGTCTCCATGCTGGCCGAAGACTCGACACCGAGGTGCACAACGACCTCGTCCGCCAGTACAGGGAGCGTGTCAATGGCGTGGCAGCTCGTCCCCTGGCCCTGCTTGGCGCCGCATACCGGTTCTCGTCGGATCCTGAAGAGAATGCTGTCGAAAGCCTTCGGACGGGGCGCATCAGGCTAGTCACGCAGCAGCCGGTTGCCAGCGCCGGGGACCCCGTCAAGGCACGTTGGCTTAGCCTGCCCGATGTCGAGTCCGTGCCGGGCGATCAAGCCGCGGAATGCGGCCGTCAGCAGGCGTTGACGCGGTGGCTATACGAGGCGCTTATCGACGAGATGACCGAGCGTATTCGCCTTATCCCTGCGAAAGTCGATCTTGTGGTCCATCTTTGCGCGGCGGGCGAACTTGGTCACCAGGCGTGCGCCGACCTATGGACGACATGCTGGCAGCAGCGCCGGCTCCGTGCGATGCGCTGTGCAGCGGAGGACGAAAGCTGTGATCTGGCGACGCTCGACGGGTGGCTAGATCAGATTGCAGGCGGCAACGCACGAGAAGCCAGGTTGATTGTCGCTACGCGCCTGCATCTTCTGTTGAGCGAATCGCCGCCGGCTGGGTCTGCGGAAGCTGGCGCCGCGGTCCTGCTCATGCCTGTCGAGTTGGCCCAGGTTCATCAGCTGCGATACGACGCTACCGTCCACCGTCCTGTCCGAAGCCTGCCCGCTGCGGCAAGAGACAACCTGTCGCACGCCCTGAAATGGGGAGGCGTCGCGCCCGCCGACGTCTCGCAAGCGTGGCAGACGGGAATGCACGCGGCGCAAACCGGTGTGTTTCGGGTAGCCGCTAGCCAACTCGATCTCCCCCTGCTCCCCGCCGATCTGGACACGACGGTCGGCCATGCCGGCTCGGCGGCGCCATGGCTGGCGATTGCCCTCGCCGCAAACGCACTGGTCGGCAAGGACCAGAACCAGTTGGTTCTGGCTGGCAGTGGCGAAAACGTCGATATCGCAGTCGTCCGGCGCACGCCGCACGGCGTAACTTCCTGAGCCGCCCGATGAGAAAACTGCAGTTCGACCTTGCCTCCATTCTCGTCCTGGCGCTGATTGTCGCGGGCGGCATCTGGATGTGGGGCGGTCGAATTGGCATTGAGACGACAGAGGAACAAGGTTACTGGCTGTCGGTCATCGCGGTCTGTGCTCTTGTGCTCGCGTTGGTGGCTTCGCTCGATCGCATTGGCCGCTGGTGGTATGCCGTCCACACGCTGACCAAATGGTTGCGTCAGCGTCGCCCCGACATGCGTGGCACGACCCAGGCCATGGTTTCGGTGGTGGAAGACCAGCCCAGGAAAAGCCCCACCGCACTCGCGTCGCTCCGCGCCGAGCTGCGCGCGATGCACGGCCGGCGGTGGCGCTGGCAACAGCCGTGGGTCCTGTTGACAGGCGATGCGGCGGCCATCAGCGCACTGGTCCCAGAACTGCCAGAGCGCGGGTGGATAGCCTCGGCCGACGGCGTCTTGCTCTGGTCCAGTGGCAGTGAGCCGGGCCGTCCTGATACCGCCTGGCTCAAGCAACTCTATCGGATGCGACGCAGGCGCCCGGTGGACGCGATAGTGGTGGTGACAGATGGTGATGCCCCCATCAACGAAGCCACCCCTTCGCACCGTGCCGATTTGGCCCGTATCAGGGAGGTACTGCGCTGGTCGGCCCCGACCTTGGTGTTGGAAGTGGACACACCCAGTGCCGCCATGGTGGCATGCCCGACGGTGGCTTGCGGCCTGCCGCGCCACGCGCTGCCCGGTGAAATCTCGGCGACGCTCGAAATCCTGCGGGACCGATTGTCTGACCGAAGCGTGGCACAACTGCCTCAGGACGGACTGGGACGGTACTCGGGGAAGCTGTCCCAACGGCTGGATGGGCGCATCAGTGCTTTGTCGGAATGGCTCGCCAAGCTGGCGGGCGGCAACGGGATGCGATCATCGTTGCTCGGTGTGGCCTTTGTGCCCGCGACCGGCGACGCTGGCGACTCGGTCCACAATGGCGGGCTCTGGCAATACCTCACCGATGCAGCACGCCGCCACCCCGGCCGCCGGACGGTCTGGCATCCGCTGACGATTGCCGCCGGCGTGACCACGGCAGCCGTCGTGCTCTGGACCACCGCCATGCTCCTCTCCGCCGTCCAGAACCACCACGACCTCCGCACCGCCCGCCAGGCAGTGCAAGCCCTCCACGCCGCGAGAACCAATCCCGAAACCCGCCTCCAGGCCCTCGACGCCCTCCAGCAACACATCCAGCGCTACGAACACCGCCTGCAGAACTCGGCCCCTCTGTTCACCCGTTTCGGCATGAACCGCGACGCCGAGGCGCTGGCCGCGCTCTGGAAGCCCTACGCGGCCGCCAGCCATGCCGTGCTGGTCACGCCCGTGGTGCAGGACATGGAGGCGACGCTGGTCGATCTGGCGCAGTTGCAGGTCCAGGGCCTGACCGACGAGACCAGCCGCTGGGCGCTCGATGGCCGGGATACCCTGAAGGCCTACCTGATGCTGGCCCACCCAGAGCGGGTCGAGCCCGACTTCCTTGCCGAGCAGCTTGCCCGGCACTGGTCCACCGAAGCCCGGATCCCGCCGGGCCGGAAGCAGGATCTGGCCGAGCGCTTGGCCCGGTTCTATGCCGATCATCTGCGGGCCCATCCCGACTGGCGGGTCACCCCGCGCGCGGAGTTGGTGGCTGGGGCGCGGCAGACGCTGCTGGCGGTAATCGGCGAGCGCAACGCGGTGGATACGATCTATCAGACGATTCTCGAAGGCGCCGGCCGCAAGTATCCCGACCTGACCCTGGCCGCGCTCGCCGCGGGCACCGATACCCGGGGCCTTGTCCGTGCCACGGGCGCCGTGCCCGGTGTGTTCACGCGGCAGGGCTACGAGGGCTACGTCGAGGCGGCGATCGAGAAAGCCACCCGCAGCCAGGACGTCGCCCACGACTGGGTGCTGACCGACGGTCAGGCGGAGGCCGCGCCATCGTCGCCCCAACCGTCAACTTCAGCCGATGCTTTGCGCGACGCCCTCGCGCAGCGCTACTTCGCCGACTATGCCGAGCATTGGCAGCAGTTCATGAACGGGTTGCAGTGGGAGCCGGCCACCACGCTGCCGGGCGTGGTCGACCAGCTCAAGCTGCTGGCCGACGCGCGGCAGTCGCCGGTGATCGCGCTGATGAAGTCGCTCGCCTACCAGGGTGGCGCCGGGGCGCGCAAGGATTCGCTGTCCGACACGCTGGTCGCCAAGGCCCAGGGCATCCTGGGCCGCAAGGACGAGGCGCCGGAAGCCGTCCGGCCTGACCCCGCGGGCCCGCTCGGCGCGGCCTTCGGGCCTGTGCTGCGGCTCGCCGGGCAGCCGTCCACCGGCAACACCGGCGGCAGCGAACTGAGCCTGCAGCGCTATCTGGATCGCGTCACGGCGGTGCGACTGCGCCTGCAGCAGATGACCCAGAGCGCCGACGCCAACGCGCTGGCACGCCAGATGGCGCAGTCGCTGTTCCAGGGCAAGGGGTCCGATCTGGCCGACACGCAGGCGTACGCGCGGCTCATGGCGGCCAGTCTCGGCGCTGAATGGGCCGGCATGGGCGAGACGCTGTTCGTGCGGCCGGTCGTGCAGGCCGAGCAGTCGGTGCTGCAGCCCGCGCAGGCCAGCCTGAACGAGGCGTGGCGCCGCTCGATCGCGCTGCCGTGGCAACGCGCGTTTGCCGGCCGCTATCCGTTTGCGGCGACCGCCAACGACGCGTCGCTGCCCGAGCTGGCCCGCTACATCCGGCCGCAAAGTGGCCTGATCAACACGTTCCTGCTGGCCGAACTGGCCGGCGTGCTGGCGCTGCAGGGCGACCAGTGGGTGCCGGTGGGCAGCGGCACGGGGCTGACGTTCGACCCGGCGTTCCTGAAGTCGATCAACACGCTGCAGCGCATCGGCGCCCATCTGCTGGTGCAGGGCGAACCGAGGTACCAGTTCGAATTGCGCCCGATCCCGACGCCGGGCCTGACCGACACCCGGCTGACCCTGGATCGCCAGACGCTCCATTACTACAACCAGCGCGAGACGTGGCAGGCGATGTCGTGGCCGGCGGCCAACCTGCAGGAGCCGCGCACGCTGCTGCAATGGCAGACCGAGCGGGCTGGCACGAACAAGACGCTGGAGATCGAGGGCGTCTGGGCGTGGGTGCGGATGCTGGAACACGCACGCGTGACGCCCATCGACAGCGCCACGGTGCAGTTGACTTTCCATGCGCGTCCCGACACCGGCGACTCCAGCCCGGGCATGGCAAAGCCCAGCCCGGAGCCCCCCGACAGCGCCGCCAGCCTGCTCCCGCGCGCCGAGCGCGTCGCCGCACCGGCCACGCTCGTCCATCCGATCCACTACCAGATGCGCACGGCCGTCGGCCGGGGCCCGCTGGAAGCGCTGGAACTGCGCGACCTGCGTCTGCCGGAGCGGATCTTTGTGGATCGGGCGGCGGTGCCAGCGCAATCCCCGGCCGCCCGTCCCAAACCGATGTAGGGCAACCTCCCGCCCTACCCCTCGATCAGTTGCCGAATCGTCTCCGGCACCGGCACGCTCTTCTCCACCGCGTAGTCGCACCACACCACCTTTGCGCCGCCCTCTGCCCAGACCACGTCGGGCAGATCGGTGCGGCGGATCTCGATCTTCGTCTCGAAGCTCGACCGTCCCAGTTGCCCCGCGTACACCCGGCACTCGATGTCGCCGGGGTAGCGCAGTTGCTTGAGGAACGTCATGTGGGCGTTGATCAGCACGGGGCCGTGGCCGTTGTCGTCGCGGCCGTTGCGGCCGATGGACTCGAACCATTCGATCCGCGCCTGCTCCAGGTAGCGGAAGTACACGGTGTTGTTGACATGGCCCATGGCGTCCATGTCACCCCACCGGATCGGCATGACGCAGGTGAAGACGTGTTTCATCGGCCGTTCAGCGCTTGGCGATGGATGCTTCGGCCTTGGTCACCAGGTCCGCGCCAATCTGCTTCTTCCACTTGTCGTAGACCTTGGCCGTGGCCTTCTTGAACGCGTCGTGCTCGGCCGGCGACAGCGACGTGACCTTCACGCCATGCTGCTCCATATCCTTCCAGGCCGGCGCGCCCGGATCGACCAGACCCTTGCGGGCCAGCGCGATTTCCTGCTTGCCGGCGTCGATGGCGGCCTGCTTCACGATCTCGCGGTCAGCCGGCGTCCAGCTTTCCCAGATCTGCTTGTTGACCACGAAGATCAGCGGATCGGCCACGTAGCCCCAGGTGGTCACGTACTTCTGGCCCACCGTGTACAGCTTGGCGGCCGCGAACACGCTCTGCGGGTTCTCCTGGCCGTCCACGGCGCCCGACGCCATCGCGGGCTGGGCGTCGGCCCAGCTCATCTGCGTCGGGTTGGCGCCCAGCGCGTTGAACGTCTCGATATAGAGCGGCGATCCCACCACGCGCAGCTTCAGGCCCTTCAGGTCCTCGGGCTTGCGGATCTCGTGCTTGGAATTCGACACCTCGCGGAAGCCGTTCTCGCCCCAGGCCAGCGGCACCACGCCGGCCTTCTCCAGCGTGGCGAAGATCGACTTGCCGACCTCGCCCTGCGTGAGCGCGTCCAGCGCCTTGTAGTCGGGCATCAGGAACGGCAGCGAGAACAGGTTCAGTTCCTTGACCTGCGGCGACCAGTTGATGGTCGAGCCCACGGCCATGTCGATCACGCCCTGGCGGATGGCCGAGAACTCGCGCGTCTGGTCGCCCGCCACCAGCGACGTGCCGGGGTAGAGCTTGATGTTGATGCGGCCATTGGTCCGCTGGCGCACCAGGTCGGCCCAGATCTCGCCGCCCTTGCCCCACGGGAACGCGGGGCCGAGCACCAGCGACATCTTGTATTCGGACTTGTAGGTCTGGGCCGACGCACCCGCCGGCAACAGCGCGGCGGCGGCGATCGAGGCGGCAACGGACAGCATCAGGGCACGGCGTTTCATGCGGGAATCTCCTCGTTTCATCTTGTCGTTCAAATCAGTAGCCCAGGTAGTCGGGCAGCCACGTGGCCAGCGGCGGATAGGCCAGCACCATCAGCATGGCGATGAACATCGCCAGCAGCATCCATATCACCCAGGGCACGGTTTCCTCCATGCGCACGCGGGCGATGCGGCACGAGACCATCAGGTTCACGGCCAGCGGCGGCGTGAACTGGCCCAGCGCCACCTTCAGCGTCAGCACCACGCCGAACCATACCGGGTTCCAGTGGAACGCGTTGGCAATGGGCAGCAGCAGCGGCACGAAGATCAGGAAGATCGAGATGCCGTCCAGGAACATGCCGACGGTCATCAGCAGCAGCACGATCAGCGCCAGCACGCCGTACTCGCCCAGCCCCGAATTGGCGATGGCATGCGCCAGCGGGTCGATCACGCCAAGCGTGGACAGCGCGTAGGCGAAGATGCCGGCCAGCGCCACGACCAGCAGGATCACCGCCGAGGTCTCGGCCGCCTCCTGGAAGATCGTAAACAGGTCGCGCAGGCCGATGCTGCGGTAGATCACCATGCCGACGAACAGCCCGTAGACCACGGCCACCACGGCGGCCTCGGTCGGCGTGAACCAGCCGGCGCGCATGCCGCCCAGGATCAGGAACGGCGCCACCAGCCCCCAGGCCGCCTCGCGCAGGCTCTTCCAGAACGGCGGGCGCGGCAGCGCGGCCTCCACCTGCCCCATGTTGTGCTTGCGCGCCAGCCAGACGGCCGGCACGATCAGCGCCACGCCGGCCAGCACGCCCGGGATCATGCCGGCCGCGAACAGCGCCGGCACCGACGCGCCGGGCACCAGCACGCTGTAGATGATGAACGCCACCGAGGGCGGGATCAGGATGTCGGTGGCCGCCGCGGCGCCCACCACGGCCGCGCTGTACGACCCCGGATAGCCGGCGCGCGACATCGCCGCGATCATCACGCCGCCCACGGCCGCCGCGTTGGCCGGCCCGGAGCCCGAGATGCCGCCGAGGAACATCGCCACCAGGATGGCCACCAGCGGCAGCATGCCCGGCCCGCGCCCCACCACGGCAATGGCAAACGTCACCAGCCGCGCGGCCACGCCGGAGCGGTCGAAGATCGACCCGACCAGCACGAACATCGGAATTGCCAGCAGCGGGTATTTGGCCAGCCCGGCGTAAAAGTTCTGCGGCACGGCCAGCAGGCCGAACATCTGGGTGTCGAGGTTCGACAGCCCGATGGCGACCAGCCCGCCCAGCCCCAGCGACACGCCGATCGGCACGCCCAGCAGCATCAGGCCGATGAAGACGACGAACAGGATGATGGCGACCAGCGTCATTGCGCGCCCTCCCCGCCTTGCTTCAGCGCGTGGAGCGCCTTGAGCGCCCGGACGTTGCGCCAGGCCAGCGCCAGCGCGCGCAGCGCGATCGCCACGGACAGCACCGGCAGCCAGACCGAGTACCACCAGCTCGGCACGCCGATGCCGGGCGAGGTCTCGCCAAAGGTGTATTCGTCCCAGGTAATCCGCGCGCCCAGCACGGCCAGCGCCAGGAACATGACCGCCACGGCCACCGCCGACAGCACGGCCAGCCGCTTCTGCCGCGCCGCGCTGCCGCGTTCGAAGAAGTACTCGATGCGGATGTTGCGGTCGCGCGCCACGGCGGCGCTGCCGGCCACCAGCGCCAGCACGATCATCAGGAAGACCGAGAATTCCTCGGTCCAGGCGAACGATTCGTCGGTGAAGTAGCGGACCACGACGTTGGCGAACGTGATGCCGACCAGCAGCACCATCACGATCACGCCGATCCAGTCCTCGATACGTGGGGAAATGCGGAATTCGCTGTCGCGCGCCTCGTCGGCGGCCTCGGGGATAACCACCGAGTCCACGACGTGCTGCGGCCCGGCGTCGCGCCGTGCCTGTTCTTCTTGAGCCATCTAAACCCGGCCTCCGGTTCCGGGCCGCCCCGCGCCAAGCCGGCGCTGCAGGGGCGTTTCTCCTGTTGCTTGTTCTTGTCGGCCCAGCCGCGCCCCCGAAGGGTCAGCGGTCAGACCATGCCATCGTCGGCCGTGACCACCGCGCCGTTGATAAAGCGCGATGCGTCGGACGCCAGCAGCAGCAAGAGGCCATCGAGGTCTTCGGGTTGGCCCAGGCGCTTGCGCGGCAGCATCTGGATCAGCTTCTGCCCCGCGTCGGAATCCCAGTGGTGGTGGTTGATATCGGTGTCGATGTAGCCCGGGCAGATCGCGTTCACGTTGATGCCGTGACGCGCCCATTCCAGCGCCATGGCCT
Source organism: Cupriavidus pauculus (assembly GCF_003854935.1). Lineage (NCBI taxonomy): Bacteria > Pseudomonadati > Pseudomonadota > Betaproteobacteria > Burkholderiales > Burkholderiaceae > Cupriavidus > Cupriavidus pauculus. The sequence continues at coordinate 3,154,717 of NZ_CP033969.1, forward strand.
TGGTCATGTGGACGACCGCGGCCTTGCTCATGCAATAGACACCAATCTGCGACAGTACCTTGAGACCGGCCACCGACGCAATATTGACGATGCGCGCCTGTGGCAGCGGGTTGCCCAGTTTCTCGGCGCCCTTGGCCCGCGCAATCATGCGCTTGGCCACTTCCTGGGCCACGAAGAACGCGCCGCGCGTGTTGGTATCGAACACGAAGTCGAAGTCGTCGGCCGTGACGTCGGTCAGCCGCTGCGTGGTGGACACGCCGGAGTTGTTGACCAGGATATCGATGGCGCCGGCCTCGGTCTCGGCATGCGCCACGGCGGCGCGGATGCTGTCCGGATCGGTCACGTCCAGCCGCACCACGTGGGCGCTGCCGCCATCGGCCTCGATCGACGCTCGCAGTTCCTTCAGCCGCTCCACGCGCCGCGACGCCAGGATGACCTTGGCCCCGGCCGATGCCAGCACATTGGCAAAGCGCGTGCCCAGCCCGCTCGATGCCCCGGTCACCAGCGCGACCTTGCCTTCCAGATTGATCGACAAACCCATAGTTACCTCGGTGTGGAGTCGCCACCGCGCCGCCTGGCACGGCCTGCTGTTCCGCATCGCGGGCGCCCTGTCAGGCGCCTGCGGCGACGCGGCCGCAGCCTGGCAAAAAAAAGAACGGTCGTTCAAAAAAATGTCTTGCCTGAGGGTGTCGAGTCCCGGACAATGCCGAAGATTCTAAGAACTTGGTCCCCAAAGGGAAAGAGGAAAAACGCCTAGATCGGCCCGGTCACCCATCCGGATGTCCGATCACCGCGCATGCCGCCATGCCCGCAACCGGGCGCGCCCATGCCGCCCCTCCCGGCCGCCTCGTCCCCCTCTGCCCGGCCCCGGTTCCGCAGAGCCAACGATCACCGCATCCCACGAACCGCAGGTCCGGCACACGGGCTGCACACCATGCGGCAGTATTGCCGCCCAGAAGAAACTGAGGGTTAGAGACAATGGATCAGCAACAGCTCGTCGAGCAGTTCGGCCCGCGCGAAGCCATGGAGTACGACGTCGTCATCGTCGGTGGCGGCCCCGCCGGCCTGGCCACGGCCATCCGCCTGAAGCAGCTGGCTTCGGAGAAAGGCGGCGACGTCAATGTCTGCGTGCTCGAAAAAGGCTCCGAGCCCGGCGCGCACATCCTGTCGGGCGCCATCATGGACCCGATCGCGCTGAACGAGCTGATCCCGAACTGGAAGGAACTGGGCGCGCCGCTGAACCAGCCGGTCACCGAGGACAAGTTCCTGTTCCTCGACGCCAACGGCTCCAAGGGCGCCCCGCTGCTGCCCGAGTGCTTCCACAACGAAGGCAACTACATCGTCAGCCTGTCGAACTTCGTGCGCTGGCTGGGCCAGCAGGCCGAGTCGCTGGGCGTGGAGATCTTCCCGGGCTTCCCGGCCGCTGAGGTGCTCTACAACGACGACGGCTCGGTCAAGGGCGTGGCCACCGGCAACATGGGCATCAACAAGGAAGGCGAGCCCACCGAGAACTTCCAGCTCGGCATGGAGCTGCATGCCAAGTACACGATCTTTGCCGAAGGCGCGCGCGGCCACCTGGGCAAGCAGTTGATCGCCCGCTACAAGCTCGACGCCGGCAAGGACCCGCAGAGCTACGGCATCGGCCTGAAGGAACTGTGGGAAATCGACCCGGCCAAGCACCAGCCCGGCCTGGTGGTCCACACGGCCGGCTGGCCGCTGGACCCGGCCACCTACGGCGGCTCGTTCCTCTACCACATGGAGGACAACAAGGTGGCCGTCGGCTTTGTGGTCGGCCTGGACTACACCAACCCGTGGCTGTCGCCGTTCGAGGAATTCCAGCGTTTCAAGACCCATCCGGAGATCCGCCAGTATTTCGAAGGCGGCAAGCGCATCGGCTACGGCGCGCGCGCCATCACGGCCGGCGGCCTGCTGTCGCTGCCCAAGACGGTGTTCCCGGGCGGCGCGCTGGTCGGCTGCGACGCGGGCTACCTGAACGCATCGCGCATCAAGGGCAGCCACGCCGCGATCAAGACTGGCATGCTGGCCGCCGAGGCGGCCTTCGACGCGCTGCAGGCCGGCCGCCAGCACGACGAGCTGACCGCCTACCCGGCCGCCTTCGAGCAGAGCTGGCTGCACAAGGAACTGCTGCAGGCCAAGAACTTCAAGCAATGGTTCAAGAAGGGCCGCACCACGGCCACGCTGATGACCGGCATCGAGCAGTGGCTGCTGCCGAAGCTGGGCATCCGCAACCCGCCCTGGACCATCCACCGCGAGAAGCCGGACCACGTCTACCTGAAGCCGGCTGCCGAGTGCCAGAAGATCGAGTATCCGAAGCCGGACGGCAAGCTGACGTTCGACCGGCTGTCGTCGGTGTTCATCAGCAACACGAACCACGAGGAAAACCAGCCGGCCCACCTGACGCTCAAGGACGCCAGCGTGCCGGTCGACATCAACTGGGAAAAGTACGCCGGCCCCGAGTCGCGCTACTGCCCGGCGGGTGTCTACGAGTTCGTGCAGAACGACGAAGGCAAGGAACGCCTGCAGATCAACGCGCAGAACTGCGTGCACTGCAAGACCTGCGACATCAAGGACCCCACCCAGAACATCGTCTGGGTCACGCCGGAAGGCGGTGGCGGCCCGAACTACGTAGGCATGTAAGCCGTGCGGCGCCCCGCCAAGGGTGCGCCCCGACGACAAGACGCCGGCGCTTGCGCCGGCGTTTTTCTTTGGTGATCCAACGATCCAGCGATCCCGCGATCTGGCGCGCGGGCCAGGCCGGCCGGGCTAGTTGCCCGACACCGGCATGCAGGTCGACGCCAGCAGTTGCTCGTAGATGAAGCACTGCAGCAGCGTCAGCTCGCGCTCGCCCAGCGCGTCGAATGCCACGCCGAAGGCGGGAAACTCGTCGTCGTCCTGCGCGGGCGCGCTACGCACGGCGCCGTCGACCGTGATCTCGGTGTCGAGCGATCCCGTCCGCAACTGGAAGCGCAGCCGCACACGCTGACCCACCGCGGGCGCCGGCGACGACGTCTGCACCAGTGCGCCGCCGGTGCTCAGGTCCGACAGCAGCCCCAGCCGCGCCAGCCCTTCGCTCATCCCCGCATCGGGGCAGGCCGCGGCGTCCAGCGCCAGGTCCTGCGCCACCGCTTCGTCGGCGTCCGCGCCCTCCAGGTTCTCGACCAGATAGGCGGCCAGCCGCGTGGGCACCCGCGCCGCGCGCCGCACCGGCATCTGGGCGGTCTGCGCCGGCGCCGACAGCACCAGGTAGCGGAACGGGCTGCGGCAGACGGCCGTGACCGTCGACGTGAAACTGTGGATGGCGTGCCCCGAGAAGCCTCGCAGCAGCAGGTCCTCGCCGGCATTGATCGCCAGCTCGCGGCCGCCCAGCGTGGGCCACGTCACGAACAGGCCATGTTCGATGAAGCCGATCAGCCGGCTGGCCGCGGCGCGCGTGGTATCGCCGGGCGTCTTGACGTGCAGCAGCGTGCCGACCTGCAGGCCCAGCGGGCCGGCCGCAAGCCGCGACGCCCCACGGGCGTCGGGCTCGTTGCCCGCCTCCGGCATGTCATCGGGCCGGCAGACGGTGCCGTGGCGGAACATCAGCGCCAGGTCGCGCGCGTCGGGGATGATGCTGCCGCTGCCCAGCATCAGGTTGCCCTGCCCGTCGAGCAACGACCAGGGCAACGGCTGACCCACGGGCAGGTCCTGCGGAGTCAAAGGGATCATGGCGGATGGGTCTCCATGAAGCGCCGCCCGGCGCGACGGTAATAGTGAACGGGGCTGCACAGGATCGACAGGGTGCGCAACCGGATGGGTCAGCTATCGACAGTTCTGCGTCAACCTTGACCCCTACCGAGGGGGCATCGGCGCCGCCGTACGCTGACTGTGTGCGTTATGCGCCATGACGCGGCAAATCCGCTTGACCTCGGTCAGATGACAACGCAGAATCGGCAAACCCTGAAATCTGTCAGACAGCCTGACAACCCCATCGATCTGCATGGACCGCCTGTCCCGCCCCGCCACCCTCGCCAGCCGTATCGCCCAGGCCCTGCGCGACGACATCGCCGCCGGCCGATTCGCCACGGGCGAACGACTGCCCGCCGAGGCCGCGCTGGCCGACACTTTCGACGTGAGCCGCCCCATCGTCCGCGAAGCCATCGCGCTGCTCAAGGCCGACGGCGTGCTGGTCACGCGCAAGGGGTCTGGCGCCTATGTGTCCGAGACGCCGGGCGGCCAGGTCTGGCGGCTGGCCAGCGCCCCGGACGGCGGCCCCACGCTGGCCCAGTTGTTCGAACTGCGCCGCGTGGTGGAAACCGCCTGCGCCGAAATGGCCGCGCTGCGCCGCACCGAGGCCGACGTGGCCGCCATGCGCGACGCCCTGGCCGCGATGCAGCGCCATGCCGATGACTTCCCGAGCGCGGCGGCGGCCGACATCGCGTTCCACCATGCCATTGCCCAGGCCGGCCACAACCCGTGCTTCACCGGCCTGACCGATTTCGTCAGCCAGCAATTGCTGGTCGCCCGCCAGCACGCCTGGGAAAACACCGCCCGCCTGCGGGCCGACGGCGCCACCCCGCGCGCGGCCGACGCCGAGCACGCGGCGCTGGTCGATGCCATCGTCCGGGGCGACCCCGTGGCGGCCCGCGCGGCAGCCACCGCGCACCTGGAAGCGGCGGCGGCGCGCATGGGACTGGCCTGACAGCCGACCGGACATCCACAAGACACCCACAAGACAATCAGGAGCAGACAGAGATGGAACAGGTAGATTGCGTCGTGATCGGCGCCGGGGTGGTCGGGCTGGCCGTGGCGCGCGCCATGGCGCAGCAGGGCCGCGAAGTCATCATCCTTGAAGCCGAAAACGCCTTCGGCACGATCACGAGCGCCCGCAACAGCGAAGTCATCCACGCCGGCATCTACTATCCGGCCGGTTCGCTGAAAGCCGAGCTGTGCGTGCGCGGCAAGGCCATGCTCTACGACTACTGCGCCAGCCACCACGTGACCCACCAGCGCTGCGGCAAGCTGATCGTGGCCACCAGCGAGGCCCAGGTGGCCACGCTGGCCGGTATCCGCGCCAAGGCCGAGGCCAACGGCGTGCACGACCTGCGCCTGCTCACCCGGGACGATGCGCGCGCGCTGGAGCCGCAGCTCGAATGCCACGCGGCGCTGCTGTCGCCATCAACCGGCATCATCGACAGCCACGGCCTGATGACCGCGCTGCTGGGCGATGCCGAACAGGCTGGCGCGATGCTGGCCGTGCAGTCGCCGGTGCTGTCCGGCGCGGTCACGCCCGATGGCATCCGGCTCGACATCGGCGGCGCCGAGGGCCCGACCACGCTGCTGGCGCGCACGGTAATCAATTCGGCCGGCCTGACCGCGCCCGATCTGGCGCGCCGGATCGACGGCATCCCGCCTGCCCACATCCCGCCGCAGTTCTACGCCAAGGGCTGCTATTTCACGCTGGCTGGCCGGGCGCCGTTCTCGCGGCTGATCTACCCGGTGCCGGAAGCGGCCGGGCTGGGCGTCCACCTGACGCTCGATCTGGGCGGCCAGGCGCGTTTCGGCCCCAACGTGCGCTGGATCGACGAGATCGAGTACAGCGTCCCGCCCCACGATGCCGACAGCTTCTACGCCGAAGTGCGCCGCTACTGGCCCGGCCTGGCCGACGGCGCGCTGCAACCGGGCTACGCGGGCATCCGCCCCAAGATCAGCGGCCCGGGCGAGACAGCCGCCGACTTCCGCATCGACGGCCCCCAGACCCATGGCGTGCCAGGGCTGGCAAACCTGTTCGGCATCGAATCGCCCGGCCTGACGTCATCGCTGGCCATCGCGGAACGGGTAGCGGGATTGTTGAAGGATTGACTGTTCTGACGCCCCTTTCCCGCCATGCGGCAGACGGGCGCAAACCACATCAATCCGTCCGCGCGCCCTCGCCCCGGAAACTCATCGCCGCACATACCGCCCCGACCAGCGCGGCGGCCGCCGCGATCCCGAACGTGTGCATCGGCGCCAGCGTCTTCCACGTCCAGCCCATCGCCAGCCCGCCCAGCGTGCCGCCGAGCCCGTAGGAAATCCCCGTGTACAGCGCCTGCCCCCGGCCCTGCAGCGGCCCGGCGAACCAGCGCTGCAGCCGCTTCAGGCTGGCGCTGTGGTGGGCGCCGAAGGTGGCCGCGTGCAGCGTCTGGACCACGGCCATGAGCCAGACATACTCGGCCAGGTAGCCGGTCACGCCAAAGCGCAGCGCGGCCAGCACGAACGTGCCGGCCAGGATCGTCCGCAGCGCCAGCGCGCCGAACAGCCGGCCCTGGTAGAAGAAGAACACGATCTCGGCGACCACGCCGATGGTCCACATCGCGCCAATGGCGATCTTGCTATAGCCAAGCTGCGCCAGGTACAGCGAATAGAACACGTACAGCGCCGCGTGCGCGAACATCATCAGGAACGCCGACGCCAGGAACCACGCCACGTCGGGCCGTCGCAGCAGCGGCAGGGCTGGCGGCGGCTTGACGTGCGCGGTGTCCTCTTCCGCGTCGCGCAGGCCGAAGACCACCAGCGCGAACAGCGCCAGCATGGCGCTGGCCAGCCACGGAAACGCCTGCATCCCGAAGTGCTCGAACAGCGCCCCGCCCAGCAGCACGGCGCCGATGAAGCCCACCGAGCCGAACATGCGCACGCGGCCGTAGCGATGGTCGAAGGCGCCATGCCGCCGCAGCGTGGAGATCGTCAGCGCATCGCCCAGCGGCGACATGGCGCTGGTAATCAGGTTGAGCCCGATCATCATCGCCATCATCGCGCCGTAGCCATGCACGCCCGGCACGGCCAGGAACGCCAGCAGCGACGTGACCGCCGCCAGCCGCAGCAGCCGGACCCGCGTGTGCATGACGTCAGACAGCCAGCCCCACAGGTAGGGCCCGACGATGCGGCTGAGCTGGAAGCAGGCCATCAGCACGCCGATCTGCACCGGCGAGAAGCCCCGGTCGGCGAAGAACAGGCTGACGTACGGCGAGATCACGCCGACGTAGCCGTAGTAGCCGAGATAGAAGAGTCCGAAACGGAGATAGGTGGCCGGGTCGATCGACCCGGGCCGGTAAGCGGTGGTGCTCAGGATTTGACCTGCGCCGGGATGCGCGGGGTGTCGACCTGCACGTCGCCGCACTGGGCGCGGTGGCGCAGCGCGTGGTCCATCAGCACCAGCGCCAGCATCGCCTCGGCAATCGGCGTGGCGCGGATGCCCACGCACGGGTCGTGGCGGCCGAACGTCTCGACGCTGGCCGGCTGCCCGGCCTTGTCGATCGACTCGCGCGCCGTGCGGATGCTCGACGTCGGCTTGATCGCCAGCGACACCGTGACGTCCTGGCCGGTCGAAATACCACCGAGCACGCCGCCCGAGTGATTGGTCCGGAAGCCCTCGGGCGTCAATTCGTCGCCATGGACCGTGCCGCGCTGGGCCACGCTGTCGAAGCCGGCGCCAATCTCCACGCCCTTGACCGCGTTGATACCCATCATGGCGTGGGCGATGTCGGCGTCGAGCTTGTCGAACAGCGGCTCGCCCAGGCCCACCGGCACGCCGCTGGCCACCACCTCGATCCGCGCGCCCACGGAATCGCCATCCTTGCGCAGCGCGTCCATATACGTTTCGAGCTCGGGCACGATGTCGGCGTTGGCCGCGAAGAACGGGTTCTCGGGTACGTGCTTCCAGTCCGTGAACGGCACCGCGATTTCACCGAGCTGCGACATGTAGCCGCGAATCTCGGTGCCGTACTGCTCGCGCAGCCATTTCTTCGCAATGGCCGCCGCGGCCACCACGGGGGCGGTCAGGCGCGCCGACGAGCGGCCGCCGCCGCGGTAGTCGCGGATGCCGTACTTGTGCCAGTAGGTGTAGTCGGCGTGCCCAGGCCGGAAGGTTTCGACGATGTTGCCGTAGTCCTTGCTGCGCTGGTCCGTGTTGCGGATCAGCAGGCAGATCGGCGTGCCCGTGGTCTTGCCCTCGAACACCCCGGACAGGATTTCCACCTGGTCCGGCTCCTGCCGCTGCGTCACGTGGCGCGACGTGCCGGGCTTGCGGCGGTCAAGGTCGATCTGGATGTCGGCCTCGGTCAGCGACATGCCCGGCGGGCAGCCATCCACGACCGCGCCGATGGCCGGTCCGTGCGATTCGCCGAATGTGGTGACAGTGAAAAGCAGGCCGAGGGTATTGCCGGACATGATCGAAACCGCACAGGAATTGGGGACGGCCTACATTGTACGGCCATTAGGCCCCGGCGGCCGCCTCCACCGGGGCCGGCGCGCCCGATTCCGCCGCAAACACCCCCTGCCCCACAAATTCGGCATAGAACTGCCGCCGCATCCGCGCCAGATAGGCCTGCAGGTTGGCATGGGACTCGGCCGCCGCCCGGATCGGCGTGTCGAAGACCGGCGTCTGCAGGCTGGCGGCAAAGGCGAACAGCGTGGCGTCCGCGCCGCAGGGGCGCTCGCCCATCAGGTACGGCTTGTCGCCCAGGATGTCGGCGATGGCCTTCACGCCCTGCACCGCCATCGCGGTCATTTCCTCGGCGCTGTGCCGCCCCAGGCCCTGCGACCACAGCATCTGGCGCACCTTGCGCTTCACCAGCGCCTTGACCAGTCCGCGCAGCGGCGCCGGCACCATGCCGAAGAACTGCGCCGGCCCGCGCTCGAAGTTGTCGCCTTCCAGCCAGCGCACCCGCGCCACGGCCCAGTAAAGATTGTCTTCCAGCAGCTTCTCGACCGCCCAGGCCGTGCCGCGCTCGGCGGCCGACAGCCCGGCATCGAAGTCGATGTGGTACGTCTTCTCGATGTGCCAGCGGATCAGCGTGGAATCGGCCACTAGCCGGCCCATGTCGTCCAGGTACGGCAGCTTGCCCTTGGGCGCCCGGCGCAGGTTGCCGCGCCGCGTCTGGTACGGCAGGCCGGCCAGCTTCAGCAGCATCTCGGCCTTGATGACGAACGGGCTGGCATCGGGCAGGCCGAACGCCGGCCCGAACGTGTAGAGCGTGATCATGATTATTTCCAGTCGCCGCGCAGGGCCAGGACCATCTGCTGCAACCCCTCCGGCGTCGCCGCCTCAGGGGGCACGGGTTCCCCGACCACCAGTTCCAGCTTGCTCAGCAGGCCGCGCCGGAACGGCCGCGTCATCGCCGGGGCGCCCTTGCGGGAGAAGAAGCTGCCCCACAGGCCACGCAGCGCCATCGGCACCACCGGCACCGGCGTGCGCTGGATGATCTGCGACACGCCCGAGCGGAACGGGTTGATCTCGCCGTCGGCCGTGATCTTGCCCTCGGGGAAGATGCAGACCAGCTCGTCGTCGGCCAGCGCCGCCGCCACCGCGTCGTACGCGCGCGCCAGCAGCTCGGGGTTCTCGCGCGCCGGGGCAATCGGAATCGCCTTGGCCTGCCGGAAGAACCACGAAAGCCCCGGCACCTTGAAGATGTTGTGGTCCATCACGAACCGCACCGGCCGGGGGCTGGCCGCCATCAGCACCACCGCATCGGCAAAGCTCACGTGGTTGCAGACCAGCAGCGCCGCGCCCTGCTCCGGAATCCGCTCGGCGTTGATCCGGCGCAACCGGTAGATCGTGTGCACGAGCAGCCAGGCGATGAACCGCAGCAGGAACTCGGGCACCAGCGAGTAGATATAGATGGCCACCACCGCGTTGAGCAGCCCCACCACCAGGAAAAGCTGCGGGATCGAGTAGCCGGCCTGGGTCATGAACACCCCCAGCAGCGACGCGCCGATCATGAAGAAGCTGTTCAGGATGTTGTTGGCGGCAATGATCCGGGCGCGGTGCGTGGGCGCGGACCGGCTCTGGATCAGCGCGTAGAGCGGCACGCTGTAGAAGCCGCCGAACATTGCCAGGCAGAACAGGTCGAACAGCACGCGCCAGTGTCCCGGCTGGGCCAGGAAGCCGCCCACGCCGCTCAGCATCGCCCCGGCCGACTGGCCCTGCGTGGCGAAGTAGAGGTCCACCGCGAACAGGGTCATGCCGATCGAGCCGAACGGCACCAGCCCGATTTCCACGTGGCGCCCGGACAGCCGCTCGCACAGCAGCGACCCCGTGCCGATGCCCACCGAGAACACGGCCAGCAGCAGCGTAACCACGTTCTGGTCCCCGCCCAGCACGTCCTTGGCAAAGCTGAAGAACGACGTCAGGAACGTGGCGCCAAGGAACCACAGCCACGAGATGCCCAACAGGCTCAGGAACACCACGCGGCGCTCGCGGGCCAGCATCAGGTTGCGCCATGTCTCGGTGAACGGATTCCAGTTGATGCGCAGGTCCGGCTGCGGCGCCGGAGACAGCGGCACGCCCTGCGACACCGCCCGCCCCGCCACGGCAATCGCCACGCAGACGATGCCCACGTACAGCGGCCCGACCACCGTGCCGTCGGCGCCGGTCAGCCCGGCCATCTCGCCGCCCACCAGCGTGCCGAGCAGGATCGCCACGAAGGTGCCCATTTCCACGAGTCCGTTGCCCCCCACCAGCTCGGTCTGGTCCAGGTGCTGCGGCAGGTAGGCGAACTTGACCGGCCCGAAGACCGTGGAGTGCAGCCCCATCAGGAACGTGCCCGCGTAGAGCAGCGGGGCGCTGTGCAGGTAGAAGCCGGCCAGCCCGAGCAGCATGATGGCGATTTCGATCGTCTTGACCAGCCGGATCAGCCGCGACTTCTCGATCTTGTCGGCGATCTGGCCGCTGGTGGCGGAAAACAGCACGAACGGCGCGATGAAGATGGCCGAGATCAGGAAGGCCGCGCTATGGGCGTCGACGCCCTCGAACAGCGTGGCGTGGTAGGTGACCAGCGAGGTGAAGGCGACCTTGAAGACGTTGTCGTTCATGGCCCCGAGGAACTGCGTCCAGAAGAACGGGGCGAACCGGCGCAGGCCGAGCAGGCGAAACTGGCTTTCTTGGCTCATCGATGGCAAACAGGAAGTGGACCCCGGTGACCCGCCGGGGCATCAGTTCGCCGCCATCATGCCAGCACCGGGCATCGCCGGCTACGGCAGAAATCTCAAAATTGGGGGATGCCGGACAGGCCGGCGGGCGGTCAGCGCGCGGGCTGCCCGGGCGCCTCGGCGGCCGGCTGGGCCGGCTGGGCTTTCTCCTCGGGCCAGTCGCGGATGTACGCCTTGAGCATCCGGTTCTCGAAGCTCTGCTCCTCCACCACGGCCTTGGCCACGTCGTAGAACGAGATCACGCCCATCAGCGTGCGCTTTTCCAGCACGGGCAGGTAGCGGGTGTGGCGCTCCAGCATCATGCGGCGCACCTCGTTGACGTCGGTCTCGGGGGTGCAGGTCAGCGGCGCGTCGTCCATGACCTTGCGGATGCTGTGCGGGCCCAGCGTGCCGCGGTTGGCGGCCAGCGTCTCGATGACCTCGCGGAACGTCAGCATGCCGACGAGATCGCCGTACTCCATGACCACGAGCGAGCCGATGTCGTGCGCGGCCATGGTCTCGATGGCCTGCTCCAGCGGGGTATCCGGCGTGACGGTGTAGAGCGTGTTGCCCTTGATCTGCAGGATGTCGCTGACTTTCATGATGGTGTCTCCGGGGGTGCCCTGTCTTGCCATGTGCGTGGCGCGGGCCCGATGGCCGATCCTAGCCCAAACCGCCGTCTCAAGTAAAGCGAGCGCGGCCTCCAGGGCGCCACCCGGGCCGCCGTCCCGCCCGCCGCCGGACCGCGGCCGGACGCCCCCGGCACGGCCTGCCAGGCGGCCCGCGCGGCGGGAAATACCCGGTGTTGCGCGGGGGGCCCATGGTGCTAGGATGCCGGACGACAGCCACCACTCGCGGCCCGGCGCGCCGGGCCCTTCCCGCCATGTCCACATCGTCTGGCAGCCGCTTCGACACGCTGGCCCTGCACGCCGGCGCCGCGCCGGACCCCGCCACCGGGGCCCGCGCCACACCGATCCACCTGACCACGTCATTTGTCTTCCGGGACAGCGAGCACGCCGCGTCGCTGTTCAACATGGAGCGCGCCGGCCACGTCTACTCGCGCATCAGCAACCCCACCGTGGCCGTGTTCGAGGAGCGCGTGGCCGCGCTGGAAAACGGCGCGGGCGCCATCGGCACCGCCTCGGGCCAGGCCGCGCTGCACCTGGCCGTGGCCACGCTGATGGGGGCCGGCGCCCACATCGTCGCGTCGAGCGCGCTCTACGGCGGCTCGCACAACCTGCTGCACTACACGCTGCGCCGCTTCGGCATCGAGACCACGTTCGTCAACCCGCGCGACATCGACGCCTGGCGCGCCGCCATCCGCCCGGAGACCCGGCTGCTGTTCGGCGAGACGCTGGGCAACCCGGGCCTGGACGTGCTCGACATCGAGACCGTGGCGCAGATCGGCCGGGACCACCGCATCCCGCTGCTGGTCGATTCCACGTTCACCACGCCTTACCTGCTGCGGCCGTTCGACCATGGCGCCGGCCTGCTCTACCACTCGGCCACCAAGTTCCTGGGCGGCCATGGCACCACCATCGGCGGCGTGCTGGCCGAAGGCGGCACGTTCGATTTCGAGGCCTCCGGGCGCTTTCCGGAACTGTCCGAGCCGTACGCGGGCTTCCACAACATGGTGTTCACCGAGGAAAGCACGGTGGCGCCGTTCCTGCTGCGCGCCCGCCGCGAGGGCCTGCGCGACTTTGGCGCCTGCATGAATCCGATGGCGGCCTGGCAGTTGCTGCAGGGCATCGAGACACTGCCGCTGCGCATGGCGCGCCATGTCGACAACACGCGCCGCGTGGTGCAGTTCCTGGCCGGCCATCCGATGGTCGAGTCGGTGGCCTATCCCGAACTGGAATCGCACCCCGACTACGCTTTGGCCAAACGGCTACTGCCGCGCGGCTGCGGCGCGGTGTTCAGCTTCAACCTCAAGGCCGACCGGCAGGCCGGGCAGCGCTTTATCGAAAGCCTGTCGCTGTTCTCGCACCTGGCCAACGTCGGCGACGCCCGCTCGCTGGTCATCCACCCGGCCTCGACCACCCATTTCCGCATGGACGCGGCGGCGCTTCAGGCCGCCGGCATCGGCGAGGGCACGATCCGGCTGTCGATCGGCCTGGAGGACCCGGACGACCTCGTCGACGACCTCAAGCGCGGTCTCAAGGCCGCCGAGAAGGCCATGGCGAAGGGGGGCAAGGCGTCATGAAACTGACCGTTTCCGGCCACGAGGCCTATGCCTACACCGGCGGCAAGCCGTTCGACCCGGCCCTGCCCTGCGCCGTGTTCGTGCACGGCGCGCAGAACGACCACAGCGTCTGGGCGCTGCAGACGCGCTGGTTTGCCAACCACGGGTTTTCGGTGTTGGCCGTCGACCTGCCCGGCCACAACCGCAGCGCCGGCGCGCCGCTGGACACGGTCGAGGCCATGGCCGACTGGATCGTCGCGCTGCTGGCGGCAGCCGGGGTGACGGCGCCGGCGCTGGTGTTCGGCCACAGCATGGGGTCGCTGATCGCGCTCGAATGCGCGGCGCGGCATCCGCAGGCGGTGCGCGGCATCGGCCTGCTGGCCACGGCCTATCCGATGAAAGTGTCCGACGCGCTGCTCGACGCCGCGCTGCACCGCGAGGCGGACGCCATTGCCATGGTCAACCAGTGGTCGATCTCCAGCCTGGCCAGCAAGCCATCGTCGCCCGGCCCGGGCGCGTGGATGCATGGCGGCAGCCAGCGGCTGATGGAGCGCGTGTCGGCCCGCAACCCGGACGCCCACGTCTTCCACACCGACTTCTCGGCCTGCAACGCCTACGCGCATGGCGAGGAAGCGGCCGCCGCCGTGGCCTGCCCGGCGCTGTTCGTGGTGGGCAGCAAGGACATGATGACGTCGCCCAAGGCCGCCCAGGCGCTGGCGGCCCGGATGAAGCAGGCCCGCGTGGTCACGGTGCCGGCGGGCCATGCGCTGATGGGCGAGCGGCCCGACGACGTTCTCGACGCGCTGGCCGCGTTCGCGCGCGCTGCCCGCTGAGCCCAACCCGACTCGCCCCCAAGGAGACTGCCATGGCCCAGACCCACGCCAAGGAATTTGCGCGCTTTGCCGACTTCTACCCGTTCTACCTGAACGAGCACCGCAACCGCACTTGCCGACGGCTGCATTTCGTCGGGTCGACGCTGGCGCTGGCCTGCCTGGTGGCGCTGGTCGTGACCGGAAATTTCTGGTGGCTGCTGGGCGCGCTGGTGTCGGGCTACGCGTTTGCCTGGATCGGCCATTTCGGCTTCGAGAAAAACCGCCCGGCCACGTTCCGGCACCCGTTCTACAGCCTGATGGGCGACTGGGTGATGTACGCGGACATCCTGCGCGGCAAGATCCGCTTCTGAACCGGCGCCGGCCGTCGGCTAGGCGTGGCGCGGCAGGTCGGGCTGGCGCGCCGGCTGGGCGGCGGCGTCGGCAGGGTCGGGCGCCTCGGGCGCCTCGTTGGCGGCCACGCCGGCCGTCTGCTGGCGGAACACCGCTTCGAGCGGCTGGTCGAGCTGGGGGTTGTCCAGGATGCCACGCAGCACTTCCACGCCCCGCATCTGCTGGGCCAGCGCCGTGCGCGGCAGGCGCGCCAGGTTCAGCACCAGCCGGTCGTGCAGCATCCGCAGCGTGACCTGCGCCGGATCGCACAGCAGCGCCCAGTGCGCCTGCCCGCGATCCTGCTGGAGCTTGCCGACCAGGTGCATGGCCTTGAGCTTGGCCAGCAGCCCGGCCAGGTAGTCGGCCTCCACCCGCAGCTTGCGGCCAATCTCCAGTTCGCCCATGCTGCGCGGCACCTCGTCGCGGGCGCGATAGAGCACATAGAGCACGCCCAGCGCGTCGAAGAATTCGCTGCCGGCGAACGTGCGGCGCCGCCAGTGGCCCTCGCGGATCACGGGCAGGTTCGACGCGATCGTCGCGCCCAGCAGCGTGACCAGCCAGCTCACGTACATCCAGAGCAGGAACAGCGGCAGCACGGCAAACGTCCCGTAGACGGCCGTGTAGGTGGGGATATGGGTAATGAAATAGCCGAAGGCGCGCTTGGCCACCTCGAACGCCACGGCGGCCACGATGCCGGCGAAGATCGCATCGCGCCAGTCGACGTAGGCGTACGGCACGGCCATGTACAGAAACGCAAATGCCACGGCGGTCAGCGCCACCGGCACCAGGCTGACCAGCAGCCCGAGCCCGAACGGCAGGTTGCCGACGTAGCCCATCGAGATCGATATCAGGTACGAGCTGATCGACAGGCTGCCGCCGATCAGCACCGGCCCCAGCGTCAGCACGGCCCAGAACACCAGCACCCGCTGCGCGAACGGGCGCCGCCGCTTGACGCGCCAGATCGCGTTCAGCGCGTCTTCCACGGTCAGCATCGTCAGCACCGACGTCACCATCAGCCCGCCCAGGCCCAGCGCGGTCAGGCCGCGCGCGCTCTTGGCGAACTGGCCCAGGTAGCGCGACACCGAGTCGCTGATATTGCCGCCCGGGATCAGGTTCTGGAACAGGAACGCCTCGATCTGGCCGCGGAAGTCGCGGAACACCGGGAACGCGGCCAGCAGCGCAAAGGCCACCGTCAGCACCGGCACGACGGACAGGAACGTCGTGAACGTCAGGCTGGCGGCCACCTGCGGCAGGCGGTTCTCGCCGGCGCGGCGCAGCGCGTAGCGGGACAGTGCGCGCACCTTCTGCAGGTTCCATTCCCTGCGCAGGCGGGCAATGCGGGGGGCGGACATGCGGGGACGTTCTCCTCTCGAATCGATGACAGCGGCGGCCGGGCCGCCCACGCGGCACTTCCGGCAGCGCCCCAACTATAATACGCGGATCGTTCCGCGGCGCCCGCACCGCGGGCCCGCCAGCCAGCCGGCGGCCCTGCCGTACACCGTCCGCCGTCCCGCCGCCCGTCCATCCATGACCGACATCCTCGTCCTCTACTACAGCCGCCACGGCGCCACCCGCAGACTGGCCGAACTGATCGCCACCGGCATCGAGAGCGTGCCCGGCGCCCAGGCGCGCCTGCGCACCGTGCCGCCGGTATCCACGGTCTGCGAGGCCACCGCTTCCGACATCCCGCCCGAAGGCGCGCCCTATGCCGAACTGCGCGACCTTGAGGAATGCGCCGGGCTGGCGCTCGGCAGCCCCACCCGCTTCGGCAACATGGCGGCCCCGATGAAGTACTTCCTCGACGGCACCGTCGCGCAGTGGCTGGCGGGCGGGCTGTCCGGCAAGCCGGCCTGCGTGTTCACGTCGACGGGCAGCCTGCATGGCGGCCAGGAAACCACGCTGCTGTCGATGATGCTGCCGCTGCTGCACCACGGCATGCTGATCGTCGGCCTGCCCTATTCCGAAGCCGGCCTGATGACGACCACGGCCGGCGGCACGCCGTACGGCCCGAGCCATCACGCGCACGTGGACAACCACGGCCCGGTCACCGACCAGGAAGCCGCGCTGGCCACGGCCATGGGCCGCCGCCTGGCTCAGACCGCCCTGAAGCTCGCCGCATGATGCCGGCCCCTTCCGACGACGCCGCGCTGCACAGCCCGCGCCTCTGGTACCTGAGCCTGGCCAGCCTGCTGGCGCTGATCGCGCTGTGCATCGCCTGGGAATGGTTCCTGGCGCCGCTGCGGCCCGGCGGCTCGTGGCTGATCGCCAAGTTCGTGCTGCTGCTGCCGGTGCTGCGCGGCGTATGGCGGCGCAACCGCTACACGATGCAGTGGTCGTCGATGCTGATCCTGCTCTATTTCACCGAAGGCATCGTGCGCGCCACCAGCGACCGCGCCCCGTCGTCGTGGCTGGCGTGGGCGGAAGTCGCGCTGACGCTGCTGTTCTTCGTCGCCACGATCCTTTACCTGCGGCCCTACAAGCGCCGCGCCAAGGCCCTCGCCCGATCGGCCCCCTCCCCCTGAGCGCCCATGTCCGCCATGTCCACCGTGCATTCCGACTCGTTCCTCGATCTCTGCCGCGCCGCCGTCGGCCCGTCCAACGTGCTGACCGACGCGGCCGACAAGGCGCCCTACCTGACCGACTGGCGCCGCCGCTACACCGGTGACGCGCTGGCCGTGCTGCGGCCCGGCAACACCGACGAGGTGGCCGCCGTGATGCACGCCTGCCACGCGCACCGCATTGCCGTGGTGCCGCAGGGCGGCAACACGGGCCTGTGCGGCGGCGCCACGCCGGCCGGCGGCGACGCGGCCGCGCGCGGCGTGGTGGTGGTGTCGCTCCAGCGGCTGAACCGCGTGCGGCAGGTGGACCCGCTCAACAACACGATCACGGTGGAGGCCGGCGTGATCCTCCAGCAGTTGCAGGACGTGGCGCGCGAGCATGGCCGGCTGTTCCCGCTGTCGCTGGCGGCCGAGGGCAGCTGCACGATCGGCGGCAACCTGTCGACCAATGCCGGCGGCACCGCCGTGCTGCGCTATGGCAATACCCGCGAGCTGTGCCTGGGCCTGGAGGTAGTGACCGCGCGCGGCGAGGTCTGGAACGGCCTGCGCGGCCTGCGCAAGGACAACACCGGCTACGACCTGCGCGACCTGTTCATCGGTGCCGAAGGCACGCTCGGCATCATCACGGCCGCGGTCATGAAGCTGTTCCCGGCCCCGCGCGCCCGCGTGACGGCGCTGGCCGCCGTGCCAAGCCCGCGCGCCGCGCTGGCGCTGCTGGCCATCGCCCAGTCCCACGCCAGCGCCATGCTGACCGGCTTCGAGCTGATGTCGGCCATGTGCATGGAACTGGTCACGCGGCATTTCCCGCAGCTGCGCTACCCGTTTGCCGAGCACCATCCGCAGGTGGTGCTGCTGGAACTGTCCGACAGCGAGGGCGAGCAGCACGCGCGCGGCATCTTCGAGACGATGATGGAGGCCGCCCTGGACGCCGGCGTGGTCACCGACGCCGTGGTCGCCGAATCCGTCCAGCAGTCGCGCGACTTCTGGAACCTGCGCGAGCACATCCCGCTGGCCCAGGTGGAGGAAGGCAAGAACATCAAGCACGACATCGCCGTGCCGATCTCGCGCGTGGCCGATTTCATCGAGACCACCGACGCGCTGGTCCAGGACGCCTTCCCGGGCGCCCGCATGGTCACCTTCGGCCATCTTGGCGACGGCAACCTGCACTACAACGTGTCGCCACCGGCTGGCGTCGACCACGACCAGTTCCTGCAGCACCAGGACGCCATCAACCTGATCGTCCACAACAGCGTCCAGGCCCACGACGGCTCGATCTCGGCCGAGCACGGCCTGGGCCAGCTCAAGGTCGAGGAAAACCGCCGCTACAAGAGCGAAGTGGAACTGGCGATGATGCGCGCCATCAAGCAGGCGCTGGACCCGCAGCACCTGATGAACCCCGGCAAGGTCGTCTGACCGGGGTGGCCGCGCGGCGGCTACTGCCAGCGCGGGCCAGCCGCCTGGGCTGCAGCCTCCTCCGCCGCATCCACCGCATCGGCTTCGGCCGCCAGCCTGGCCTCGATCTCCGCGATGGACGGCAGACCAGGCGGCAGTTCCGGCATCAACTGGTACTCTGCAACGCCCATCGGCTGGGCCATGCCGCGCAACGCATACTCGGCCACCAGCCGGTTGTTGTCGCGGCACAGCAGCAGGCCGATGGAAGGCTGGTCGTCCGGGAGCTTGACCTGCGCGTCCACGGCGGCCAGGTAGAAGCCGAGCTGGCCGGCGTACTCGGGCCGGAACGGCGTCGCCTTGAGTTCGACGACCACGTAGCTGCGCAGCTTCAGGTGGTAGAACAGCAGGTCGATGTAGAACTCCTCGCCGCCCACGTCCAGCCGGTACTGCCGGCCCACGAACGCGAAGCCGGTGCCCAGCTCCAGCAGCAGCCGCGTCACCTGGTGCGTCAGCGCCGCCTCCACGGCGCGCTCCCGCGCGTCGTTCGCCAGGTTCACGAAGTCGAAGATGTACGGGTCCTTGAAGACGTCCCGCGCCAGGTCCGACCGCGCCGGCGGCATGCAATCCGCGAAGTTGTTGACGGCCTGGCCCTGCCGCTGGTGCAGCCGCAGGTCGATCTGCATCGCCAGCACGTTGCGTGACCACCCGTGCTGGAGCGCCATGCCGGCGTACCACTCGCGCAGCGCGGGGTCCGAAACGCGGTCCAGCAGCGTGCACAGGTGCGGCCATGGCAATTGCGCCGCCGGCTGCTCCGCCATGGCGCCCTCTGGCCAGGCCTGCGCCAGCGCGCGCATGTGCCGCAGGTTGCCCGGCGAGAACCCCTGCATGTCGGGATAGCTCGCCCGCAGGTCGCGGGCCAGTTGCTCGATCAGGCCGGGCCCCAGCCCTTCGCGCTGCTGGCTGGCCAGGATCTCGTTGCCGAGATGCCAGTACAGGGCAACCAGTTCCCGGTTCACCGCCACCAACGCCCGTTGCCGCGCGCCGTCCACGCGCTCCTTCAAGCTGTTCAGCAGCATCTGATACTCCGCGGAAAATGTTGGCACATTGCACATCCGATCCATACAAGGGTTCGATTCCGGAGAACCCATTGTGTGAGGCGGATGCGGCGGAGTCTATGAGACAACGGGACAATCTGACGCGAGCCAGATCAATGCAGCAGCGGGCCGTCCCCTGGTGCCGGTGAGTCGAACAACTGGCCGCAGATGGCTTCGCCCTCCTCGGTCAGCCGGGCCGTGCCGCGGCCGTCTTCCTCCATGGCTGTCTCGACGAGGTCGGCGTCGCCCAGCTGGGTCAGCACGCGGCGCAGCACGCTCATCTGCACGCCGGCGCGCTTGCTGAGCCGGGCCAGCGACAGGTCCTTGTCCGGCTCGGTCAGCCGGTGCTCCCACAGGGCCTGCAGGATGGCGGCCACCGTGGGGTCCAGGCCCCCGCCTTCCGCCTCCCCATCGTCCCCGCCGGGCAGGTCCTCGTCCTCGTCGGGTCCGTCCGCCCGGTCCGCGTCGTCCGTCATGTCGTCTCCCTTTCTTGTAATGTCGCCACCAGCTTGCCCAGCGTGATCACGGCCGATTCCACCTCTTCGGACCACGCGCCGCTGTAGTTCAGCCGGATGCAGTTCGTGTACGTGGGCACCGGCGAGAAGATATGCCCCGGCGCCACCGTGATGCGCCGCTCCAGCGCCGCGTGGTACAGCGCCATGGCGTCCACCTCCTCGGGCAGTTCCACCCACAGCACGTAGCCGCCCGCCGGGCGCGACACGCGCGTGCCGGCCGGGAAGAAGCGCCGCACCGCGGCGGCCATGATGTTGGCCTGCTGGGCGTAGGCCTTGCGCACGCGGCGCAGGTGGTAGTCGTAGCCGTCCTTGCGCAGGAATTCGGCAATGGCGAGCTGCGGGATGGTGGACGTGGTCAGCGTGTTCAGGAACTTGAGCCGCTCCACCTTCTGGCGGTAGCGGCCCGGCAGCGCCCAGCCGATCCGGTAGGCATTGGTCAGCGTCTTCGAGAACGACGAGCAGTGCAGCACGATGCCCGCCGTGTCGTACGACTTCAGCGACGTGGGATGGGCGTCGCCGTAGTACAGCTCGCCGTAGACGTCGTTCTCGATCACCGGGATGTCGCGCGCGGTCAGCAGCGCCACCAGCGCCTGCTTGCGCTCGTCGGGCATCTGGAAGCCCAGCGGGTTCTGGAAGTTCGGCATCACCATGCAGGCCGCCACGGGCCGCTCGTCGATCAGCCGCGCCAGCGCCTGCACGTCGATGCCGGCCACCGGGTCGGTCGCCACCTCCACGGCGCGCATGCCCAGCCGTTCGATGGCGTGCAGCATCGCGTAGTAGGTGGGCGATTCCACCGCGATCGTGTCGCCGGGCCGGGCCACGGCCTGCAGGCACAGGTTGATGGCCTCGGTGGCGCCGATCGTCACCACCACCTCGTTGGGATCGACCGTATAGCCGTTTTCCAGGTAGCGGCGCGTGATCTGGCGGATCAGCTCGGGCGATCCGGGCGGCAGGTCGTCCAGCACGCTCCAGGTGTCGTAGCGCTTGCCGATGGTGTTGGCGTACTGGATGATCCGCTGCCACGGGTAGAGCTTGGGGTCCGGATAGGGCGACCCCAGCGGCACCGCGTCGTCGGCGCGGATCGAGCGCAGCGTGGACAGCACCAGCGCGCTCACGTCCACGGCCGACGGCCGCGTGGCCGGGCGCGTGGGCTGCAGGTCGATGGCCGGCTCGCCGGGCCGGGCGCGCACGAAGTAGCCCGACTGCGGGCGGCTTTCCAGGATGCCGCGCGATTCCAGCAGCAGGTAGGCCCGGATCACGGTGGTGATGCTGAGCCGGTGGTGCTGCGCGGCCTGGCGCACGGACGGGATCTTCTCGCCGGGCAGCAGCACGCCCTGCTGCACCAGCGCCTCGATATCGGCCGCGAGCTTTTCGTACAGGGTTGCCAACGGGTCTGTCGCCTTGTCTGGGGGTTATCCGGGAGACAGCCGGACACCCCAGGCGTCAGCCTGCGGCCACCGGCGGCTCCGATGCGATTACGGTTCCAGGCGAAGTGTATTCGACGAAGCCGTCCTGGCGGCAAAAGCTCAGCAGCCGCACGCCGGCCTGTTCCGCGATGCGGATGGCCAGCGACGTGGGCGCCGAGATCGTCGCCAGCATCGGAATCTGCATCCGCGCGGCCTTGCGCACCAGTTCGTAGCTGGCCCGGCTGGACAGAAACACGAAGCCCTCGCCGAACGCCTCGCGCGCGCGGGCCAGGTGGCCGATCAGCTTGTCCAGCGCGTTGTGGCGCCCCACGTCCTCGAACACGGCGCGTAGCTGGCCGTCCGGGCCGCACCACGCGGCGGCATGGACGCCGCCGGTGGCCGCCATCAGATGCTGGCGCGCGCGCAGGTCCGCGGCGGCGCGGCGGATGGCCGCCGCATCGGGTGACACCGGCTGGATGCCGGCCAGCGGCTCGGGCACCAGGTCCAGCAGGGCCAGGCTCTCGATGCCGCAGACGCCGCAGCCGGTGCGGCCGGCCAGCGTGCGGCGGCGCTGCTTGAGCGCCATGAACGCCCGCTGACTGACTTCCAGCCGGACCTCGATGCCGTCGCAGCCCGGCTCCACCTCGACGTCGTAGATCTCGTGCACGCCGTCGACGATGCCCTCGGTCAGCGAGAACCCCGCCGCGAACGGCTCCAGGTCCAGCGGCGTGGCCATCATCACGGCGTGCGAGATGCCGTTGTAGACCAGCGCCACGGGCACTTCCTCGGCCACCTGGTCGATTTCCAGCGCCACGGCGTCGCCCTGGTGGCGCCGGATCTCGCGCGTGACGTATCCGCGTCCGGCCATGGTGCGCTCCCGCCCGGCGTCAGGCGGCGGCGCGCCGCAGCAGCACCGGGATCGACTTCGACGTCGGCGTGCCGGACCGGTCGCCGATGCTTTCCAGCGGCACCAGCGGGTTGGTCTCGGGATAGTAGGCGCCCAGGCAGCCCGCCGGGATGTCGTAGTCCACCAGCAGGAAGTCCCGCACGTCGCGCGTCACGCCGTCTTCCCAGACGCTCGTGATGTCCACCCGCTCACCCTCGGCAAACCCCAGCCGCGCGCGGTCGGCCGGGTTGATGAACACCACCCGGCGCAGGCCGAACACGCCGCGGTAGCGGTCGTCCAGCCCGTAGATCGTGGTGTTGTACTGGTCGTGCGAGCGCGTGGTCATCATCACCATCAGCGCGTCGCCATGGCGCTCGCGGGCGCGCCGGATCGGCGTGTCCTTGTCGATCGGGTGCACCAGGAACTGCGCCTTGCCCGACGCCGTGCGCCACACGCGGTTGCGCGACGCCGGCGTCAGGTGAAAGCCGCCCGGCCGGGCCACGCGCTCGTTGTAGCGCTCGAAGCCCGGAATCACCTTCTCGACGGCATCACG
Organism: Cupriavidus pauculus; assembly: GCF_003854935.1. Taxonomy (NCBI): domain Bacteria; kingdom Pseudomonadati; phylum Pseudomonadota; class Betaproteobacteria; order Burkholderiales; family Burkholderiaceae; genus Cupriavidus; species Cupriavidus pauculus. The sequence continues at coordinate 3,177,446 of NZ_CP033969.1, forward strand.
GATGCGCGCGTAGTCCTGCGCGAACCACAGCCAGTCCACCTTGTTCGACCCCAGCGTGGCGTCGGCCATGCGCGCCACGATCATCGTCTCCGACAACAGGTGCGGCGACGCCGGCTTGTTCATGCCGTACGAGATATGGACCATGCAGACCGAATCCTCCACCGTCACGCCCTGCGGCACGCCGTCCTGCTCGTCGATCTCGGTGCGGCCCAGCGTGGGCAGCAGCAGCGCGTCGCGGCCGATGACCAGGTGGCTGCGGTTGAGCTTGGTGGCGATGTTGACGGTCAGGTCGCACTGGCGCAGCGCCTGCCAGGTGCGCGGCGTGTCGGGCGTGGCGATCGAGAAATTGCCGCCCAGCCCCACGAACACCTTGACCTTGCCAGCCAGCATCGCGTTGATCGCGGCCACCACGTCCTGCCCATGATGGCGCGGCGGCTCGAAGCCGAATGTGGCACCCAGGCGGTCCAGAAAGGCGTCGTCGGGCTGTTCCTCGATGCCCATCGTGCGGTCGCCCTGCACGTTCGAATGGCCGCGCACCGGCATCAGGCCCGCGCCGGGCTTGCCGATATTGCCGCGCAGCATCATCACGTTGGACAGCAGCTGGATGGTCCGCACCGACTCCTTGTGCTGCGTCAGGCCCATGCCCCAGCACATGATCGTGCGCTCGCTCTTCACGTAGACGTCGGCCAGCGCGTCGATGTCGGCGCGCGTGACGCCGGACTCGGCCACAATGTCGGCCCAGCTCTCGGCGCGCAGGTCGGCCGCGAAGGCGTCGAAATCGGCCGTGTGCTCGCGGATGAAGTCCACGTCGACCACGCGCTGGCCGCCGGTGGCCACCGCCGCGTCGTCCAGTTCGATCACGCGCTTGCCCAGGCCCTTGAGCAGCGCGAAGTCGCCGGCCAGCCGGGGCCGCACGAACATCGACGCAATGCGGGTGCCGCCGCCGCCCAGCATCTCGGTCACGTGCTGCGGGCTGACAAAGCGCTCCAGGCCGCGCTCCTTGAGCGGGTTGATCGACACGATGGTGGCGCCGCGCCTGGACGCATCGCGCAACTCGTTGAGCATGCGCGGATGGTTGGTGGCCGGATTCTGGCCCCAGACCATGATGGTGTCGGCCAGCTGGAAGTCGTCGAGCAGCACCGTGGCCTTGCCCACGCCCACCGTCACCGGCAGGCCGCGGCTGGTGGCCTCGTGGCACATGTTCGAGCAGTCGGGGAAGTTGTTCGTGCCGTACATCCGCACGAACAGCTGGAACAGGAACGCCGCCTCGTTGCTGGCGCGGCCGGACGTGTAGAACGTGGCCGCGTCGGGGTTGTCCAGCCGGCGCAGGTGGTCCGCGACCAGGCGGAACGCCGCGTCCCATTCCACCGGCACGTACTTGTCGGTGGCCGCGTCGTAGCGCATGGGGTGCGTCAGCCGGCCGTGCTGTTCCAGCTCGTAGTCGGACTGCTGCATCAGCTCGGTCACCGTGTACCGGGCGAAGAACTCGTTGGTGACGCGCTTGCTGGTGGCCTCGGCCGCCACGGCCTTGACGCCGTTCTCGCAGAACTCGAACGTCGAGGCGTGCTGCCGGTCAGGCCAGGCGCAGCCGGGGCAGTCAAAGCCGTCCGGCTGGTTCTGCTTGAACAGCGTCTTGTATTTGCCGCCACCAACCTTTTCCTTGACGAGGTTGATGGCAACTTGCTTGAGCGCTCCCCAGCCGGCGGCCGGGTGCGTATAGGGCGCGATATGGCCCTTTTCGGGCGTGGGCGAACTCATGGGGGCGGCTTCCAGAACTAGTGCCCGAACGCCCGGCCCGGTTTTCCGTGTGCGCGGGCGCTCGCTGCGATGTTGGCAGACTAGGCCCGGAATGTGATCGGAGGGACGTACAGAACGGCTGCGAGAGAAAGAGTACAGTTTGCACGATCGCAATGCACAATGCGAGAACTGTGCTTGTCGAAGGTGCGTGAATGGCCGTGATTGGCACGCAAAACGCATCAATTGGCGCCGACCGGGCTCCCCTCTCCCGCGTGCGGGAGAGGGGCTGGGGGTGAGGGCCAGCGCGTGATGCGCGACGGATCGCAAGTTGAACCGCCGGGCCCTCTCCCCCGACCCCTCTCCCGCGTTGCGGGAGAGGGGAGAAAACATGGGGCATGTGGATTGTCCGAGAAGACCAGCGTTCCGGCGGGTTTTCGCTCCCCTCTCCCGCCTGCGGGAGAGGGGCTGGGGGAGAGGGCCAGCGCGTGATGCGCGACGGATCGCAGGTTGAACCGCCGGGCCCTCTCCCCCGACCCCTCTCCCGCGTTGCGGGAGAGGGGAGAAAACATGGGGCATGTGGATTGTCCGAGAAGACCAGCGTTCCGGCAGGTTTTCGCTCCCCTCTCCCGCCTGCGGGAGAGGGGAGCCAACCAAACGGGGGAAATAACTCAATCCGGCTGCTGCGGCGTTGCCTGGATGATGTCTTCGAGCTGGGCGCTCATCGGGATGCCCAGCCGTTCGCCGGTGGGCAGGCGGTTCAGGAACCACTGCTTGTACAGCCGGTCAAGCTCGCCCGACGTGATCAGGTCGCGCACGGTCTTGTCGACGATGGCGGCGAACTGGGGGTCGCCCCGGCGCAGCATGATGCCGTAGGGGTCGTAGGACAGGAATTCGCTGGTCACCAGAAACTGCCGGCCGGCGTTGTGGCGGGCCAGGAAGCCGTACAGCAGCACGTCGTCGCCGGCGTAGGCATCGGCGCCGCCGTGGCGCAGCACCTCGAAGGCGTCGGCGTGGTCGCGGGCGCGGATCAGGTTGATGCCGAGCTGGAAGCGCCTGGACAGGTCCTCGATGGTGCTGGCATTGGTGGTGCCGGCCGTGGCCACCACGGTCCGGCCCTTGAGGTCCCGGAACGTCCGGATCGGCGAATTGCGCGGCACCATCAGCTTGGTGCCGGCCACGAAGATGACCGGCGAGAACGCCACGGTGCGCAGCCGTTCGGCGTTGCGCGTGGTCGATCCGCACTCCAGGTCCGCCTTGCCGGACGTGATGGCGTCGAAGCGGTTCTCGGACGTCACCGGCACCCACTGCACGGCCACGTCGCGGCTGATCTCGGCCGCGGCCGCCTGGACGATTGCCTGGCAGATGTCGATCGCGTAGCCGATCGGCCGCCTGGCCTGGTTCAGGTACGAGAACGGCAGCGACGACTCCCGATAGCCGATCGTCAGCACGCCGGTGTCCCGCGCCTTCTTGAGCGTGCCGCTCAGCGCCACGGGCTCCTGCGCCGCAGCCAGCGCGGGCGCCAGCGCCAGCAGCACGGCCAGCATTGCACCGATCCACCCCCTGTCCAGCCGCATCCGTCCGCGCATGGCGTCAGGCCTCCGCCGTGGTGCGTGGCTCCTCGCCCGGTATGTCTTTCTCGGTCTCCGGCACGGGCCCGGCGGCCAGTTGCCCTTCCCACTTGGCCACCACGGCCGCCGCAATCGAGTTGCCGACGGCGTTGGTGGCGGATCGTCCCATGTCCAGGAACTGGTCGACCCCCATGATCAGCAGCAACCCCGCCTCCGGAATGCCGAACTGGTTCAGCGTGGCCGCAATCACCACCAGCGACGCGCGCGGCACGCCGGCCATGCCCTTGGACGTCAGCATCAGCAACAGCAGCATCGTGATCTGCGTGCCCAGCGGCAAGTGGATGTCGTACGCCTGGGCGATGAACAGCACCGCGAACGTGCAGTACATCATCGACCCGTCCAGGTTGAACGAATACCCCAGCGGCAGCACGAAACTGGAGATCTTGCGATTCACGCCAAAGCGGTCCAGCGAATCCAGCAGCTTCGGGTAGGCGGCCTCGGAACTGGCCGTGGAAAACGACAGCAGGAACGGCTCGCGGATCAGCCGGATCAGCTCGAACACGCGCCGGCCCAGGAACGCGAAGCCGGCCAGCGTCAGCAGCCCCCAGAGCACGAACAGCGCCAGGTAGAAGCTGCCCATGAACTTGGCAAAGGTAATCAGGATGCCCAGCCCCTGCGTGGTCACGGTCGACGCGATGGCCGCGAACACGGCCACCGGGGCCAGCCACATCACCGCGCCGGTGATCTTGAGCATGATCTGCGCCAGGTCCTCGATCACGCCGGCCATGCGCTGGCCGCGCTCGCCCAGCGTGGCAATGGCGGTGCCAAAGAAGATCGAGAACACCACGATCTGCAGAATCTCGTTGTTGGCCATCGCCTCGGCCACCGACTTGGGCACCAGGTGCGAGACAAAGTCCTTCAGCGTGAACGCGTTGGTCTTGAGGTTGGTGGCGGCGCCCACGTCGGGCAGCGGCAGGCCGATGTTCACGCCCGGGTGCAGCAGCGTGGCCATGATCAGCCCCAGCGTCAGCGACACCAGCGACGCCGTGATGAACCACGCCAGCGCCTTGACGCCCACGCGGCCCACGGTGCTGGCATCCCCCATGTGGGCGATGCCGATCACGAGCGTGGAAAACACCAGCGGCGCGATGATCATCTTGATCAGCCGCAGGAACACGTCGGTGACGATGGAGATATACCCGGCGATCTCCTTGGCCACCTTGGGGTCCGGAAACGCCGTGTTGCACCCGTAGCCGACCACGGCGCCCAGAATCATCGCGATCAGGATCCAGGTCGTGATACTCGACTTCTTGCTCATGACGTCTCCTTGGGGGGCGGCCGGGCGGGCGTCCTGCGCCGGGGTCTGCACCTAACCATAGGATGCCGGGGCGCCATTGGGCAAACCCCGAAACGCTTTTTGCCGGCCCGCCGCCCCGCCACGACGCCTACATGCGGATACAAAACCGCTTGTGCCGGCACATAAACGCGATACGCGTGGTCTGCACTATCGTCTGCACGATCAACTTCGATACGGTGCGACGACATGGAACGCAACGCAGCGACGGCAGCCCCGGCTGCCCTGGTATTTGGTGGATCCCGCGGCATTGGCGCCGCCATCGCACGGCGGCTGGCCCGCGACGGCTTTCGCGTGGCGCTGACCTACGCCACCAGCCCCGGCAAGGCCGCCGAGGTGGTTGCAGCCATCGAGGCCGACGGCGGCCAGGCCGTGGCCATTGCCGCCGACAGCGCCGATCCGGCCGCGATCCGCGCCGCTGTGCGGCAGGCCGTGGCTCGCTTTGGCGCGCTGGACGCCGCCGTGGTCAACGCCGGCCTGCTGCGGCTGGGCCGGCTGGAGCAGTTCACCGACACCGACCTCGATGCCATGCTCGACGTCAACATCCGGGGCGTGTTCGTGGCCATCCAGGCGGCGGCCGGCGCCATGCGCGACGGCGGCCGGATCATCACCATCGGCAGCAACACGGCCATCCGCACCGGCTCGGTGGGCGGGGCGGTCTACGCCATGACCAAGGCGGCCGTGGCGTCGCTGGTGCAGAACCTGGCGCTGGAACTGGCGCCGCGCGGCATCACGGTCAACAACATCCAGCCCGGCCCGACCGAGACCGACATGACATCGTCGATGGTCGAGCACCTGATCGCGCGGATCCCGCTCGGCCGGATCGGCCAGCCCGACGAAATTGCCGGCCTGGCGGCGTGGCTGGCCAGCCCGGCGTCGGCCTACATGACCGGCGCCAGCCTGACCATCGACGGCGGCTACGTGCTTTGAGCGCCCCGGCCTTCGGCAAAGATGCCCATGCGGTGCTGGATGAACGCCAGCACCTCCTGCGCGGCGGCCGGCAGCGGCCGTCCGGCCTTGACCAGCAGCCGCGCCTGCGTGCCGCGGCACAGCGGGTGGTCCACCGGCACCGTCGCCAGGCTGCCGGCGGCCACCTCGCGGTAGGCAGCAAACTGGCCGATCAGCGTGACAAAGTCGTCGTAGGCCACGAACTGCTTGAGCGCGGACAGCGAGTTGGTCACCAGCGTGGGCCGGATGCGGATGTTCTCGGCAAACTCCAGCATCCGTGCCGCGTGGCCGATGCCGTACGACTCGGGCATCAGCGCCAGCGGATAGGCCATCACGTCATGCAGCGTGGCCGGCCCGCCGCGCAGCGCCAGCGGGTGGTCGTGGCGGGTCAGCAGCACGATGGGCTGCGACGCGCTGGCCCGGTACTCGATGCGCGGGTGCAGCGGCGGGTTGTAGGCCAGCCCGATGTGCGCGCGGCTTTCCGCCACCTCGTTGAGCACGTCGTCCACGGGCAGGATCTCCATGCGGATGTCGACCATCGGGTATTGCGCGCAGAACGGCGCCACCACCTCGTTGACCAGCGCGTCGACGTAGCCCTCGCTCAGCACGATCTGCACCATGCCCTGCTGCAGCCCCTGCAGCGCGTGGAGCTGGTCTTCGAGCTTTTCCTGGTGCGAGCGGTAGCCGCGCCAGAACTCCAGCAGGTGCGCCGCCGCCTCGGTGGGCCGCACGCCGCGCGCCTGGCGCTCGAACAGCGTGGTGCCCAGTTCCTCTTCAAGCAGCCGGATCTGCCGCGTGATGACCGACGGCGACGTGTTCAGGCTTTCCGCCGCGCCCCGGATCGTGCCGTGCGCCAGCACCTCCCGGAAATAGCGCAGCCGCTGCTGGTTGATTTCCCGCATATCCCGCCTCTTTGTTGCGTAAGCGTCACCCAGGCATGGTCGCCAAGTGGACTGTTGCCCTGGGAAGAACGAAGTGTGGATTTTGTTGCTGTTGGTGTCAGTCTACGCGGCTGCCACTATCCAAGCCAATCCCACAACCATCACAACGCTCTGGAGACTGGCAAATGTTAGTGATGTCCAACCCCGCCGCCGTCGACGGCACCGCCGCGCTGTACCAGAAGATCAACCTGCGGCTGCTGCCGTTCCTGCTGGTCTGCTACCTGTTCGCCTACCTGGACCGCGTCAACGTCGGCTTTGCCAAGCTGCAGATGCAGGGCGACCTGGGCTTCTCCGACGCCGCCTACGGCGTGGGGGCCGGCATCTTCTTCATCGGCTACGTGCTGTTCGAGATCCCGAGCAACCTGATGCTGCCGCGCGTGGGCGCCCGCAAGACGTTCAGCCGCATCCTGGTGCTCTGGGGCATCACGTCGGCCTGCATGATGTTCGTGCGCGACGTGCCCACGTTCTACGCCATGCGCTTCCTGCTGGGCGTGTTCGAGGCCGGCTTTGCGCCGGGCATGATCTATTACCTGTCCTGCTGGTACGGCCCGCAGCGCATGGCGCGCGCCATCGCCATCGTGTTCCTGGCCGGCCCCATCGGCGGCATCATCGGCGGCCCGCTGTCCGCGTGGCTGATGACCGCGCTGGCCGGCCACGCCGGGCTGGCCGGCTGGCAATGGATGTTCCTGGTCGAAGGGCTGCCCTGCCTGGTGCTGGGCGTGCTGGCCTGGAAGCTCGTGCCCGACCGTCCCGCCGACGCCCACTGGCTGACCAGCGACGAGAAGCGGCTGCTGGAACAGGAACTGGCCGTGCCGGCCGCGCACAAGCACTCGTTCGGCGCCGTGGCGCGCGACTGGCGCATCTACGTGCTGGCCACCGCCTACTTCTGCGTGATCGCCGCCATCTACGCACTGAGCTTCTGGCTGCCCACGCTGATCAAGGCCCAGGGCGTGACCGACACCGTGCAGCTGGGCTGGTACGCCGCCCTGCCCTACGTGGGCGGCGCCATCGGCATGCTCTACATGGGCCGCCGCTCCGACCGCAAGGGCGAACGCCGCTACCACGCCGCCATCCCCGCGCTGGCCGGTGCCGCGCTGCTGGCCGGGACGACGCTGGCCGACGGCCACCTGGCGGCCACGCTGGTGTTGCTGACGCTGGGCACCACCACGCTGTGGATGACCTACACCGTGTTCTGGGCCATGCCGTCCGAATACATCAAGGGCCCGGCCGCCGCCGGCGGCATCGCGCTGATCAACACCATCGGGCTGTCGGGCGGCTTCTGGGGCCCGGCCATCATCGGCTGGGCCAAGACCGCCACCGGCAGCCTGCATCCCGGCGTGCTGGTCATGGCGGCCATGCCGCTGGCCGCCGCGCTGATCATCCTGGCCATGCGCATGCCGACCCGCGCGGCGCATGCCTGAGGCCGGCCGATAACCACCCGACACCCCCCACGTCCAACAAGGAGTGAACCATGCTGCTGTACTTTTCCACCTGGTCAGAAGTCGAACAGTATCTGCAACGCAGCCGCACCATTGTCGTGCCGATCGGCTCGAACGAGCAGCACGGCCCCACGGGCCTGCTGGGCACCGACTGGATGTGCCCGGAGATCATCTGCCGCCATGCCGAACAGCAGGCCGACATCCTGGTGGCGCCGACGTTCAACATCGGCATGGCCCAGCACCACCTGGGCTTTGCCGGCACGATCTCGCTGCGCCCGTCGACGTTCATCGCCGCCATCGTGGACTGGACGCGCTCGCTGGCCCGCCACGGCTTCGAGAAGATCCTGTTCCTGAACGGCCACGGCGGCAACATCGCGTCCATCGAGGCCGCGTTCTCCGAGCTCTACGCCGAGTCCAGCTTCGCGGGCCGCCGCGCCGGCTTTGCGATGAAGCTGACCAACTGGTGGGACCTGGAAGGCGTCAACGACCTGGCCAAGGAAATGTTCCCGACCGGCCACGGCGCCCACGCCACGCCGTCCGAGATCGCGGTGACGCAGTACGCCTACGCCCACGCCATCAAGCACGCCGACTACTCGCCGCGCATCGCCCCGTCCGGCCCGATCCGCGAAGCGCTGGACTTCCGCGCCCGCTTTCCCGACGGCCGCATGGGCTCCGATCCGAACCAGGCCACGCCGGAAAAGGGCCGCGCCCTGGTGGAACTGGCAGCCACCAGCCTGGTGAAGGAACTGGCGGCCTTCGGGGCGGAGAAGGTGCCGGGGTGAGCTGTTGCGCTTGAATTGCCAATGGTTGTCTCCCCTCTCCCGCAAGGCGGGAGAGGGGCCGGGGGAGAGGGCATGGCTGTGCAAGCCACGACATGTCGCATTGTGAGCCGCTGACCCTCTCCCCCAACCCCTCTCCCGCGCGCGGGAGAGGGGAGCAAAACCCGGCGGAAGCCCACCCGCCAACCACGCCCCGCCCTACCGCCGCCCCGCCATCGCTTCGAACACCCCGTCCCGGATCACCAGCGCGTGCATCAGCGCGGCAGCCAAATGCAGCAGGACCACGGCGAACAGCGTGAGCCCGAGCCATGTGTGCAACGTCCGCAGCAGCGCGAACGCGGTGACGTTGGCGGGCAGCAGCGGCGGCAGGTGGAAACTGCCGGCCATCGTCACCGGGTAGCCGCCGGCCGACAGCATGGCCCAGCCCACCAGCGGCATTGCCAGCATCAGCGCGTAGAGCACCGCGTGCGATGCCTTGGCGACGAACCGTTGCGCGGCGGGCATGTGGGCCGGCAGCGGGGGCACGCCGCGCCGCAGCCGCACGGCCAGCCGGACGATGACGAGCAGCAGCAGCGCGATGCCCAGCGGCCGGTGCAGCGCCACGAGCGTGTCATGCGCGCGCGACACCGTAAACACCATTCCCACGCCGACGAACAGCATCGCCAGGATCAGCACGGCCATCAGCCAGTGCAGCAGCTTCTGCACGCCGCTGAATTGAGTCGAAGTTGCCTTCATGCCGGGTTCCTCACTGGATGGCCTTCGGTTCGCGGGCGGCGGTTGCCTCCTCGCGCGTGCGGCGCTGGTACGACACCGCGTAGGCGGCCGAGCGCGCCGCCAGCAGCGGATCGGCCGACGTGGCGATGCCTACCGGCAGCACGGTCGGGTCGAAGTTGACGTCGCGGCACGGGCCGTCGTCCTGCGCCGTGGCGCGTTCCAGCACCAGCGTGCCGGCGTCGATCTGCGGGCGGTCGTCGGGCCAGACCTGCGTGGCGTCGTCGGTGACATCGCCGGGCGCGCCCAGCGTCAGCACCAGCCGCCAGCGCAGCGGCCCGGCCTGCAGCCGCTGCATCAGGTCCGCCGCCAGGAACGATGCCTGCCCGCGCTCGGCCGCGCTCACCGGCGCGTACGGCAGCTCCGGCTGCACCGCCCAGCGCACGGCCTGCCGCTTGCCGCCGGCATCGACCAGGTAGAACGCATTGACGCTGTAGTACGCGGCATTGGCAAAGCTGGACGAAGGCGGATGCGCCTGGATCCAGCCCTGGAACGCGGCCAGCGCCGGCGCGCCGGCGGCAAACGCCTTGAGCCTGGCGGGATCGGGCTTGTGGGTGGCGGGATCGGGCTGACTGGCCTGCAGCAACTGGTAGAACTGTTCCGGCGTGTGCACCGGAAAGCGCGGTACCGAGTTCATGCCGGTGCGCCACTGCTGGCCGTCGGCCTGCGTGAACATCAGCGCCAGGCTGCGGATCGGCACGCTGCCGTCGGGCGCCAGCGGATTGCCGCCGGGCAGCGCAAAGCGCCCGGTCACCGGCGTGCGGCCGGGCGCGAACACGCCCGCGCTGGACACCTGCGCGGCCGCGCCGTTGCTGTCGAAGTAGCCGGCCACGCACACGCCCTTGGCGTGGTTGCGGCGATAGCCCGCGTGCAGGCCGTCGTTACGCTGGAACTGGTCGACAATGGCGCGCGTGGATAGCCGCTGCGGGCCGATCCAGCCGCCCGTGTAGGCAAAGCCGCCCGCCAGTACCAGCACGATGGCGCCGATGGCGCCGAGCCGGCATGGCACGCAGATGGGCTTGCCCGGGTGGGAATGTGGGGTGTTGTCGGTCAAGGGGGGCTCCCGTCGAGTGTGGACTCATCGGGTATACGCCCAAACCGGGGCGTCTATTCCCCCCGCCCGCAAAAAGCCCGGCCGGGACCGGGCGATTCGACAAACGCTTACGGCTTCTCGCGGTGAATCGAGAGCGCGCTGAACGACTGCGTTACCGGCATCACTTCCAGGTAGTTGATGTTCACGCGCGCCGGCAGCGTGGCGGCCCAGAACACGGTCTCGGCGATATCGTCGGGCGTCAGCGCGTCGGCGCCTTCGTAGACCTTTTCCACGCGCGACTGGTCGCCACGGAAGCGCACGGCCGAGAACTCGGTGCCGCCCACCAGCCCTGGCGCCACGTCGGTCACGCGCACGCGCGTGCCGGTCAGGTCTGCGCGCAGGTTCAGCGAGAACTGGTGGACGAACGCCTTGGTGGCGCCGTAGACGTTGCCGCCCGGGTAGGCGTAGGCGCCGGCCACCGAGCCGATATTGACCACGTGGCCGCGATTGCGCGCCACCATGCCGGGCAGCACCGCGCGCGTCATGTAGGTCAGGCCCTTGATGTTGGTGTCGACCATGGTGTCCCACTGGTCGACGTCGGCGCGGTGCGCCGGCTCCAGCCCCAGCGCCAGCCCGGCGTTGTTCACCAGCACGTCGACGTCGGCATAGTCGGCCGGCAGGCCGGCCACGGCGGCCTCCACAGCGGCGCGGTCGCGCACGTCCAGCACCAGCGGCAGCACGTTGTCGCGGCCCAGTTCATCGACCAGTGCCTGCAGGCGGTCTTCACGGCGGCCCGCGGCGATGACGCGATGGCCGGCGCCGACAAAGCGGCGGGCGATGGCGGCGCCAAACCCCGCGGTGGCACCGGTGACGAATACGATCATGGTTAGCTCTCCAGCTTCAGACAGGTTCGGCCACGGATACTACACCGTCACCCGGGGCGACGGCAGCGGCGGCCGCGGCAATCCATGGATTTCCCGACTGCCGGCTGTGATGCCAGGGCATCTCGCGCATCGAAGGCCGGGGGCGCGGGCTTGACGCACTGGCACGCCTGCGCGGCCCGGCTCACAGCGGCTGCCAGCCCCCGCCGGTGGCCACCATCTCCTGCTTCAGTTCCAGCGTCCCGCTGCCGCGCATCACGCGCGCCAGCACGGGAAAGGCGCCCTGCACCATCGCGTCATGCGCCCACGGCGCCGGCTCCAGCGTGTACGTGTAGCGCACGGTCGTGGCCAGCCGGGCCGGCTTGTCGGCGGTGTCGTGGGGCTTGTCCCAGCCGGTGACCCGCGCCACCCGCACGTGGCCGTAGCAGAGGTCGGGCGCGTCGGCGCCGGCCGTGCGGGCGGCCGTGCGCGGATGGGGATTGAGCTGCTGGCGGCCCTTGTCGGTCAGGTCGTAGCGCAGCGCCTTGACCACCTCGTCGGTACCGTCCTGGTGGTGCAGCGTCATCTGGGCCGGCACGTGCGCCACCAGCCCCGCGTGTTCGAGCGCCGGCATCTGGATGCCATCGCGCAGCTGCGTGGCGCCCGGGCCGTCCGGCACGTCGACGGGCCAGGCATGGCGGCCGATGCAGAGGTCGCCGTGCGCCTGCAGGTGCTGGTCCAGCGCGGCGCGGAAGCCGGCCTCGCTGGCCATGTCGGGACGGTCGCAGCCGGCCAGCAGCAGCGTGGTGGTGGCCGCCAGCGCGGCCAGGGTCAGGATCGGTTTCATTGGACTTCGGCGGTGTTGGCGGCGCCCGGCTTGCGGGCGGCGGGGTCGGCCATCGCGTTGGCGACGGTATGCGCATGCGCGCCGCTGGCGTCGGGCCCGGGCGGCGGCACGTAGCCATCGGTCAGCGTCTTCAGGAAGGCAACCAGGTCCTGCATCTCCTGGTCGGTCATCGGCGGCGGGCTGCCGGCACGGCGCTTGTCCAGCGGCATCTGGCCGTCGATATTGGCGCGGTAGCGGGCCGGCAGGTCGTTGAACTTGGCCACCCGGCCCTGCGCATCGCGCGGATACCAGTCCTGCGGCGCGGTGTCGCGCGTGTTGTAGAAGCGCACCACCTCTTCCAGCGACCTGAACACGCCGTTGTGCATGAACACGTGGCGCGTGGCGACGTTGCGCAGCACCGGCGTCTTGAACATGCCGCACGTGGCGGCGGCGCCCTTGTCGCGGCCGGGCCGGTGGTCGGTGCGCAGCGGCCCGCACAGCCCCAGGTCGAAGTACCGGGGGTCGGCGTTGGCCGGGATGGCCGGATTGCGCGGCACGCCAATGGCCGAGAACGAGTAGTCGCTGGTCATGTCCTGGCTGCCGTCGTTGCCGCCGCCCAGCAGGTGGCAGGCCATGCAGTTGCCCTTGTTCGGGTCCAGGAACACGCGCAGGCCGCGCACTTCGGCATCGGTCAGCGCGCCGCCCACCTTGTTGTTGCGGTAGCGGTCGAACTTGCTGCTGTACGGGTGGAAGCTGCGGTCTTCCACCTGGAACGCCTGCAACGCGGCGCCGACCAGCGCGAACGCCTTGTCGGTATCGTCCAGCGCGGCGGGGCCGTAGGCGGCCCGGAACGCGGCGGCGTTGGGGCCGTGGCGCACGGCGTCCACCACGGCGGCCTTGTCGCGGGCGGCCATTTCATTGGCGGCCAGCAGCGGGATGGCGGCCTGCTCGGCGATGGTGTTGGCGCGGCCGTCCCAGGTCAGGCCGCCGCCGGGACCGGGCGGGCTGATCATGTCGGGGTTCTCGAACGTGTCCGAGTACGGGTTGGTGTACTCCTTGTACATCAGCGTCGGCACGGCGCGCGTGCCGGGCTGCCTGCCATCGGCGCCGCCAAGCTGCACGGCCAGGTCGTTGGCCGGGGCAAAGGCGTGCTGGGGGTCGTGGCAGGTGGCGCACGACATCGTGCCCGACCCGGACAGCGACCGGTCGACGAACAGCACGGCGCCCAACTGCGCGGCGGGCGACAGCGGCGATTGGGGGGACGTTGGCGCGGATGGCGCGGACACGCGCTGCACGGCCGGCGGCGCGGCGGCGGCCCGGGGCGCCTCGGTGGCCGGCTTGCAGGCGGCCAGCGCAAGGCAAAGCATGGCCGCGGCACGGCGCGCGGCAAATCTGGAATGACGCATGGTTCAAGGGGCCGGTGGCAGCCGGCCCACGGGCAGGGGAAGAAAGGCAACCGCCCGGTTGGGCGGCTGCCGCGACGCCATCAGGACTTGATGGCCCAGATGCTGGTCTGCGAGGCATCCGGCCCCGTGGCCGTGTTGTTGCCCGTGCCCACCGACCCGCTGCCGCTGCCGCCGGCCACGCTGCCGCCCGATTGCAGGTCGCCCGCCTTGACCACGTACTTGTGGTTCATCGGCCGCACCGAGTCGAAGTGCGTGTTGGCGCTGCCCGAGTACTCGGCCAGGTTGGCGAGGTTGTCGGCGATGTACTGCTCGGTGTACTTCGACCGGTTCATGTACGACGTGGCCACGCCCGGATCGGCCAGCCCGAACATGTCCTGCATCGTGCGCACGAACGAGAAGTGGCTGTAGGCGTCGGAGTCCACCACCTGCTTCGGCGCGCCCGGCTGGTTCGTCAGCACCGCGAAGATCGTCGGGCCGTCGCCCTTGTTGCCGCCGTTGTAGCGCGGCACGGCCGAGGTGATGCCCTCGCCCAGCGGCGCGCCGCTGGTGGCGCCGCCGCCCACGTTCCAGCCGCAGCACGACGAGCTGCCGAAGAAGCTCGACCCTTCGTCGAACAGCATGACGATGGCCGTGCGGCGGTTGGTGTTCTTCCAGACCGGCGACGCCTGGATCGCGTCCACCATGTACTTGGCGTACGCGTCGCCGCGCGCGATGTTGGTCGACGCGCACGGGCCCACGCCGTGGATGTCGTCGCACTGGTCGGGCACCACGTAGTTCAGCGCGCCGATGTCACCGCTCTTGAGGTCGTCCTCGAACTGGTGCGTGTTCCACTTGATGCCGTTGGCCGACGCGTACGACGCGATCGACGCATCCCACTCGCCGCCGCCCATCGAGCGCGCCAGGTTCTTGAAGAAGTCCGGACGGTTGCGCACCTCGTCAAAGTTCACAGCCGGGTGGTGCTTGGTCTTGTACAGGCCGGCCGGCATGGCTTCGGTGACGCCCGACGTGGGGTTCACGCCGGTGATGGCGGCGTTGGCCACGCCGTCCTTGCGCGGGTCCTGGCCGGGGTTCATCGACTCGCTGTAGACGCGCGTGCTCATGCCGGCGTTGTACATGGCCGTGAACATGTTGCGGCGGCCCTTGAGGTTGTGCACCTTCGTGTCGGCGTTGCAGGCGTTCAGCGGCACGAACGTGTCGGTCGGCTGGTTGGCCGTGTCGCCGGCGGGCAGGCAGTTCCACGCGTTGTCGTCGGCCACGCCCCAGTCGTCGGCGCTGGCCAGCGAGATGTAGTTCGGCTCGCTGGGGTTGCCGGTGGAGAAGTAGTTGGCCGCCTTGTTGCCTTCGGTGTGCAGGTACTTGTAGAAGTTCGGGTAGGCCGGGTTGTCGATCGTCTGGTTGCTGTGGTTCTCGAAGATCACCACGAACAGGTGGTCGTAGCGCGGGATGCCCTCGGGGTTGAACGCGGCCTCCTGGGCCGACTTCAGCGTGGTCACCGGGTCGGTGGCGCTGTCGCTGACGAAGCCACGATCCAGGATCTTCGATGCCAGCGCGTAGCGGGTGGCCAGCGTGTTGTCTTCCACCAGCAGCGCGCGGGCCGCGGCGGCGTCGGCCACGGCGGACGGCTGCGCCACCACGTCGTCGGCCTTGACGGTCACGTCGGCGGTGCCGCCGGCCAGGGTCAGGCGGCCGGCGATGGCGGTGCGGGCATCGGCGTAGGTCATCGACTCCGACTCGGTCAGCCGCACCACCTCGGTCGACAGCGGGCTGATGGTCACGCTGGCGCCGTCGGCGGCCTGCGCGGCGGCGCTGCGCAGCACCATCTTGGCGGCCACCTTGGTGGCGCCGGTGGCCGGGTCGTTGTAGGTGGCGTCGGTGTCCACCACGGCCACCAGGCTCGCCGGCGGCGTAGTCAGCGTGAAGCGGCCGCTGGCGTCGGTGCGCGTGCTGGCCTCGCCGGCATCGCAGACGCCATTGCCGTTGGCATCGGCGCAGACCGTGGCGTTGGCGTACGTGACCGGCACGAACGACTGGTCGACGGCGTCGCCCGTGGTGCTCTTGGCGTAGTCGACGCCCGATGCCGACGAGCTGGCAAAGCCGGTGGGGTTCTTGACGGCTGCGCCACCCACCACGCCGCTGACGGTCTGGGTGGGGGTGTTGCCGCCGGTGTTGCCCGTGCCGCCGCTGCCGCCGGTGCTGCCGGTGGTGGTGCCAGAGGAATCGTCACCGCCGCAGGCGGCCAGCAGCGCGGCTGCCGCCAGCGCGGTAAGCAAGGGGACGAAGGTGGAGTGTTTAGGGTGCATGGATGGGGCTCGCCAGGACACGCGCGATCGTTATGGTTGGACGCGCTGGATCTAGTGGGATGCCGCACCGAAGCCGATGCCGTCGCCTTGGGGTGGCGGGTGGGGCCGCCTGCGCCGGACGCCTTCGCGGCCGGGGCCAGCGCGTACGCCCTTCCCGACCAGTGCAGCGGCCCCGATGCTAGGAATCCAATGTGACCGTTTCATGCACGCCGCCAGCCGCCTGGTTACAGGACATTTCAACCACACCGATCCTGATACAAAGTGGATACGTTGTTGCCACGCGCCCGACCGGGGCTGGATACTTGGCGCCGCGCCCGCCTGGCGGCGCCCCGTGTGACAACCGCCCATGCAAGCCCCAGCCACCCCTGCCCCGTCCTCCAACCCGCCCCGCCAGCTTGCCAAGGTCCATTTCTCGCCCGAGCTGCGCGACTGGATCGTCGATGCGCTGCGGCGCGGCGGCCCGCCGGCCGAGATCACCGCCGCGCTGGTCGGGCAGCGCTTTGACCCGGCCGTGGCCGGCCAGCTCGTGCAGGCGTTCGACCGCGTGCTGCGCGACGGGCTGCCGATGCCCGAAGGCTTCGTCACGATCGAGCGGACGCCCCCGGCGCCCGGCGCGGCCCGGCTGCCGCGCACGGCCGTGCTCGATGGCGGGGACCGTGCCGTGCACGTGCTGTCGCGCACGGACCGGCCCGTGGTGGCGGTGCTGGAAGCGGTACTGACGCCGGCCGAATGCGACGCGCTGGTGGCGGCGGCGCGCCCGCGCCTGGCGCCGTCGACGCTGGTGGACCCGCGCACCGGCGAGCACGTGGTCAGCCCCGACCGCAGCAGCCAGGGCATGTTCTTCCGGCTGGCGGAATCGCCGCTGCTGGCGACGATCGATGCGCGCGTCGCCGCGCTGATGCGGATGCCCGTGGAACACGGCGAGGGCCTGCAGGTGCTGCACTACGGCCCCGGCGCCCAGAGCCGCCCGCACTTCGACTTCCTGATGCCGGACAACCCGTCGAACCAGGCGTCCATCGCGCGCAGCGGCCAGCGCGTGAGCACGATGGTGATCTACCTGAACGACGTGCCCGAAGGCGGCGAGACCGTGTTTCCAGAGATCGGCCTGTCGGTGTTGCCGCGCAAGGGCAACGCGCTCTATTTCGAGTATTGCGACGACGGCGGCCAGTTGGACGGCCGCACGCTGCACGCGGCGGCCGCGGTGGTGCGCGGAGAGAAATGGGTGGCGACCAAGTGGATGCGGCAGCGGCGCTTCGTGTCCGCCGCCGACGACGCGCGCGCCGCGTCGATGTAGGGCTGGCACCACGCTGGCCGGCCAGCCGGCCGTGGCCGTGCCGCTTCAGCCGGGCGGCTGCGGCGCCGGGGTGCCGGGCTGCGGCGGCGGCGCGGGCGGACAGGGCCCGGCGCCGCCCTGCCCCGTGTTCCGGAACGTGACCACCAGCCGGCTGTCCTTGGCCATCATCAGCGTGTTGCCGTAGGTCAGGGTCGGCATGAACGCGATGTCGGGCGCCACGGCCACGGGCGGCTGCCGGGCCGCGTCGACGGTCAGCACCAGCTCGACGGTGTAGGTATCCACGCCCACGCCGCGCCCCTGCGGCGCCTGCGCAAACTGCTGCTGGAACGCGCACATGTCGCGCGTGATGGCGTCCAGCGCGGCCTGGATCGGCACATTCTTGCCCGGTGGAATCGGGGCCGTGTTGCAGCCGGCCAGCCACAGCGCGGCCAGGCCGGGGACGACGGTGTGGCGCATGGGCCGGATCATCGGTGCCTCCTGTTCGCACGGCGCGTTCGATGCGAAGCACTCTAGTGCCCAATGCCCCGCCCGCTCCATTGGCCCAAAGGCCAACCCCCGCCGGCGCGCACGGCGCGGCCACGGCCTACAATGTCGCGGCGGCGGCCGGCACGTCACACGGCCCGGCGCCATTCCATCGCCAACAGAGGAGCCTCCATGACGGCTGACAAGACCCTTCTCGACGCCTTTGCGCCCACCGGCGTGCTGCGCGCGTCGATCAACCTCGGCAACCCGGTACTGGCCCAGCGCAAGGACGGCGGCGGCGCGGGCGGGGTGTCGGTGGACCTGGCCACGGCGCTGGCCGGGCAACTGGGTGTGCCGCTGGAACTGGTGGTGGTGGAGACGGCCGGCAAGTCGGTGGACGTGGTGACCAGCGGCCAGGCGGACATCGGCTTCTTCGCCATCGATCCCAAGCGCGGCGCCACCATTGCGTTCACGCCGCCGTACGTGCTGATCGAAGGCTACTACCTGGTGCGCGACGCCTCGCCGGTGCGCCACAACGCCGATGTCGACCAGCCGGGCCGGCGCGTGGTGGTCGGCCAGGGCAGCGCCTACGACCTGTACCTGACGCGCGAGCTGCAGCACGCGGAAATCGTGCGCGCGCCGTCGTCGCAGGCGGTGGTGCGGACGTTCCTCGATGGCGGCCTCGACGTGGCCGCCGGCGTCAAGCAGCAGCTCCAGGCCGATACGGCCGGCATGAGCGGCCTGCGCCTGCTGGACGAGCGCTTCATGGTGATCCGCCAGGCGATGGGCGTGAACCGGGCGCGCGGCGAGGCGGCGGCCGCGTACCTGTCGGCATTCGTGGAAGCGATGAAGGCGTCGGGCAAGGTCGCCCAGGCGCTGCAGCGGCACGGCATCGCGGGCGCCAACGTGGCGCCGGCCGGCGAGTGAGCGTGCCCGGCGCGGGCCGTCAGGCCCCGAGGTAGGCCGCCGCGCCCAGCCCGGCGGTGCGCCCGCTGGCCAGGCAGGCCGTCAGCAGGTAGCCGCCGGTGGGGGCCTCCCAGTCCAGCATCTCGCCGGCGCAGAACACGCCGGGCAGCGCGTCCAGCATCAGCCGGTCGTCCATCGCCTCGAAGCGGACGCCGCCGGCCGTGCTGATGACCTCGTCGATCGGCCGCGCGCGCAGCAGTTGCAGCGGCAGCGCCTTGATGGCCGCCGCCAGCGCCACGGGGTCGTGCATCGCTTCCTTGGACAGCACCTCGCGCAGCAGCCGCGCCTTGACGCCCGTGATGCCGAGCCGGCTCTGCAGATGGCTGGACACCGAGCGCGCGCCACGCGGCCGGGCCACTTCGGCGGCCACCTGCGCGGCCGTGCGTCCCGGCGCCAGGTCCAGCGTGATCGTCGCCAGCCCCTGCGCGTCGATCTGGTCGCGGATCGGCGCGGACAGCGCGTAGACCAGGCTGCCTTCGATGCCGGTCTCGCTGATCACGAATTCCCCCTGCCGATGCCAGACGGTGCCATCGGGCGCCGTCACGCCGATCGCCACGGCCTTGACCGGATCGCCCGCATGCTCGCTGCGGAACAGCGGGCTCCACGCCACGTCGAAGCCGCAGTTGGCGGGCCGCAGCGGCGCCACGTCGACGCCGCGCGCCGCCAGCAGCGGCATCCACGCGCCATCGGACCCCAGCCGCGCCCAGCTACCCCCGCCCAGCGCCAGCACCACGGCGCGCGCGGCCACGTGGGTCTCGCCATCGCGCGTGGCGAAGCGCAGGCCGTGCCAGCCATCGGCGCCCGGCGTGAAGCCGGTCCAGCGGTGCCGCACGTGCACGCGCACGCCGGACTCGCGCAGCCGGTGCAGCCACGCGCGCAGCAGCGGCGCGGCCTTCATCTCGGTGGGAAAGACGCGGCCCGAGCTGCCGACGAAGGTGTCGATGCCGAGGTCGTGGACCCAGGCCCGCAGCGCGTCGGCGCCAAAGTCGTCCAGCAGCGGCCCGATGCGGTCCGCGCGGGCGCCGTAGCGGGCCACGAAGGCGTCGGCCGGCTCAGAGTGGGTGATGTTCATGCCGCCCTTGCCGGCCATCAGGAACTTGCGTCCCACCGACGGCATGGCGTCGTAGACGTCCACCGCCACGCCGCGCGCGGCCATTTGCTCGGCCGCCATGAGCCCGGCCGGCCCGCCGCCGATGACGACGGCGCCAGGCAGGCGGACAGGATCGGAAGAGGCGGCAGCGGACATGGGCAGGCGGACGGGCGATGAAAAAGGCGGACGGCCGCCCGGCAGGCGGCAAGCCGGCGCATTATATGCGCCCGCCGCCCGCCGGGTGCCGGCCAGGCCCTCTGTGCGGCACGGCGGGCGCTGGCACCGGGCCGATGCTTTCGCTGACCGTAATGGTCCGGAACGCACCTTAATTGATACCGGCGGCGCGCTTCCCTATCTTCTAGCCAACGACAAAGCGCGCGCCCGGCCCACCGCGGCGGCCAAGACAACATCCGGAGACACCATGCCCAAGCCATTCCCCCGCCGCGTGCGCCCGCGCCACCACGCCCGGTAGCCCCCGGCCGGCGCCCGCCGGCCAGCCCCACCCTTTCCAACTGTCCATCGATGGCGGCAGCCGCGACGGCTGCCCTGCCAGGGAGCAGGCCATGCTGCAGCACATTGTTTCCATTTCGGTCCTCGGGCTGATGTTCGTGATCGCCACCGTCCTGCCGGTCAACATGGGGGCGCTGGCATTCGTCGGCGCCTTCCTGGTCGGCACCCTGCTCGGCGCCATGCCTGCCAAGAGCATCCTGGCGGGATTCCCGGCCGACCTGTTCCTGACGCTGGTGGGCATCACCTACCTGTTCGCGGTGGCGCAGAACAACGGCACCATCGACTGGCTGGTGCGGCAGGCCGTGCGGGCCGTGGGCGGGCGCATCGCCGCCATCCCGTGGATCATGTTCGGCATCGCGGCGGTGCTGACGTCGGTGGGCGCCGTGAGCCCCGCCGCCGTGGCCATCATCGCGCCCATCGCGCTGGGCTTTGCGGCCAAGTACAACATCAACCCGCTGATGATGGGGCTGATGGTCGTGCACGGCGCGCAGGGCGGCGGCTTCTCGCCGATCAGCATCTATGGCGGCATCACGAACAAGATCGTCGAGAAAGCCGGGCTGCCGCTCAACGAGATGGCCACGGCCTTTGCCAGCCTGGGCGTGAACCTGCTGGTGGCGCTGGGCCTGTTCGTGGCGCTGGGCGGCATGCGGCTGCTGCGCGCCCCGGCGCTGCCGCGCACGGTTGCGGCCGGCCCCGGCGTGGCCGCCATCGACCCGCCGTTCCAGGCGCGCGTGGCGACGGCCGGCATGGCAGACCCGCTGGGCCCTTCGGCCACGGCCGCGCGCGCCGAGGCCGAGCAGCCCGGCACGCCGTACCAGTACCTGACCGTGCTGGGCCTGGTGGCGCTGGCCGTGCTGACGCTGTACTTCAAGCTCGATATCGGCTTTGTGTCGCTGTCGATTGCCGTGCTGCTGACGCTGGTGTCGCCCAACCTGCAGAAGGCGGCGCTGACGCAGGTGTCGTGGCCCGAGATCATGCTGATCGTGGGCGTCAGCACCTACGTGGGCGTGATGGAGAAGATGGGCACCATCGCCTTTGTCGGCCACAGCGTGGCCGGGCTGGCGTCGCCGCTGATGGCCGCGCTGCTGCTGTGCTTCGTCGGCGCCGTGGTCTCGGCGTTCGCATCGTCCACGGCCGTGCTGGGGTCGCTGATCCCGCTGGCCGTGCCGTTCCTGCAGCAGGGGTCCGATGTCAGCGCCATCGGCTTCATCGCTGCCATGGCCGTCTCGTCGACCATCGTCGACGTCAGCCCGTTCTCCACCAACGGCGCCCTGGTGCTGGCCAACGCGCAGGGCGTGGACCGGCACGCGTTCTTCCGCAAGCTGATGGTCTACGGCGCGCTGGTGACCATCGTGGCGCCAGTGGTGCTCTGGTTCGCGTTCGTGGTGGTCTGAGGCCGGGCTTCACATGCCGGACACATCGGCGCGGCAGTGTATGGCTGCATGCAAGGGGCGCCCCGGCCCCCGTTGATTCGGCAACCGCTGGGTACGGCCGGTCCGCATTGGTGTCAACCCTATCTCGCGTCGCGCGTCATATTGGTATGGAATTGTCGAAGACCGCTGCATCCCGACACCCCAAGTCCACCGAGAACGACGTGCACACCTCTGCCGACTCCATGTCGTCCGACATCTATACGCGCGACGGCACCGCCATCGCCGTGTTCCATGGATCCACCGGGCACGGCCTGCTGGCCTATGGCGGCCAGCCCGGCATGCCGGCCGGCTTTGTCGACATCGGCCCGGACGGGCACGGCACCGAGTACCAGCCATTCGAAGGCACGGTGCGCAAGGTGACCGTGACCGTGGCGCGGACCGCGCAGGCGGTGGAGATCCGGCTGGCGCGTGGCGACGATGACCACGCACACCATGAAACCCAGGGCTGGACGCTGGGCCGCGACGCGCCGGCGCCAGATGCGCGGGCGCGGCTCGCGGGCGTCTATCGCGGCACCGTGCATGCGCAGGGCGAGGCCGGCACGATCGACGTCAGCATTGACGAGGCGGGCCGGATCGCCACCCGCGTACCGGGCAACTGCGCCGTGTCCGGCCAGTTGTCCGATGCCGCGGCGGCACGCCAGCCCCGCGCGTACCCGCTCTCGTCTGCCGTCTCGCTGCGCGTCTCCGGCCCCCGCCACTGCCTGCCCGGCGGCAAGGCGTTGACCGGCGAATGCCTCGGCTTTGGCCCGCGCCTGCTGGCCGTCTGCCGTACCGACGCCGGCGGCATGCTGTTCCTCGGCGAGCGCACCGACGCCTGACGCCTGAGCCCGGACGCCGGGCCGGCGCGGCCGGGTTACGCCTCCGCCGGCACGGACGCCGGCTGGCTGTCGGACGCACTGCGCAGGTGCAGCAGGAACTCGCCGGTCATCATCACCCACAGCCGCAGCATCGACGCCACGTGCGCGCGGCTGACGCCGTCGTACAGCGTCACATCCATCTCCAGCACGATCAGTTCGCCATGCGTCGCCAGCCGGGCAAAACGCTTGCCGCGATGCCAGCCATCGAGCACGTCGCGCGGCATCTCGCCGCCGGCCACGCGCAACGCGCAACTGAGCGTGAAGTCGGCGTACTGCCCGTCCGCCACGGCATTGCCCCAGAGCACCTGGAACCCCACGCCATGGCTGGCGCTGTGCAGATGGACGTGGCCGTCGCGTTCGGCGGTGGTCACCGCGCAGCCGGCGGCGCGGATTGCGTCGGCCAGCGTGTCGGCGTCGATGGCGGACAGCAGGTCCGTGGGACTGGTGGTATCGGTCATGGTCGTCATGGCGTGGCGGCGGGCACGCCCGTGGCGGCCCGCGGATCGAATCGGTTCTCGTGCAGGCGGTCGCCGTAGTCCTGCGCCGCGTTCTCCAGCCGCACGCGCATGCCGGCCGCCAGCGGCTGGCGCAGCGCCACGGCGTCGGCGATGTCAAAACGCTCGTACGCGGCCAGGATCTCCTTGCCCGTGGCCAGCAGGTTCGCGTTGCGGGTGCCGCACGCCTGGAGCTGCGCGTCGCGCTCGCGCAGCGCATCGGCCAGCTTGCCGCGGTCCTGCGTGGTCGCGGCCAGTTGCTGCTGCAACGTGCGCGCGGCCTCCTGCGATGCCTCGCGCTTCTCGTCGGCGGCCCGCGCCTGGGCGGCGGCGCCCTCTTCCACCTGGCGCTGCCGCGCGGCCAGGCCCTGCGCGCGCTGGCGCGCCGCGTCAAGATCGCCGCGCAGCCCGGCCAGTTCCTTGCGCGCGGCATCGCGGTCGGCCTCGGCCCCGCGCAGCGCGGCATGCATCGTCGATTTCTCCGCCTGGAGCTGCTGGTTCTGCGCGTTCAGCGTGCGCAGCTGCGTGCGCAGCCGGTCTTCCAGCGAGCCCTGCGCCTGCGCGAGCGCCGCCACCGGTATCGCGCAGAGCACCGCGCACCATGCCGCCTTCTGGATGGGTCCCATGATGTTCCTCAGAACTTGGCGTTCAATTCCAGCATCAGCACGTTGATGGCCAGCGGATCGCCGTAGACCTCGCGGCCGCTCAGCCAGCGGGCCTGCAGCCAGGCGTGCTTGTCGATGCCATAGGCGGCGCCCAGGAAATAGCCCTTGGCGTTGGTCCCGCCCAGGCGGAAGTCCGGGTCGGTGAAGCCATCCGGCACGGCGTCCGGCTGCAGGTACTTGTAGCCGAGCAGGAAGTTCCACTGGCCCCGCGCGGAGATCGTCTGGTTGCCGAAGATCGCGCGCAGCAGGTAGCCGTTCGGGCCGCTGCGCCACTTGTCCTTGTACTCGGCCACCGGCGTGGACCCGTCCACGCCCTCGTAGTGGTTGGCCGGGTACGCGCGCGGGTCCTGGAACGCGCGGTCCTTGTCGTACGCCAGGTTGCGCACGTAGCTGGCCTGCAGGCTGAACGGCAGCCTGAAGACCTGGGTGTCCCACTGCGCGGTCAGGTTCAGCGGACGGAAGTTCTGCGTCAGGCCAAAGAACTGCGGGTTCGACGTGTCGTCGACGTTGACCGGCACGTTGTTGCGCAGCCCGAACACCGTGTTGCCCTTCTGCATGAAGGCCGGGCGCGTGTTGTCGGTGTCGCAGGAAGGCGCCGATGTGAGGCACGGCGACGAGAACGCCCCGCGCATGCCGGTGAAGTGGTAGTAGGCGATGGCACCCTTGACGCGGTCCGCGCCCAGCTTGCCCTCGGCGCCGGCCTGCAGCGCGAACAGCCAGCTCGCATGGCTGTCCTTCTCCGGGCTGTTTTCCGGGAAGTTGTCGGCGCCGTAGTTGACCGGGAATACGCCGCCGGTCACGAACGCCGTGACGCCGCGATTGCCCACCGGCTTGAGCCAGCGGCCGGCGATGCCATCGAAGTTCAGGTCGTTGGCGAACAGCAGGTCCGCGTTGTCGAGCGAATAGAACGGGTTGCCGAAGCGGCCGGCCGTGACGCGGAAGGCTTCGGTGAAGCGGTAGTCCAGGTAGGCCTGGTCCAGCCAGATGCTCTTCTTGGCAAACCCGCCGCCCAGCGTCTGCGTGGTCGACACCGGCCCGTTGCTGCTGCCCGTGCCCAGCCGGATGCCCGCCGTGAGATCGTCCGAGATTGCCGCGGTCACGCCCAGCCGGGCGCGGATGCGGAACAGGTCGTTCTGGTCCTCGGTGGTGTTCAGCAGCGGCGGCAGCACACCGCTGGCGTTGTTCATGTTGACCGGGCCGTTCGCGTTGATGGCCGCGTAGTCCACGGCCGGCGCGTTGCCGCTGCCGTACAGGTTGGCCTGGTAGCGCACGCGCACGTCGCCCGATACCGTGATGCGCGACACCCAGTCCGGGAACGTGTTGGGCTGCGCCCAGTTTTCCGCCCTGGCCTGCGCGATGACTTCCTGCTTGACCTCGTCGCGGATCTCCGCGCGCACGCGGGGCGACACGTACGGCACGCGCACGTCGCCCGGTTGCGCAACGGCCGCACCGGCCACGCCCGCCACGCCACCCGCGGCCAGCGCCGTGCCGCCGCCAGTCGGTGGCTGCGCGGCGGCGCGGGCCTGGGCCAGCAGCGCGTCGCCCTCATCCCTGGTCAGCGTCCCGCGCATCACCAGGATGCGGATCAGGTTCTGCGTGACGTCGCCCGATGGCGCGCCGGCCGCGGCCTGGGCCCACGCCGGCTGGCCGCACATGGCCAGCAGCAGCGCTGCCGCCAGCGGTTGCAGTACAGGCCGGCGCACGCGCATTGCCTGGTTCATTGCTTTCTCCTCATGATCCGAATGTCCATGTCGTCAGGGGCGCCGCGCCTGCATCGCGACGCGCGCCGGAAAGGTCAGTCCCGCGGGCGGCTTCTCGTCGACCTGGCCCACGGCGCGCAACGCCGCCAGCAGGGCCTCGTCGGTCTTCGCATCGCCGCTGGAGCGCACCAGCTCCACGCGGGTGATGCGTCCGCCATCGTCGAGCCACAGGTGCAGCAGCAGTTGCGGATAGGCCAGCCGCGCGGTCGCCGGGTCGCGTTGCACCGCGCGCTGCAGCGCGTAGGCCAGGTACTGGCCGTACGTCGCGTTGCCGGCACGGCCGCCGCCGCTGCCCCCACCGCCCATGCCGCCACCGCTGCCGATCTGGATGCCCCCGGCGCCGGCCTGGGCATCCGCGTTCATCGTCACGCTCTCGGGTGCGTCGTTGGCGGGCTTGGGCGCCTCGGCCGGCTTGGCTGGCTCCATGGGCTTTGGCTCGGGCGCCTGCATGCGCTCCTTCACCTCGGGCGGCTTCTGTTCGGGCGGCGGCGGGGGCGGTGGCGGCGGGGGCGGCAGCGCCACCATCGGCGGCAGGCGCGGTGCCTCGCGGCGCGCGGCGGCCTTGTCCGCCGACCATTGCCAGACCAACCAGCCAACCAGCGCCACCACGGCCAGCGCCAGCGCGGCCAGGGCGGCCCGGCGTCTGCGGGCGGCTGGGGACGGGTGCGAATCCATGGCCTAGTTGCTCTGCTTGCCGGTCACCAGGCCCACCTGCTGCAGTTCCAGCCGGCGCAGCAGGTCCAGCACTTCCACCACCTTGCGGTACTGCACGCCAGCGTCGCCCTTGACGATCACCGGAAAATCGGGCGTCAGCGCGCGCTGCGAGCGCAGGCGGTCTTCCAGCTCGGGCAGCGTCACGGGCATCGCGTCCAGGTAGACCTGGCCAGAATCCGACACCGTGATGGCCTTGACCTTCTGCTCGGACAGGCTGGCCGATGCGCTGGCCTTGGGCAGGTCCACCTTGATGCCCTGCACGGCGGCCGTGGTCATCAGGATGAAGATGATCAGCAGCACGAACGCCAGGTCCAGCAGCGGCGTGATGTTGATGTCGTCGTAGGGCTTGTCGTCGTCATGCGCGGCGGCCATGGCGGTTCTCCTTGGTCCGTGCGGCTCAGACGTTGCCGCGCCCGTCGGCCGGCGCGGCCGGTGACAGGCCCACGCTGCCGCCGCCGCGCTGCGCCGGCACCAGGCCCGCCTCGGCAAAGCGGCGCATCAGCTCGGCCACGAAGCGATCCATGTGCGCGCCGGCATCGGCGCCGGCCTCGGCCAGCAGCGTCTCGGGCATCGCGTGCAGCTCGGCCAGCCGCGTCACGAACTCGTCGACGAACACGTCCATGTCGGCGCTGACGTTCTTGTTGCGCGTGAGCAGGTAGTTGTAGGAAAACAGCGCCGGGATGGCGACGAACAGACCCACCACAGTGGCCACCAGCGCGGCGGCAATGCCGGGTGCGATCGCGTTGATGTTGACCTCGCCGGCCAGCGCCACGGCCGCGAACACCAGGATGATGCCGACCACCGTGCCCAGCAGGCCCAGGTACGGGCCGCCCGAGATCGAGATCGTCAGCAGCACCAGCCCGCGGTTCAGCCGCTGGTTCTCGCGCACCCGGGTGGCGTCCATCGATGCGCGGATCGCCTCGATCGTCTCGGTGGTCACGGTCTGCGTGCCCTCCTGCTGGCGCCGGGTGCGCAGTTCGTTCACTGCCACCTGGTACAGGCGGTACAGGCTCGAATCGCGCATCGTGCGCTCCAGCGCCGCGTTGGCCGGTATCGCCTCGGCCAGCGCTTCGAGCCGGTGGCCGATCTTGCGGAACTGCTCGATGAAGGCGTCATTGGCGCGCGACACCCGGCCAACATAGGTTGCCTTGGTATAGGTCACCCACCACGACAGCACCGACATGATCGCCAGCAGGCCGATCACGACCCAGGCATCGACCGGCACGTTTGTCAGGATGAAACCGATCTCGCCAAAGCCGCCGCCGGCCTGCTTCTCGTCGGGCCCGTAGGCCACCAGCTTCGACTCGCTGCCCTGCATGGCCGCCTCGGCGGCCAGCAGCGCCGTGGGCCGGCGCACGCGCGAGACGCGCAGTTCGTCGACGTCCGCCACCAGGGCGGGCAGGTCGCCGGACGGATCGGCGCCCACCGTGGCCGGGCCGGTCAGCGCCGGCAGCGCCGCCGCCAGCTTCGCGGCTTCCTTGCCGTTGACCAGCAGCGCGATCTCGCCGTTGCCGGCCGCGACGGCCACATGGGTCCACTGCTGCGCGCCGATGGCCTGCTGCGCGGCGGCCTGCTGCGCCCCCAGCCGCACGTACGGCACGCCATTGGCCAGCCCCACGACCAGTGCATTGCCGGCGTCACGGCGCACGAATAGCGCGCCGCTGGCATTGGCGTCGGTGCGGATCCAGGCGCCCATCGTCAGCGCGCCGCCCGGGCCAACCTTCAGCGATTCGCTGGCAGGCAGCGCCATGCCCTGCTTGCCGTCGAGCTTCGCCGCCTGGCCGATCAGCCCCTCGCCCACCGCCACGCCGCCCTGGGCGTTGTTGTGGTACGCGGTGGCATCGGCCGGTGCCGTGCCCGACGCGCCATCGAAGTGGTAGACGGCCGTGTAGTCGGCATCGAACGGCGACGCGGCGCCACCACCCGGCGTGGCCTTCTGGTTGCCGTAGTACATCCACAGGTCCTGGCGCGCACCGCCGGCCACGGCCGGCACGTCGACCCACACCAGCGCCATGCCGAGCAGCGGGTCGAACTGTTCGACCTGGGCGGCAAGCGGCGTCTTGTCGTCGGCGGCCACGAAGCGCAGGTCGGCGCCCTTCTCGTGCACGCCATCGAACTGGAAGTTGCCCGCATGCAGCCGCACCAGCACCGGCACGCGCCCGAGCGGTTCGGCGATGTTGGCGCCGTTCGGCGTGGTATCGACCGAAACGGGCTTGCGGTAGGACCATTCCTGTTGCCACCACGCTTGCGCCGCCTGCGGCAGCAGGCCGGCGGCGAGGGCCAGGGAGAGAAGCAGTTTACGCATGACAGGGCTCCGTCGCGCACCTTGCGGGCGCATCAGAAATTGGCGCGGACATTGAAATTGACGGTCAGGGAGCCGGCTTCGGTCCGTTGCGCGTCGCGCAGCGGCCAGCCGAAATCGAGCTTGCCGGTGACCGCGCGGTACATCCGGAAGCTGGTGCCAAAGCCCACGCCCAGCAGCGTGTAGCTGCGGCGCTGTTCGGGCAGCGGGTCTTTCAGGCGCAGCGTGGCGGCGTCCAGGAAGCCGTAGACGCGCCATTCGTCCACGCCGGCCCAGAGCCAGTCCGCGTACGACGGCGATCGCACCTCCAGCGAGCCCAGCACGCCGTTGTCCGACGTGGCCTCGGCCGAGTAATAGCCGCGCACGCTGGTGGCGCCGCCGGCCGCGAACTGCTCGCTCGATACCAGCGGCCCCGACGAGACCTGCGCCGCGCCGCGCGCGTAGAGCTGCGCGCCGCTGCCGAGTGTCTGCGTGTGCGAGCCATCGGCCTTCAGGTACATGAAATCGGGCGACGCGCGGTAGCGCTTGGCGCCAAAGTCCTGCGCGCCGCTGCCGATGCCGGTGCCCATCACCGCGGACAGCGCCAGTGCGCTCTGCGAGCGCTCGCTGAAGCGGTAGCCGTTGAACGACAGCGTCATCGGCACGTAGTGGATCGGCACGTCCGAGCTGCTGCCGCCCAGCGAGACCTTTTCCTTGAGGTCCTTGAAATCGAACCCCAGCCCGACGGAGCCGGTCCAGTCACCGGTCTGCGGCAGCGCGTAGTTGCCCTGCAGACCCACCGCGTAGCCGTTGCCGAGCACGCTGGTGCCGCCCACCGTCGCCACGTTGCTGTCCGACGTATAGCCGGTGGCCTGCACGCTGAACGGCGAGTTCCGGAACGGCGCCAGGTAGCTGAACGACCAGACCCGCGCCTCGCTGAGCGCCTGCGGGGCGCCAAAGAACGTGACCGACGCCTGGTGGCCGCGCTGCCAGAGGTTGTCGTGGCTCAGCGTGGCCGACGCCCGCAGCGCGTGGGTATCCACGCTGTGGTCGTTGTTCAGCGACACGCTGCCGCCGAGCGGGTTGTGGTCTTCCACCTTCAGTTCGACATCGACCGTCTGCGGCAGCGACCCCGGCCGCACCATCGGCACCACCTGCCGGTTGGGCGTGGTGTTCAGGCTCGTGAGCTGCTGCTGCGCGGCGTTGAAGTCCGGCACGCCGCCTTCGGCCAGCGACGGTACGGCGTCACGCACCATGGCGGGCGAGTAATGCTCGGCACCCACCACGCGCAGCCGGCCCACGCGGGTTTCCACCACCTGCAACACCACCACGCCGCCGGTCACGCGCTGCTCGGGCAGTTCCACCACGACGGACTGGTAGCCGCGGTCCTGATAGCGCTTTTCCAGCGCGGCGCGCGCGGCCTGGACGTCGTCGACGGAACGGTCGGGGCCCAGGAACGGCTCGATCGACGTCTCGATCTCCACGGCATCGAGCACAGTGTTGCCGCGCACCACGTACTCGTTGACGTCGAAGCGGGCCGGCGCGGCCTGCGCGGCGGCGGCGCCGGCGTGCGCCACCATGATCAGCAGCATCGCCGCACGCGACAGGCGCGAGCGCTCCCCGATCCCGTGTTGCCGGGACATTTCCATACCTGCCCTCTTTGTGGATGCGGGCGCTGTCAGCGCACGGCGGAAATCACGCTGTCCAGCGCGGCCTTGTCGATGGCGTTGGCGCCCTGCGCGCTGACCTGCTGCCGCAGGTACTGCTGGGCGGCGTCGGCCTCGTACTGCTGGCGCATGGTGGCGCGCAGCCGGTCGCGCACCTCGGCCAGCGGACGCAGGCCCGCCTCGCGCACCTCCAGCAGCTTCAGCACATGGAAGCCGTTGGGCGTGCGCACCGGATCGGACACCGCGCCCGGCTTCATGCCAGCCACCGCCGCGCGGATCTCGGGAATCATCTCGGCCTCGGATACCCAGCCGGTGTCGCCGCCGCTGGCGGCCGAGCGCGGCTCCTGCGAGCGGGCCCGGGCCAGCGCGGCAAAGTCGCCACCGCGCGCCTGCCGGGCCAGGTCGTCGGCATCCTTGCGCGCCTTGGTCACGGCCGCGTCGTCGCCGGTGGCCGCCACGAAGATCTGCGCGATGTGCCACGCCTTCGGCGCCGTGAATGCCGCCTTGTTGGCGTCGTAGGCGGCCTGCAGCTCAGCGTCGGACGGGTAGGCCTGCGGCGCCTGCGAGATCGATTCCAGATAGCTGCGCACCACCACCTGCTGGCCGGCGTCGCGCGCCATGGCGGCCACGTCAGGCTTCTTCGCCCAGCCCTTGGCCTCGGCTTCGGCCAGCACGGTCTTCTGCGCCAGGCGGCCCTGCACCAGCCGCTCCAGCAGTGCCTTGTCGGCGGCCAGGCGCTGGCGCGCGGGGGCGTCCAGGCCGCGCAGGAACGTTTCCAGCTCGTCCTGGGTCACAGTGGCACTGCCGCTGCGCGCCACCACCTTGTCGGCGCCCATCGCGGACGTTGCCAGCGCGGCACACAGCACGGCGGTGCCGGCGTGGAACGCCACGCCAACGCGAATATGTCTCAACTGCAGCTTGCGCATGGCAAGGAGCCTCCGGTAGCGTTCGCTCAACGACGGTCCTGGCCTTTACCACGGAGCACAGCGTTGAAAAAACTTCTGGGATTTGCAATGGCGGCGATTCTTGCGGCGCACGGTGACGTGGTTGTTGCGGAATCTGGGCAGATTGCCGACGCGCAACACGGCGCTGCGTGCGTCAGCGTCGAAGTCAATGGACAACGCGCGCCAGCGCTCGATTGCCTGAACGAGCGGCTGGCGCGCGGGGTGCAGGCGCAGCGCCCGCCGGAGGCCGCGACGCCGGGCGAGCAGGCGGCCGGCCGCCCATCGAACCAGCTCGGCCTGTTCAACTATTCGGCCACGGCCAACCGCATGGGCAACACCTTCGGCACGTCGGCGCAGGCGCAGCGGCCACCCGAACGGGTGACGTTCATGCCCGCCGTGGGGCCCCGCCGATAACGTAACAATGCCCTCCCCTTCGTCGGTGGGGACTGGTGCCACGCAACGCCAGCGCCACCGGACGCCGCCGGCAATTGGGTAATGAAAATGGCAATGAATGTCCAGATCGTGTAACGATTCCGACACGGACCTCACATAGCATCGACTGCGACCTGGCCCCTTGCACGCACCGAGCGCTTTACCGGGAGGCAGTTTGATGAAGCGTTCACGTCTCGCAAGGCGTGCACGGCCAGGGAGCGCGAGGCAGTCCATTTTTCGCGTCTGAGCCGCCATTCCAACCATACGCAGCCAACGCGCCCGCACGCTTGCAGCGGACGCGCTTTGTCACGGCTAGCCAAGCGGCCATTCCATCTTCACGGACCCCCCTTGCCGCTCCTGCCGGTCAGCCCGGCAGTCGCCTGTTTCGTCGCAATAAAAGGGATAAATGCAAATGACGGAAAACCAATGGGTCATGAACGTGACGAAGTTCAGTTCTAACCCGTCGAGGGCCCTTGAGGCCGCGCAGGAACAGCCGGTACTGGTCATCCGGCACCAACGGCCGCACGCCTACCTGGTGTCAGCCGCATGGTGGCGGGAAGTGATGACGCTGCTGGCCGAAAGCAAGGCAAACCTGGCAGACCAGGGCACGCTGCCCGGCGACTTCGGCAGCAACTGAACGGCACGCCCCGCGCCGCCAATCCCCTGGCGGCCGTCCCCTCCCCGGCCCCGGCGGCCAACCCCCGGCACGGGGGGCAATGTTTCAGATTCCTGACATTTCTTTCGCACGCAAATGGAATATTTTGTGGCCCGGTGTTCGCGCCCGCGCCGTGCGTGATGGTTCGATGGCAAAACCTGCCCCTTTGCCGCCACGGTTGTGCCGCAGTGGGCCGATATGTTGGTGGGGTTAGCCGCCCCGACCAACCAGGAGCCCAGCGTGCCCGCATTCCGCTATGAAGCTGTCGATCTGGGGGGGAAGGTGCATCGCGGCGTGCTGGACGCCGAGGGCAGCAAGGCCGCGCGCGGCCAGTTGCGTACGCGGGGGCTGACGCCGCTCAAGGTGCTGCCGCTGGCCACGGCGGCCGGGCAGCAGATGACCCTGTTCTCGCCCCGGCTCGGCGCGCAGGAGCAGGCCCTCTTCACGCGGCAGCTATCGAGCCTGCTGACGGCCGGGCTGCCGCTCAACGAGGCGCTGGCCGCGCTGGCCGACCAGGCCGAACGCAGCTACATGCGGCAGCTGTTGAGCGCCATCCGGGCCGACGTGGTGGGCGGCCAGTCGCTGTCCAGCGCGCTGCAGCAGCATCCGCGCGACTTCCCGGACATCTACCGCGCGCTGGTGTCCGCCGGCGAGCACAGCGGCAAGCTGCACCTGGTGCTGACCCGGCTGGCCGACTACGTGGAAAGCCGCAACGCGCTCACGCAGAAGATCAAGCTCGCCTTCACGTACCCGGCCGTGGTCACCGTGGTGGCGTTCGGCATCGTCGTGTTCCTGCTGACCTACGTGGTCCCGCAGGTGGTGGGCGTGTTCACCACCACCAGGCAGAAGCTGCCGCTGATCACCGAAATCATGCTGGCCTGCAGCGATTTCGCGCGCGAATGGGGCTGGGCCGCCGCGCTGGGCGTGGTGGCGCTGGGTTGGACCGTGCGGCGCTTCCTCGCGCAGCCCGGGCCGCGCCATCGCTGGCACGTCTGGCTGTTGACCGCCCCGCTGCTGGGCAAGCTCGTGAGCGGCTACAACACCGCGCGCTTTGCCAGCACGCTGGCCATCCTGACCAGCGCCGGCGTGCCGATCCTGCGCGCGCTGCAGGCCGCCGGCGAGACGTTGAACAACGTCGCGCTGCGCGCCACGGTTGAAGACGCCATCTCGCGCGTGCGCGAAGGCACGTCGCTGGCCCGCGCGCTGGCGGTGACCAACCGGTTCCCGCCCGTGCTGATCCACCTGATCCGTTCCGGCGAGGCCACCGGCAATCTGCCCGACATGCTGGAGCGCGCCGCGCAGGGCGAAGCCAGCCAGCTTGAGCGGCGCACCATGTTCATCACCGGCCTGCTGGAACCCGCGCTGATCCTGGGCATGGGGCTGATGGTGCTGATGATCGTACTGGCCGTGCTGATGCCGATCCTCGAAATCAACCAGATGGTGCGCTAGATGGGCCGCCTGCGTAACGCCTGGACGTGGACGGCCAGCCCGGCGGATGCGGGCACGATGCCGACGTCGGCCACCGGGAAACGCCGCGCCCGGCGCCCGCGCGGGTTCACGCTGCTGGAACTGCTGGTGGTCATCGTGATCGTCGGCGTGGTCAGCGGCATGGTGGCCGTCAACGCCCAGCCCAGTCCCGGCCAGCTACTGGCGCAGCAAGCGCAGCGGCTGATCTGGCTGATGCAGGGCGCGCACGACGAGGCCCGGCTGCGCGGCGCGCCGATTGCCTGGGAAGCCGATGCGCGGTCGTGGCGGTTCCTGATCCGCGACGGCTCGCGCTGGCTGCCGCTGCGCGACGACACGCTCGTGCCCGGTTCCTGGGGCACGCCGCTGGCCGCGCTGCAGGTGTCGCAGCCCGGTGCGCCGGTGCAAAGCGGCGGCGCCCGCATCCTGTTCGGGCGCGAGGCCGTGGAGCCGACGCTCGACATCCTGCTGCAACGCGACGGCGCGACGGTGCGCATCGTCACCCTCGCGCCGGGCCGCTATGCCGTGCAATGACCGCGCCGGCTTCACGATGATCGAGGTGCTGGTGGCGCTGGTGATCGTCGCCGTGGCGCTGGGCGCCTGCATGCGCGCCGCCGGCATGATGGCCGACAGCAGCGACGCGCTGCGCGCCCGCACCGTGGCCGGCTGGAGCGCCGCGAACCGGCTGGCCGAGCTGCGCCTGGCCGCCGCGCCGCCCGCGCCGGGCACGCGCCGTTTCGGCTGCAACCAGGGCCCGGTGGCGCTCGACTGCGAGGAAAGCGTGATGGCCACCAGCGACCCGCGCCTGCTGCTGGTGACCGTAGCCGTCTACCGGTCCGGCGACGCCGGCACGCGGCTGGCGCAGCTTGCCCAGGTACTGCCCCGATGAAGCCGCGCGGATTCACGTTGATCGAAATGGTGATCGCCGTGGCGCTGCTGGCCATCGTGGCGCTGATGTCCTATCGCGCGCTGACCGGCATCATCCGCGGCCAGCAGGGTGTGGTCGATACGATGACCGACCTGCGCGAGGCCGACCGCCTGTTCGACCAGCTCGCCATCGACCTGGCCGATGCGGTGCCCGACGCCGACCTCGGGGCCCATGCCATCGCGTTCGACGCCACGCAACTCCGCATCGTGCGCCGCGCGGACGGCAGCGCCGATGGCGAGGGGCCGCCGCGCTGGCAGGCCGTGCGCTACCGCAGCGCCGAAGGCGTGCTCTGGCGCGAACTGTCGTCGCCGCTGGCCAGCCGTGCCGAGGCACGCGCCGCCCTGTCGGCCGCGCCGGTCGAGCGGCAGGCGCTGGTCGGCCGCGCCGCCGGCATGCAGGTGCGCGGCTGGCTGTCCGATGGCGCGCGGCGCGGCTGGGCCGCCACCGATGGCGAGCGCAAGCCCCCGGCCGCCCCGCCCGGCACCGCGCCCACGCAGCCGCGCAACGCCGTGGGCGGCATCGAGATCGTCGTCCTGGCGGGCGCGCCGCCGAGCGCCTACCGGCGCGTCATCGCGGCGGCGCAGCGCTAGGCCGGTGCCGGGGCGAGCGTCATGGCGCCGCGTCGTCCGGCTCGCGCACCCAGAGCACGCGCGTGCGCACGGCCACGCCGATGCCGCTGCGGTACAGCAGCGCCTGCACGCGGCGCACGGCGCGCCCGCTGCGTACCGTTCCATGGACGATGAAGTAGTGGCTGCCCGCGTCCAGCATCAGGCCCTGGAGTTCGCCGCCCGCCGGCGTCATCGCCGCCGCCCGCAGCGGCAGGTCGCTCACGCCGCGCCAGTAGGCACGATCGCGATCGGCAATCAGCGTGCTGGCCTGCGACACCGTCAGCCCCGGCACGAAGGCCGCCAGCAGTTCCGGCCCCGCCGTGTTGATGTTCAGCGACGTCGGCTCGGGCAGCGCCACGACGAACGGCGCCAGCCGGGCCACCGCCTGCGGCGTATAGCCCCGCACGGCGCGCAGGTCCGCGGCGCGCAGCAGCGGCAGCGGGCCGTCGGGACGCAGTGTGCGCAGGATGTAGTCCGCCGTCGGCGCCGCCAGGCTGGTGTCGAGCGACAGCGACGCCAGCAACCGCCGATACGCCTGCACGCCCACGGCGCTCACGCCGGGCGGCTCGGTCAGGCTGGCGGCCGTGACCAGCGTCATCAGGTTGAAGCGCCCCTGGGCATCCTCGATCTCGGCACCTACCTCGATGTCCCCGGCGCCGGACAGCGTCGCATGCGATGCCGCCGCCGCGCCGATCCACGCCGCCAGCGGCGCCGGCGGGCGTGGCTCGGCCCAGCGCTGGCGCAGATGATCGATCGACGACTGCGTGCCGCTTTCCTGCACGATGGCCACCGCCCACGCCGTGATCGCGTCCTGCATGGCCTCGCCCTGCGCCCGCAGCCGGCGCGATTCCACGGCGCGCGTGGACGCCTGCTGCTGCACGAACATCGTCGTCACCAGCGTCACGCACAGCGCCACCACCAGCAGCGCCGTGACCACGGCCGCACCGCGCTGGCGCGGCATCACGATCCCCGTCCGGACAGCCACGCCCAGCACGCCTCGACATCGGCGGCCGGCATTCCGGGGCGCGGCCCGGCCAGGAAGCCCAGGTCCAGCGCCACCTCCTCCAGGTGGAACATGTGGTGCTGCGACGGCACCGTGGCCAGGCGCGGCCGGGCGTAGTACGCCTTGTAGAAGCGCGGCGCGGGGTCGCGCAGCGCCTGCACGTCCGCCACGCTGCCGGCCGATCCGTCGAACCAGAACCGCACGGAACTGCCGCCATGCCGCGTGCCGCGTTCGCCGGGCAGGAAGCCCGCCATCGCCAGTTGCAGATACGGCACCAGCGCCGGGTGCAGCCCGGCCTGGCGCCAGAGCCCGCCCTGCGTGGCCAGTTCGGCCAGCGACAGGAAGCGCTCGACCGGCATCGATGGCAGCAGGTCGTCACGCCGCATCCGCTGCAGATGCCATTCCCAGCGCGACACATAGGCGTGGCGCTGGGCCACCGACACGTGGACGTCCGGCGACGGGTCGATCCGCAGCCCGTCGGGCAGGTCGCCGTGCCGCACCAGCGGGCACGGCAGGCGGCAGTTCGCGCCATGGCTGAAGCGCGGGCGAATGCGGGTACTGAGCGCGCCGATCAGCAACAGCGCGCGGTGGCACAGCGGGCAGCGCGGCTGCGGGGCCTCCCCCTGCAGGGCCCGGGCGCCGTACTCGTCGAGATAGGCCTGGACCGAGATCATGCGCGCGTCTACCGGATGCAATGCGAGTTTCATGGGCGTGTGCCTGTCGAAACGTCGATGGGCCACAGCCGCTCCCCTGAGTCGAAGCCGGAATGCAGTTGTTGTGCTCGCGGGCGTCGTGGCCGGCGATGTGTGCCACGTTACAAAGCAGGATTTGCGCGGCCGTGACCGAATCTGCGAATATCGCGAAACACATCCGCCCCGCTCCGGTCATACAGGGGCCGCGCCCCCCGCATCCGGCGCACCCCGCCTTCGTCCGCCGTCCGCCTCATGCTCCGCAGGGCCGGCCGGCGCGCGTCAACATAACGAAATGGCATGAGCCAGTTTCGTCATCTCTTCACAGTGCCATCCGTGGGCTTTCATCGCTGTTGCCAAGAATGCCGTCTGCGGGCATGACGCCACAGCAGCGTCACCCGCGGCTTCACCAGTCATGCATGTCATCCATTCCATGCTTTCCACCCAACAGGGAGTTGCACTGTGAAACTGAAGCACGCACTGATCCAGGCCGCTTGCGCGGCCGCCGCTTTCTCGGCGACCGCCGTCATGGCCCAGACCGTCGTCGGTGGTGGCGCCACGCTGCCCGAATTCCTGTACAAGCAGGAAATCCAGCAGTTCCCGGCCGATTACTCGTACGCCTCCACGGGTAGCGGCGCCGGCAAGACGGCCCTGCTGACGAACAACCCGGCCGCCTTCAACACCGCCACCGGCCGCAACGACACCGTCGTGCACTTCGCCGGCAGCGACTCGGTGCTGTCGTCGACCGAAATCAGCAACTTCAACACCGCCGCCGCTGGCCCGCTGGTGCAAATGCCGTCCGTGGCCACGGCCGTCGGCATTCCGTTCAAGAACGGCCTGGCGAACCTGACGCTGAGCACCGACCAGCTTTGCGGCATCTTCTCGGGCAAGATCAACGACTGGAACGCCATCAACGCAGGCTTCCCGGCCGGCACGGCCATCAAGGTCGTGTATCGCGGCGACAGCAGCGGCACGACGGAAATCCTGACGCGCCACCTGGCTGCGGTCTGCACCACGGGCACCTCGGGCAACTCCAACGTGGCCTTCACGGCCGGCACCACGTTCGCCAACAACTTCCCGGGCGGCGTGCCGAGCAACTTCTCGGCCGCCACGGGCAGCGGCGGCGTGCGCGACGCCGTGGATTCGCTGGGCAACGCCATCGGCTACCTGAGCCCGGACTACATCAATGCCACCCTGGCCCCTTCGTCGACGGTTGCGACCAAGAACCTGCCGGCTGCGCGTCTGACCAACAAGAACAACGGCGTGTCGTACACCCCGACCGCCGCCAACACCACGGCTGGCCTGTCGACGGCCACGCTGGGCGCGAACCTGGCCCTGCCGGCAAGCTGGGCGCCGACCGTGGCGAACCCCGCCTCGGGCTACCCGATCGTGGGTTTCACGTTCCTTGACCACGTTCAGTGCTACGCCGATGCGAACGTCCGGAGCAAGATCCTGGCGTTCCTGGATGCACACACGAACTACACGTCGGCTCAGGTCAATCGCATCAACGGCAACGGCTTCGCGCCGCTGCCGACCGCGATTGTCGACGCCATCCGTGGCAATCTGCTGGCCAACAACAACTCGCTGAACCTGAACATCGGCAACGCCACCGCCTGCGCTGGCAAGGCTGGTCGCTGATGGTCTGACGGGAGGCGCCTCCGCACGGGGGCGCCTGCCAACGGCAAGAACCCCGCGCGCCGCAAGGCGTGGCGGGGATTTTTATCGTCTGCATCAGGGCCGGAATCGCGGCCGGAAGGCGGGTCTTTCGCCCCACCCCCGCCCCGCCCCGCCCCGCCCTCCCCCGCCGTGCGGGAGAGGGCAGCCAAGCGTCAGGCGGCCATGCGCGCGACATGCAGCGCCGGCGCCTGCCACGACACCATCTGCATGACGGTAGTGATCTCGATCATGGCCGGTGCATCGCTGGCCAGCAGCGCCAGCCGGGCGTTGCCGTTCGTCCAGCGCCACGGCGTGGCGCCCTGCGTCTCCAGCGGATAGAACCCCTGCGCGAACGCATCGCCGTCCAGCGGCAGCGGTTGGCCGTTCACACGTACCTCGCTGATGCACACGCCCAGCTCGCGCCCGTCCTGCGCGTCGGCGAACAACTGTGCCAGCACGCCGCTGCGCGAGGCCAGCGCCACCTCGCCGGTGCCGGCCGGGACGACGAACCACTGGCGCTGGCCGTGGCCGTGCAGTGCCTGCATGCGGGCGCCTTCCACCGTCAGGTGCAGGTCCGCATCGGTCTCGCGCCGGTAGCCAAGCGCGATGGCGCGGTCCAGCAGCATGTGGCGCACCTCCACCAGTTGCGGGCCCGCCATCACGCACGGGGCGCAGGCGTTCTCCCAGCTTTGCGGATCCAGGCGGCCGTGCAGCGCGGCGTGCTGGCCGGCATTGGCAAAGGCGTTGCGGTTGCCGTCATCGAGGTAGCTTTCGCACGGCAGGTCTTCGGCCAGCAGCACGTCGTGGGCATCGAGTTCGACGTGGTAGTAGTCCACCGTCTGCACGCTTTCCTGCACGATGGTGGCGCCGTTGAGCAGGAAGCCCGCCGGGATCAGCACGCCTTCGACATAGATCGCATGGCCGGGCGACACGACCAGGTCACGCGCCGGGCGGCCGTCGGCAAACGCATGCGCCTTGATGCGGATCGGCAGGACTTCCCAGGGGCGCGGGTGACGGGCGCAGTTCACGTGGCTGTGGCCGATCCACCGTACTTCGCGCGCCTGCCCGGCAGCCGTCAGCACGACGTCTCCTTCCTTCAGCGCTTCGACTGCAATCGTGCCACCTACCGTCGCAAGCCGGGTGCCCGCCGCAAAGCAGGGAGCAGGCGGCTCGAAAGCCGGCTGGCCTGCATTGTCCAGCACGGTGTTGGCCGGCATGTAACCCAGCCCGTTTTCCTCATTGACGTACATGTCATCGGTCGTCAGCAGGATGTACTCGCCAAAGTTGTTGACGAGCACGATGGCATCGGCGCTGGTCGCCACCACCCGAACGCCGGTCATCTGCAGGTAGTGTTGCGGCCCGGCCATGGGGCCGTTCAGATAGGTGGTATCGATGCTAAAGTTGTAGGTTCCGTTCCCCGCGTCAGTAATGGTGAGCGTGATGGGCCCCCGCTCGATGCCACCGGCCATCTCGCGCGGAATGTCGGCGCTGTAGTCATTGCTCTGGGCCGGCAAGGTCCATGTCCCGTCGCCGTTGTCAACGGGCGGGCTGAACAGGTAGGCGTAGTTTCCCGCCTGAATCTCGACACCGTTGTACTGCATCAAATCGATCGCCACTTCAAACTCCTCGTCCGTTCATGAATGATTGAATCGCGTGCGCGCTATTGCCCGCCCTCCCCGAAACCGAGCACCTGGACCGACACGACCGACGGCATGCGTTCCTTCGCATTGGCCGTCTGCTGGCGGGCCAGGTCTTCGGCCGCCTGGTTCACCGCGCTTGCCGCGGCACTGGCCGACGTCAGCGCACCGACGTTGACGCTGGCCATGGCCGGCAGCCCGGTTGCCTTGCCCTGTACCTGGATGTTTGCCGCGTTCACCACTTGCAGCGCCGCCAGGTTGACGTTGCCCGAGACGCGGATGCCTGCCTCGCCCGCGTCGATGGTGCCCAGCGGCGCGATCAGGTCGATGTCGCCGGGCGCGATCTCCGGAATCGGA
Organism: Cupriavidus pauculus; assembly: GCF_003854935.1. Classification (NCBI taxonomy): domain Bacteria; kingdom Pseudomonadati; phylum Pseudomonadota; class Betaproteobacteria; order Burkholderiales; family Burkholderiaceae; genus Cupriavidus; species Cupriavidus pauculus. Next base: position 3,217,974 of record NZ_CP033969.1, read on the forward strand.
TTGAGCGTGGCGATGCCGGCGCCGGTGCTGGGCACCGTGGGCGACAGCGTGACATTGCCCACGTCGTCATAGAGGCGCCGCGGCGGCGAGAACACCACCGTCGTCTTGGCCCCGCGCCCGGCGTTGATGTCGCCCGTGGCCGACCACGCCGTGATGTCGCCGCCGAACGTGGTGAAGATGCGCGACAGGCCCAGCAGGATGCTGTCGCGCGAGTACATCCGGATATCGCCGGTGCCCTGCGTCAGCAGGCCCGACGATGCCGGCGGCACCACGCCTTCCACGCCGATCACGGTCCGGCCGCCTGGCGTCAGCGTCTCGACATGGCCGCCGAAGTCCGTGCGGATGCCCGAGCCCCCGAACAGCGTGATGTCGCCGTCGTAGGCAATGGCATTGCCCCGGCCGTCCTGGGCCGGGAACAGCGTGGCGATGGCCTGGCGCCCGCGCAGGTAGCTGCCCGCGCGCCGGCCGGACGCATCCGTGTACTCGCGGCCGCTCGCGCGCAGCTCGTTGAAGTAGACCTCGCGCACGAAGATGCCCTGCTCGGCCGGCGACAGCGCCAGGAAGCGCTCGACCGCCCCGCCGGTGCCGCCCTCGCCGTAGCGGGCCGCCAGCCATGCGGCCAGTTCCTTCTCGTAGGTCCGGGCCACCCTGCCCGCGTTGGCCGGATCGTCAAGCCCGTAGGCGGCGTCGGCCGCGTTGCCGGCCGAGAAATAGCGACGCGCGAACGCGCCGTAGTCCGGGCCGCTGGCGCCCACGCCGGCCATGGCGACGATCGACGCCCCGCCCGAGCGGTTGGCCGGATCGACGTTGACGATGGCGCCCAGGCTTTCGATCGATCCCTTGTCCGCCTGGTACAGGTTGCGCCCGGCGCGCACCTCCAGCAGGCCGGGCCCTGCCACGTTGAAGCTCGACTGCACGATGTCGCGGCCCGCCGACACCACCGAGATGTCGTGCGGTGCGGCGTGGACGAACAGGTTGCCGGTGTACGCGCTGCCCGGCAGTCCGGACCCGGCCACCTGGCCCGGCCGGGTGCCAGCGCCCACGACGTCGCGGCCGGCCTGCACCCACACCGGACGGCTGCCGACATACCAGGTGTCGCCGGGCGTCACCGCATTGCCGCCGAAGGACACGATCTGCCCCGTGCGCAGCCCCACCACGTCGCCATCGACGGCATAGAAGCGCAGCGGGTCGCGCGCGCCATCATCGCCGGGGGCCTTGTAGGTGTTCGGCTGGTACGTGAAGAGCCAGTTGCGGCGGGCATTGACCGAGGCGCCGCCCGACGACGCCACGTTGGTCACGATCCCGACCGTACTGTCGCCGGACCGTGCCTCGAAGGCCGGATGGAACGGCGTCGGCAGCAGGGCGGGGTCGGCCCCCGACACGTTGACCGGAAAGTCCCGCGCGCGGATATCGCCGGCGGCCAGCATTTCCAGGGTGCCCGAGCGCGTGGGCGCCAGCAGCAACGCGCGGGTTTCCGAAGCGTCGCTCTTGCCATAGAAGATGCTGCCGCTCGCGGCCTCCACACGCAGGGCGCCCGGATAGAGATAGCCGCCGTCGGTATCGAAGCCGCCCGACAGCGAGGCCGGGCCCCGCTGCATCTGGATGGGCGATACGTTCCCGCCGCTGGACGCCAGCGACAGGCCGCTGCGGTCGGTCCACAGCGAGAACCAGCTGTAGCCGCCGCCCGCAAAGGCCCGGCCCTGCGCCTGGAACGGTGTGGTGCTCGCCAGCCGGGCGCGTCCCGGGTCCAGGGCGCCGGTCAGCACCAGGTCGCCGCGCGTCGTCACGGCGACCTCTCCATCGCCCGGTGCGACGTAGATGCCGCCGCCAATCGTCGGATCGATCAGCCTGGGGGCGGTACCCTGCCAGCGCGGGTCGGAGGGATCCGTGCCGCCCGTCCCCGACACATACCCCACCGACGCCGCCGCCAGCACGGTGTTGCCGCGCAGGTTGACCACCGAGCCAGACAGGTCCGGCGCATTCGTCAGGTCGCCAGCACCCTGCGACAGTGTCTGCCCCGGGTTCCAGGCCCCGCCGATGCGGACGTCGAGACGGCCCCCGCCGGTCTGCACGAGCGCGCCGTCGACCACCCGTCCGCTGCCGCCCGATACGATGTTGAGCCCGCTGCTGCGCAGGACCTCGCTGTTCCCGCGGTCGGACAGCACGCCGGCATTGCCACCGACATCGACCCGCACATTGCCGCCGCCCAGCGCGCCGATGCCGGTAAAGCCGATGACCTGCGTGTTCCTGCCCGGCGCATCGACGCCATACGGTTGCGCATACGTGCCGAAGTTGATCCACCAGGCCGTGCGCTGGCCGATCTCGTCGCCGCCCTGCCGCCACAGCCAGTTGCCGATCAGGTTGCTCGCCACCATGCCGGCAAGCGGACCGGCATTCTGCGTCCCGATCAGGTCGCCCCGCAGGTCGCCCTGCGCGGCGACCCGCACGTCGCCGCCGCGCTGCGGATACCACGCCTGGTAGTTGCCGTTGCCGACCAGCGCCTCGTAGCCCGCCGCCACCCCCGCGCCCAGCACCGACCCGTTGCTGGCGCCCCGCGCCAGGTTGAACGGGTCGCTGCCATTGGCGCCGATGCCGGCTGCCTGCGTGCCCGCGGTATAGACGCCGTAGGGTGTGGCCTGGAAGACGTCGCCGCCGGCCAGCATGTCCAGGTCGCCGGTGCCGGTACGGACCACGCTGAACACGGGCTGCCTGACCGTGCTGCGGATCGATGTGTAGTGATAGTCCGACAGCCGGATGCTGCCCGCGCCGCCCAGCCCGCTGGGGGCCTGCAGCGTGCGCGTATCGGCCGAAGCCGTATCCGCGCCGCCCGCCAGCCGCATCGACCACGAGTCCGAACCCGCCGCCAGCATCGGCGCCACTGCCCACAGCCGGCCCTGGCTGCCCGCCACCGTCGGCCGCAGGTCGATGCTGGCCACCGTGCCGGTACCCGCCGCATTGGCGAACTGCAGGTTGATGCCCGGCGGCAGCTTGGTGCCGGACGGCACCTGCACATTGGCCGCCAGGCTGGCCGCGCCGGAGAAGATCGACAGCGGCGTGCCGGCGGGCACCGTGAACGCCTGCACCTGCAGCAGCACGGGCAGCACCGTGCCGGCGTCGAGCTGGCTGCCGCGCGCCAGGCTGGTGGCCTGTGCGATCACCGTGCCGGCCGCAAAGCGCACGCTGCCGTCCGGATTGCGCACGGCGGCGCGCAGCGTGGTGCCGGCCGGAATCGTCGCGGCCGCGTTCAGCGCCACGCGCGTGGGCACTTCCACGCCGGCCTTCAACCCCGTGGCCCGCACCGGGATGTCGAAGCCGAGCGCGCCATTGACGTTGGTGAACGATGTCACCACGCCCGACGTGGCGCCGCGCAGCGTCACGGCCACCGGCAGCACCAGCTCGCCGCGCGACGGCTCAATGCCGGCCGCGAGCTTCCAGTTGGCATCGTCGGGCGTGGCAACGGGCGGCGCAAAGCCGTCGGTGATGCTGCCGAAGATGTTCAGGTCGCCGCCCGCGCGCAGCACAAGGGCACCCGGCTCGCCGCTGCCGCGCACGCTGGTGGCGTTGGGGCCGTAGCGGTAGCCGGACAGGTCCACGTCGCCGCTGACGGTCAGGTTGCCGTTGGCCGTGCGGCTGGCGATCTCCACGCCGGGCCGCAGGTGATAGGCCGCGCCATAGCTGCGCAGGCCAGCCAGCCGCGCCAGCAGGCCGGCGTTGCGCTGGGCGCCATCGATGAACGCCAGGCTGTCCTGGTGCAGCGAATCGAGGTACGCCTGCGTGACGATCTGGTTGGTCCGGCCGTCGAGCGTCGGCACGGGGTCCGCCGGCGCGTTGTCGTAGCGCCAGAAGCCCTGCACCGCGATGCTGGCCGCGCCATCCACGGTGATCGGCCCCGACGCTTCGATGCGCATGTCGTTGGCCGTGGCCGATCCGGCCCGGCCGGCATCGAGCACCAGCCGGCCGCGCGCCACGGCATCGGCCGAGCGCAGGTCGACGTGCGCGCCGGGCGCCAGCGTCAGCGTGCCGCCGGCCGCTGACAGCGCCACGGTGGCGCGGTTCGTCGCGTCGATGGGCTGGCCGTAGCCGTCCACATCCAGCGTCGTCGCGTGGGCGTCCAGCAGCGCGCCGCCGGCAATCGTCAGGTTGTCGCGCGCGGCCAGCCGGATGCTGCCCGGCGACGTGCCGCTGGCGTCGACCTTGCCGTTCACGGTCAGGCTGCCGCCGTCCGCCGACACCGTCACCGCATGGGCGCGCAGTTCGTCGCCAATCACGAGGTCGCCCTGCTTCACCACGAAGCTGCGCGCGCCAAACACGACGCCGTCGTTCAGGCGCCGGTTCAGGCCACCAAAGTCCGCCAGCACGCGCGCGCGGATGTCGATCGCGCCGCTGGCCGCCGGGTCCACCCCGTCACCGGCGCCGCCGTCGATGCGGCCCGCCAGGTCGACGCGCCCGGCACCTTCGCCCAGCGCCGTGACCTGGATGGTGCCGGCCGCCGCGCCCAGCGGCGCGGACACGTCGATGCGCGACCCCGCCGCCTGCGTGACGTTGCCGCTGGCGCTCTCCAGCACCAGGTCGCCGCCCGGCGTGGCGCGGGTCTGGTCGAAGTACGTCTTGTCGCGGCCCGCCAGGTCGATCTGCGCCGCGTCGGTCAGCGTGATGTCGCCGGTGGCCGTCGCCACGAGCTTGCCACTCGGCAGCGCCACGTGCGACGCCAGCGTGACGGTGCCGCCGCGCAGGCCGATCTCCGCGCCGCGCGCGCCGGCGCCGGCCGCCGCGTCCTGCTGGCCGGGCTGCTGCGCCACGGTCAGCGCCCCGCCCGCCACGTACTGCGTGACCGATCCCGCGTCGCCCATCAGCAGCGGGGTGTTCAGGTTCAGATTGCCGCCGCTGTACTGGTAGCCCTGCCCCGGCACATAGCTGCCCTGCGCCTGCCACGCGGACAGCGTGTTGCGGTGGTTGGCCGAGATACTGCGGGCCGCTGTCAGGTTGGCGGTGGAGAACCCGAGGATCATGTGATTGAGATTCAGCCGGGAATCGGGCGCCGCAAAGCTGGCATAGCCCAGCACGATGTCGTCGGCCACGAGGTTCAGCGTGCCGCGTCCCATGCCCGCGCCGCCGTCCAGCACCGCGCCCGGCCGCGCGCTCGACGGCTGCGTGGTCGTGTTGTAGGCCACGCCGTCGCTCACGCCGCTCCAGATCAGCTTGCCGGCCGTCAGCGTGGCCACGTCGCCCGCCTCGCCCCGGCCGTAGATCGCCGGCGTGGTCAGGATCAGCTCGCCCAGGCGCGATTTGCCGGTGGCGGGGTCGATGGCGCTCACGTCCACCGTGCCGAAGAAGTTGATCGCGCTGCTGGCGCCCAGCCGCAGCGACGCCAGCGCGGGCACGCCGGGCTCGTCGTTGCCGGCCAGCAGGCGGTCCAGCAGCGCCTGGTTGAACTGCAGCCCGGCCGGCAGCACGTTGTCCCGCGCCGCGGCGGCCAGCGCGCCGGCGCTGCCGATATTGATGCTGGACCCGGACAGGCTCAGCTCGCGCGCGCCGAAACGCAGCGCATCGTCCATCGTCAGCGTGCCGGCGCCCTGCAGCATCAGCGCCAGCGACCCCTCGGTGTAGAGGCGCGCCGCGCCGATGCGGATGCCGCCGCTCTGGGCCGAGACACTTTCCGTGCGCAGGTCCAGCCAGTTGTTGGACAGCGCCAGCACGGGCAGCGCATTGACGCCGTTGGCCTGGCCCGCGCGATAGACATAGCCGTCCGCCGATCGGAACGGCGTGGCGGTGCCCATGCCGAGCGTGTCCAGCCGCGCGCCCGACTCGATCGTGATGCCGCCGACGCCGGCGGTGGCGATGATCTCCGGCGCGCGCACGACGCTGCCCTCGCGGACGTTCAGCGCCCGCGTCATCGTGTTGATCGAGAAACTGCCCGGGTTCGCGGCCTCGGCAACGATCGTGCCGCCCAGCACCAGCCGCGGCGCCTGCAGCGCGTTCAGGCTGCGGTCCGTGACCGACGCCATGCCGTCGGTCGCCGCCGTGCCCGCCGGACGCACCTCGACCGGGGTCGTGGCCAGCGTGGCGTCGACCGTCACGTAGCCGGGATTCCGCCCCCCGCTGGCGGCGTCGAACACCGCGCGGCCATCGAACGTGAGCGCGTCGCCGGGCGTCGCCGGCACGCCCAGCTTCAGGTTCAGCGCGTGGCCGTCGGAAGGCAGGGCCGCCAGCGGGTTGCCCAGCGTGCTGGCCTGCTCGCGCGCAAAGTCGGCATAGCCGGTTTCGTTGTACTGCGCGTACTTGCGCACCGTATCGGCCCCCGTGACGATCACGCGCGTGGGCTGGGCGTCGCGCACGGCGCCATTGGCCACGCCCTGCACCGCCGACACCGCGTACGACCCGTTGCGCAGGGCCAGCACGCCCTGCTGGGCCAGGCTGGCCGTGCCGCCCAGTTCCACGCGGAACGCGCCGGGCATCAGCGCATAGCTGGCCGGCATCAGCGTATAGGTGCCCGCCGGCAGGCCCGGCACGCCGGACGGCACCGTGATCTGGCGCCCCACGCCGGGAGCGTTGCGCGCGGCAGCATCCACCGGCGCGTAGGCGGCCTGCATGGACGGCACGATCGCATAGACCGCGTTGCCGGCATCGCTGAACGTATTGGCCGGGCTGGCATTGGCCAGCGCCGTGTTCAGCACGTCCACCGATCCGCCGCGCCCGCTCACGAACGCCACGCCGCGCAGGTCGCCGCCGCCCGAGAGGTCGAGCAGCGCGCCCTGTTGCACGTCGATATGCTGCCCGATGACGTTGATGGCGCTGTCGGCCAGCCTGACCTCCTGCGTGGTGCCATCGGCCTTGCGGTACGTGTACGTGATGCCGTCCGTGGTGCCACCGTACGGCAGGCTCAGGCCGGCGCCGCTGACCGAGGTGATGCTGCCCGGCAGGAACGCCACCGTGTCGGTGACAAACGGCTTGTCGCCGATGGCCTCGCTGACGTTGCCCACGCCGATCTGGAGCTTGCCCAGCGGCGCGCGCAGCACGGCGCCCTGCCGCACGTCGGGCGCCTGGATCGTCAGGCTGCCGAACACCGCCAACGGTTGCGCCGGCGCGTCGGCCGTGGTCCGGCCCAGCGCGATGCGCTCGGTGGCGAACAGCGATGCCGTGGCCGAGGACACCGGGTAGATCTGTGCCGCATCCAGCGTCAGCACGCGCGATGCGCGCAGCGCGCCGGCCAGCCGGATATCGCCCTGGCTCGTGAAGTCCACGCTGCCGAAGCCGGCACGCGCCACGGCCATCTGCCTGCCGTTGGCCAGCTGGACGTCGCCCGTCATGCCGGCGAGGTCGATCGTGCCCAGGTCGATCAGGCTGGCCCGCACCGACAGCGACGCGTCGGTCTCTGCCCGCGCGCGCTGGAGCTGTGGCTTCACCACCGGATAGGCCCGGCTGTCCGTGACGGTCGACGCGCGCGGTGCCGCATCCAGCGCCACGTACGGGGCCGACAGCGTCACGTGGGTGTCCGGCACGACCGCGCCCGCCAGCGACGCCGCGTCGATCCAGCCAGCGCCGACATGCAGGCTCTGCCGCATCGCAAGGTCGACGCTGCCCACGAATCCCACCGCGTCCACCGATACCAGCGACAGGTCGTCGAAGCGCCCGGCCGCAATGCGGTCGACGCTGATCGCGCCGCGCCCCAGCGCGTACGGGGTGGACGCCTGGTCATGCTGGCTGACCAGCAGCTCGCGCGGCACACGCGCTGCGTCGGGCAGCGCCGTGTCGCGGTACAGCGGCGATTGCAGTTCGAGTGTCAGCGCCCCGCCGCGCGCGGTGGCGCCGCCGGCCGCCGCGGTCATCCGGCCGTCCAGCGTGAAGCCGCTGAAGCTGCGCACGGCGATGCGGCCGCCACCGCTCGCGGCGTCGTACACGGCCTGGAACATCGGATCGAGCCGGTTCGATACCGCGCCCGTTGCCAGGCTTGCCGACGTGCCCGATGCATCGAGCACCGCGCCGGCGCGCACGATCACGAACGCATCGGACGACACCGGCGCCCGGGTGTCGTCCACCACGCCGCCCTCGCTGCCCAGCACGATGGCGCCGCCGTCGGGCACCACGCCGTAGGCGCGGCCATACTGGTCGCGCGCCGTGGCCGCGCGGGCGGCCACATCGAGCCGCGCATGGTCGTCAATCACGATGGCAAGGTCGCCCGGGGACGGATCGGCCTTGCCGCCGCCCGGCACCCGCGTATTGAGCACGGCGATGCTGCCGCCCGGCGCCACCAGCGTGCCATCCACGCGGATGCGGTCCTTGCCGTCCACGCGGATCGCGTGGCCCGCGTCCACCTGCAGCACGGTGCCCGTGCCGATGTCGATCCTGCCGCCCGACAGGTAGCCGCCCGCGTTGTCGTAGTACGCGGCCGAGCGCAGCGTCAGGTCGGCCCCGGCCCGTTGCGTCAGCACGCCCCGGGCGGCATCTTCCAGGTATGCCGGCGGCAGCCAGCGCGCCATCGCACTGGCCGGATCGGTGCCGGTGGGCGCCTGGCGCGCCGCGTCGGTCAGCCGGTAGACCGGTCGCGTGACATCGAGCCGCGTGCCGTCCGCCACGGTCAGCGCGTTGAAGCCGTTGATGTCGTACACCCCGAAGCCGCTGGCGAACAGCGATGCCGGCAGCAGCAGTTCGCCGGGCCCGGCCGCTGACGCACCGCCGATGCGGACGGTGCCCGCCGACACCGCCAGCGTGCCGCCCGCGCCGGCCGCGTAGCCGCGTACGTCGCCATCCAGATGCAGCGTCGACGCCGGGTCGGGCGTCATGCCCGCCGCGCTGGCGCCGGGCGCGTTGGCGGCCAGCGTGACCGACCCGCCCCTGCCGCCGTGCAGCGATCCATCGGCCAGCACCGCGCCGCCGCCCGATGCGTCGACCACCGCGCCACGCGCCACGGTCACGTCGTGGGTGGAGCCGATGTCGACCGTGCCGCCATCGGCGAACGCCAGCGCCGCCGCGTCCGATCCATCGCGCAGCGCGTTGACCCACTTGCCGCGCACATCCAGCGTCACGTCCGGCCCGATCGTCGCGTACGCCTTGCCGTCGATGCCCAGCGGCGTCTCCGCAAACGTGCCGCTGCGCGCCAGCACGTTGCCCAGCCGGATGCTGCCCGCGCGGGCCGTGACGCTGGCGTTGACGTCGATATGGGGCGCCACCACCTTCAGCGCGCCGCCATCGGCCAGCGTGAGCGCACCGTCCACGCGGAACGTCGCACCCGTATAGACCTCGATGCCGCCGAGCCCGAAGCCCGAGAAGCGCGCGGCGTCCAGCCACGCGGTGCCGGTGCGCCCGGGCGCCAGCGCATCGTCGGCGGTCATGCCGTCGGTGGCCGCGGCGCCGCCGGCCGTGAAACGCACGTCCACGGCCGGCTGCGTGCGCAGCGGCGCGTCGTTCTGGAAGTGGCCAAGCACGAACTGGCCGGCCTGCGCCGCCGTGTTCTGGGCGGCCTTGTAGCCGTCGGTGACGGCCGCATCGCGCCGCGCCACCTGGCGCTCGCCCTGCAGCACGTTGGCGTGGATGTCGCCTTCCAGCACGGCCGTGGGCGCATCGACGACGAGCCTGCCCGCGTCGCGCCCGGTCACGTAGCCGCGCTGCCACCGGTACGTCGGCGCCAGCGCGGTGTTGTAGAAGCGGTCGGTCACGCCCCAGCGCGCGTAGTCCACCTGGAAACCGTTGTAGAGCCCTTCGTAGAGCAGGTCGCCCGGCGCCGTGTTGGCGTCGTAGAAGCCGCCATCGCTGCCGCGCACCCAGCTCGTGCGCATGAAGCCGTCCGCGGTCACCACGGTGCCGCCCGCCAGGTTCACGCTCGATCCACGCTGCGTGACCACCTCCTTGCCTGCCAGCCGGACCGAGCCCCCCACGGCCGCCCATTCGCCGATCGTGTGGCCCGTGGTCCCCAGGTAGCCGCCCACTTCGAGCAGCCCGCCCGGCGTGTAGTAGCGGTCGGTGGCGTAGCCGCCGGTGCCGGCCGGCAGCAGCACGAGATCGCGCACGTCGACCCATACGTCCTGGCTGGTCAGCTTGCCGCTGTCGCGGCTGCCCGGCGCGTCGCGCTGCTCGTTGCCCTGCACGCTGACCTTGACGTTGTTGCCATCCATCGCCACCTTGACGGACGGCGCCCCCGCCACGTCCAGCCGCGCACCGTCGGCCACGAAGGCCCGGCCCGCCGCGCTGACCGCGATCTGGCCGCCCGTGGCCAGCGTCAGCGACTGGTTGTCGAACGTGACGTTGCCGCCCGAGACCACCTCCACGCGCGACTGGTCGCGGCGGTCCGGCGCCCGCGACAGGTTGTCGAACGCCGCTGGAATCGCCGTGCCCGCGATGCGCGCCTCGTCCTGGGTCTTCGATTCGGCGATCAGCGCGTCGCGCTGGCTGTCGAGCGCCGTGTCGGTGCTGTCCTCGATCAGCACGGCCGTCACGCTGCCCTTGCCCAGCGTCACGCGGCCGCTGGTATCGGCGGCCGAGTTCAGCAGGTGAATCGTGCCGCGCTGGCTGACCGACGTGGTGGACAGCGCCACGCCGTCCTGCCGGACGTCGTGCCCGGCGAGCGTGATGTCGCCCCGTTCGGCCTGGATCACGCCGCGGTTGACCACCGTCCCCGCCACGCTGTCCGCCGCGCGCAGCACCGCCACCTCGTTGCCGCGCGTGGTGGACACCTGGTTGCTGTCCGAGCTGTAGCCGGGGCGCAGGATGAAGCTGTCGCCAGCGGCCAGTTGCGCCTGGCCGCGCGGCGTGGCGATCGTGCCGTCGTTGCGCACCTCGCCGCCCAGCAGCAGCGCGTACCCGCCGCCCTGCGTGACCGATGCCGGCGCGCGCGTGTTCAGTTGCGCGCCGGCCTCGACGATCAGCTTGCCGCTGGCGTCGGTAAAGCTTGGCGCGAACGTGCTGCCCGTGTTCGTGCTGTACAGGCCGTTGCCGCGAAACTGCGCGTCGCTCATGCGCGCCGCGGCGGCCACGAGGTTGCCCGTATCGACCTGGCTCGATCCCGAGAAGATCACGCCATTACGGTTCAGCACCATGACCGTACCGGCGCCGCTGATCTGCCCCTGAATCTGGCTGGGACGCGCCTGCGGGTCGTTGACGCGGTTCAGCACGGCCCAGCTCGCCTGCTGGTCGAAATGCAGCGATGTGTTGCGCCCGACGTTGAACGTTTCCCAGTTCAGGATCGCGCGGTCGCTGGTCTGCCGCACGCCCACCAGCACGCGGCCGGTGGCGGGATCGATGGTCTGCGTGGGGCCGTCGGCACCGCTCCAGCCGGCCGTGGCCGCGTTGGTATCGACCTTGAGCCCGCCTTCGCCCAGGCCGTCCGGCACGCCGCCGGCCGCGCGCAGCGCCGCCTCGCGCGCCTTGCGCTGGGCCTCGGCCGCCGCCGCGGCGGCCTGCGCCACCTGCCCCAGGTTGGCGATCGACAAGCGCGTCTGCGCGTTGATCTGCTGGATCTGCTGCGGCGTGAGCGTGGCGCCCCATTGCGTCATCGTGCCGATGCGCGCGGCATCGGCCGCTGCCTGCTGGCCGGCCTGCTGGCGGATCCACGCGCCGTTGAAGGCCGGGCCCGCGGCCGTGGCCTGCGCGGACCACGCGGCCAGCACGACGGCCATCGCCTGCGCCAGCGGACGCGGCACGCCTCGCCATGCGGTGGCGCGCGCGCGGGCGCGGACTTGCGGGGTGGGCTTGAGCAGGGGATTCATCGCCGGGTACGGGGTCGCTTCAAAATCGCGGCAGCTTGCAGACCACCGGTGACGCGTTCGTGAACGGAAATAGGCAGATTTGCCGGAAGCCGCGCGCCGCAAGGGCTGGCGGCACGCGCCTGGGCGCGCGGCCGTGGCGCGCCGGCCACGCCGGCCTGCGCAGATTCTGTCGCAATCGATTCATGCAGGCGCAGCGGGCCGGGTGACGCGCGATCTACGGAGATTTCGCCATATCCGAGACGCGAAGCGTGCCTAGCATCCGACCTCGCCCCAAGGTCGGGGCCTCGCACAACTCACTTCGTCTCCATGTCATCGCGCCCGCTGCCACTGCCTGAAGCACACAACCCAGTCGCCCAGTCCAACGGGCTGCGCCGTGCCCCGGGCGTGCTGACGGCGCCGGACTTCGAGTGGCGCGGCCCCCCGCTCAGCGAGACGCGGCTGGCGCGCGACGCGGGCGCGCCCGGCTGGATCGACACGGCACTCGACGCCATGCCCGAAGCCAACGGCCACGGCGGCCACGCGCTGATCCAGGCCGTGGTCAAGGCGCGCGTGGGCGGCACGTTCTGGGGCACGGACCCCGCCGCGGCGCTGGCCGAAGCGGGAGACCGTCCGCTGGCGCTGCTGCGCCCCGGCAACCTGCGCCAGGCCGCGCAAATGCTGGCGCTGGCGCAGGGCTGGAACCTGCTGCCGTGCCTGGTGATGCCCACCACGGCGCACTGGAAGAGCACGCTGCACACGCAGTTGCAGGCGCAGGGCGGCATCCTGCTGCACGATCCCGTGGACCCGTGGCCGCTGCTCGACCGCTGCGCGCGCGTGATCGTCGACGGCAACGACACGGTCGGCTTCCTGGCGCTGCTGGCCGGCAAGCCCGTGACCTGCGTGCAGACCGGCTACCTGTCCGGACGCGGGCTCACGCATGACGTGGGACTCACCGAGCGCAAGGCGCCGCGGTCTCTGGCGCAACTGGCCGAGGCGGTGCTGCGCGACGGCACGCGCTACATCGACCCGTTCACCGGCAAGCCGTGCGACTGCGACGCGGTCATCGAGCTGCTGCACTTCTGGCGCGCGTTCTGCCACCAGAACCGCGAGGTGGCCTGCTGCACCGGCATGGCGCTCTGGAAGCGGCGCGACATCACGCGCTTCTTTCACAATGGCGCGCGCCCGGTGCCCTTCTTTGCCGGATCGCGCCGGCCCGCGCAGTTTGCCCGGCGGCAGCGCGGCGCGGTGGCCGTGTGGGCCACGCGCGAGACGCTGGAACTGGCCGTGGAAGCCAGCGAGGCGCGCGTGCCGCTGTATCGCGTGGAAGACGGCTTCATCCGGTCGCGCGGCCTGGGCAGCGACCTGTATCCGCCAATGTCGATCGTGGTGGACCGGCGCGGCATGTACTACGACCCCACCAGCGGCAGCGACCTTGAAGTGCTGCTGGCCGACACCACGTTCACGCCGGCGCTGCTGCGCCGCGCACGCAACCTGCGGCGCATGCTGGTCACGCACCGCATCACCAAGTACGGCAGCGGCCATGCCGACGCCCCGCTGCCGCCGCTGCCGGCGGGGCGGCGTTGCGTGCTGGTGCCCGGCCAGGTGACCGACGACGCATCGCTGCGGCTCGGCGGCGCCGGCATCGCCAGCAACCTGGAACTGCTGCGCCGCGTGCGCGCGGTGGAGCCTGACGCCTACATCGTCTTCAAGCCCCACCCCGACGTGGAGGCCGGCCACCGCCCCGGCGTGGTCAGCGACGAGGACGCGCTGCGCCATGCCGATATGGTCGCGCGTGGCACGTCCCTGGCACGCTGGCTCGATGCGGCCGACGCCGTGCACGCGCTGACGTCGCTGGCCGGCTTCGAGGCGCTGCTGCGCGGCCGCGAAGTCATCGTGCACGGCCAGCCGTTCTACGCAGGCTGGGGCCTGACGCGCGACATGGCGCCGATGGCGTGGCGCCGGCGCACGCTGACGCTCGACGAACTGGTGGCCGGCACGCTGCTGCTGTACCCGCGCTACCTCGACCCCGAGACCGGCCTGCCCTGCCCGCCCGAGGTGCTGGTGCAGCGCTTTGCCGAGCGGGGCCGCCGCAAGCACGCGCCCGTGCTGTCGCGCCTGCGCCAGTGGCAGGGCCGGCTGCGGCGCGCCATATGGGCCATGCAGGGGCGCCTGCTGGGGGCGTGGTCGTGACCGCCGGCGCGCCGCGCACCTTCCTGTTCCTGCAGGGGCCGCCCGGGGCGTTCTTCAGCCGCTTGGGCGCCGCGCTGCGGGCCGCGCGGCATGGCGTGCACCGCATCAACTTCCATGGCGGCGACGCGCTGGACTGGCGCGCCGGCCCCGCGCTGGCGTGGCGCGGCCGCGACCATCGCTGGCCGGACTGGCTGGCGGCGCAACTGGCACGGCTGGGCGTGACCGATCTGGTGCTGTTCGGCGACTGCCGTCCGTTGCATCGCGCGGCCATTGGCGTGGCGCACCGCCATGGCGCGCGCGTGCATGTGTTCGAGGAAGGCTACCTGCGTCCGGACTGGATCACGCTGGAGCGCGACGGCGTGAACGGCCATTCCACGCTGCCGCGCGACGCGGCCTGGTTTCTGGCCCAGGCACGCGGCCTGCCCGCGCCGCCGCCGCATGCGCCGATCCCCGGCAACTTTGGCGCGCGCGCACGGGCGGCGCTGGGGTACTACCTGGCCGCGTACTGTTCCTGGCCCGCGTATCCGCACTACACCACGCATCGCGGCTGCCATCCGGCGCGCGAACTGGCCGGCTGGGCGCTGCGCCTGACCCGGCGCCGGCGCGCGGCACGGCAGGCGGCACAGGCCACCGCGCGGCTGGCGGGGCAGCCGTACTTCCTGTTTCCGCTGCAGCTCGACTCCGATTTCCAGTTGCGCGTGCATTCGCCGTTCGGCGGGCTGGCCGATGCGCTGGCGCGCGTCATCGACGACTTCGCGCGCCACGCACCGGCCGGCTACCTGCTGGCGATCAAGTCGCATCCGCTCGACAATGGCGTGACCGACTGGCACGGCGTGGCAATGCGCCAGGCCCGACGCGCCGGCATGGATGGGCGGCTGGTCTGGATCGACGGCGGCGACCTCGACCTGCTGGCGCGCCACGCGTGCGGCATGGTCACCGTCAACAGCACCAGCGGCACGCTGGCGCTGGCCGCCGGCGTGCCCGTGCGCGTGCTGGGCACGGCAGTCTACGACCTGCCCGGCCTGACCGACCCGCAGCCGCTGGCCACGTTCTGGCAGGCGCCGTGCGCGCCCGACGCGGCGCTGTTCGATGCGTTCCGCCGCGTGCTGGGCCACCGCTGCCTGCTGCACGGCGGCTTTCACAACGCGGCGGCCATCGGCCTGTTGATCGGACCGGTATGCCGGCGGCTGCTGGGCGCCGCCGAGCCGGCCGATACCGCAGCGCCGGCGCCTGCGGCGCTTGCTGGAGCCATCGCATGAGCCACCCCGAACTGCTGCTGGACATCACGCGGCTGATGCGCCGCGCGCGCCATGCCACGCCCACCGGCATCGACCGTGTGGAGATGGCCCATGCCGACTATCTGGGCCGCCACGCTGCCGGGCGGCTGGTCTATACCGCCATGCACCCGTGCGGCTGGCACGTGCGCCTGCCCGCCGCGGCCACGCGCCGCTTTCTCGACGACACCGCGCGCCGCTGGCGCGGCGACCGCACGGGCCCGCGCCTGGCGGCATGGCGGCTCTGGGCGGCGCTGTGCCTGTCGTGGCCGCGGCTGCCGCGCCCGTGGCCGTCGGCGCGGCGGGCTGTCTACCTGCTGCTGTCGCACACGAACCTGGAACGTCCCGCCGCCGTGGCGCGCGCGCTGGCGGCGGAACAGGCGCGGCTGGCCTGCCTGGTCCACGACGCGATCCCGCTCACGCATCCCGAGTTCGCGCGTGCCGGCATGGCCGACGTGCACCGGCGGCGCATGGAGACCGTCGACGCGCTGGCCGACCTGGTCGTCTGCAACTCGCGGGCGACGCTCCAGGCCATTGCCGGGCGGCTGCCGCGGGGCCCGCACGGCGCCCGGCTCATGGTCGCGCCGCTGGGTGTGGCGCCCCCGCGCGCGCCGGGCGCCGACGCCGGGCCGTCACCCGGTGCGCCCTGTTTCGTGATGCTCGGCACGATCGAGCCGCGCAAGAACCACATGCTGCTGCTGCAGCTCTGGCAGCGGCTGGTGGCACAGGCCGGGCCGGCGGGGGCGCCGCGCCTGCGGATCGTGGGCCGCAGCGGCTGGGAGAACGCACACATCCTGAACCTGCTGGCGCGCTCGCCGGCGCTGCGCGGCGTGGTGACGCTGACCCACGGCATGGCCGATCGCGACGTCGCCACGCTGCTGCGCTGCGCGCGGGCGCTGCTGATGCCGTCGCTGGCTGAAGGCTTCGGCCTGCCCGTGGCCGAGGCGCTGGCACTGGGCGTGCCCGTGATCGCCAGCGACCTGCCCGCCCTGCGCGAGGCCGGCGGCGACGCACCCGAGTACCTGGACCCGCTGGACGGCCCCGCGTGGCTGCGCGCGATCCACGACTACACCGACGCGGCCGCGCCGCGCCGCCGCGCCCAGCTTGCCCGCATCGCCGCCTGGCGCGCGCCGGGCTGGGACGACCACTGCCGCATGGTGCTCGACGCCATCGACCGGCTGCCGGACACCGCCCGCCCACCGACGGAGGCCAACCTTGCCAACTGATTCGATCGCCTCGCCGCTGCGCCACGGCCTGCGCGTGCAATGCCGCGTGATCGGCGCGCTGATCCTGCGCGAACTGCATACGCGCTACGGCCGCGAGAACATCGGCTACCTGTGGCTGATTGCCGAGCCAATGCTGCTGGCCGGATCGGTATCGCTGATCCACATTGGCGACAGCCACCATCGCGGCGGCATCCTGCCGGTGCCGTTCGCGCTGGGCGGCTACTGCGCGTTCATCATCTTCCGCTCGATCGTCACGCGGGCCGAGGGCGCGCTGCACGCCAACCAGCCGCTGCTGTACCACCGCATGGTCACCATCTTCGACATGCTGGTGGCGCGCGCGGTGCTGGAGGCCGCATCCAGCGTCGTGGCGCTGCTGTTGCTGCTGGCCGGCGCCTGCGCGCTGGGCGTGGCCCAGCCGCCGGCCCGGCCGCTGGTCATGCTGGCAGCGCTGGCGCTGATGACGTGGTTCTCGTTCGGCGTGTCGATGCTGGTCTGCACGGCCACCTACCTGAGCAAGATGGCGCACCGCCTGATCCACCCGGTGGTGTACCTGGCCATGCCCATGTCGGGGGCGTTCTTCCTGCTCAAGTGGATTCCCGACCCGTACCGCACCTGGCTGTCGTGGGTGCCGCTGACGCAGATCTTCGAGCTGCTGCGCGAGGGTCAGTTCCAGAGCTTCGAGAGCCCCTACATCGACCCCTTCTACATCGTGGCGTGGTGCCTGGCGCTGACGCTGGCCGGGCTGGCCAGCCTGCGGGTCCTGCGCCGCCACGTCCACCACTGAACCACGCCACGCCATGACCGCCGATGCATCGACCGCCCCCGCCGCCGAGATACCCGCCCATCCGGCATCCCACGCCCAGGCGCCACGCCTCGCGGCGTTCTGGCACCGACACCGCGTGTTCCTGGCCGTGGTGGTACTCCCGACGCTGCTGGCCGCGCTCTACTACTTCGGCATAGCCGCCAGCCAGTACGAGTCCGAGGCGCGCTTCGTGGTGCGGTCCACGCAGTCGCAGCTGCCGCAGGGCACGGGCGGCCTGGGCCAGATGCTGGGGCTGGCCGGCGTGCTCAACGACGCGCAGGCGCAATTGTTCAGCGTGGGCGATTACCTGGAGTCGCACGACGCCGTGCGCGCGCTCCACGACAAGGTGGATCTCGTGTCCCTGTTCCGCCGCCCGGAGGCAGACGTGGTGTCGCGGCTCTGGTGGGCCGATCCGAGCCCGGAGACGCTGCTGCGCTACTACCGGCGCCAGGTGACCGTGGCTTTCAGCCAGGACACCGGCATCACGACGCTGCGCGTGCATGCGTTCCGCCCGGACGACGCGCGGGCGCTGGCAAGCTGGCTGCTGACGCTGGGCGAGTCGCGCGTCAACGCGTTCAACCAGCGTGCCGTGGAAGACGCGGTGCGCGTGGCCACGGCCGAACTCAGGGAGGCCGAGGCCCAGGTGATCGAAGCCCAGCGCGCGCTGACCACTTTCCGGCTGCAACAGCGCGACATCGACCCGGAAAAGACCGGCGTGGGCCAGCAGACGCTGGTGGGCCGGCTGGAGGAATCGCTGGCCCAGTCGCGCGCGCAACTGGCCACCGTGCTGGCGGCCGTGGACGCAGGTAGCCCGCAGGCCGTGGCGCTGCGCGACCGCGTGGCCGGCCTGGCACAGCAACTGGCCGCCCAGCAGGCCCGGCTGACCGATGCACAGGGCACCGCGCCGCGCATGGCCGATTACCAGCGCCTGCTGATGAAGCAGGACTTTGCCGCCAAGCGCTACGCGGGCGTGGCCACCGCGCTGGAAACCGCGCGCGAGAACGCGCTCAAGCAGCAGCTCTACATCGTGCGCGTGGTGGAGCCAAACCTGCCCGTGCGGGCGCTTTACCCGCGCAGCGCACTGATCGTGACCAGCCTGTTCGTCAGCCTGCTGGTGGCCTATGGCATCGGCTGGCTGATCGTGGCCGGCGTGCGCGAGCACGCGGCCTGACCCGGAGACCCGTTGTGAAACTGTTCAAGAAGATGTGGGCCGACCAGGCCGGCGGCCAGGCCGCCACGCTGGTGGCCACCGCCGACGCCGCGCGCGACGCGCGCGACTGGGGCACCGCCGCCGCGCACTATCGCCAGGCCCTGGACGCGCGCCCCGAACTGGCGCCGATCTGGGTGCAGTACGGCCACGCGCTCAAGGAAAGCGGCAACGTCGTGGAAGCGCGCGCCGCCTATCGGCGGGCACTGGGGCTGGCGCCCGACGTGGCCGATACCCATCTGCAGATGGGCCACGCCGCCAAGCTGGCCGGCGAACTGGAGGAAGCCGCCGCCTGCTACGCGCAGGCGCTGACGCTGGCGCCGGGCCATGACGACGCGCTGCGCGAACTGCACGCGCTGGCGCTGCGCGGCATCCGCGTGGACATGCACGCCCTGCGCGGCGCGTGGAACCGTGCACCGGCCACGGTGCCGGCCGACGACCCGGTCGCCGCGCTGTCCGTGATGCTTGACGCCGCACGCGCCGCCGCGGCCCACCCGGCCAACCCGACCAACGCGGCCCATGCCGAAGCGGCCCGGCTGGCCCGCGAGCAACTGGCCAGCGCCGTCGAGATCCTGCGCCGGATCGACCGCGACGCGCTGCAGGCGACCCGGCCCGCCGGCCAGGGCGCCGCCATCGTCTTCGACGCCACCGACCTGATCCACCACTTTCGCGGTTCGCGCCTGCCCACCGGCATCCAGCGCGTGCAGCTCGAACTGATCTCCGCCGCCTGCCGCGCCACCGATCCCGCGCATCCCGCGCCGATGGTGTGCTACCTCGGCGATCAGGGCTGGCTGGAAGTGCCCGGCGCGCTGTTCGCGCAACTCTGCCGGATCTGCCTGGGCCACGGCGACGCGCCGCCAGCAGCCTGGCAGCAGACGCTGATGCAACTGGACACGCTGATGCTGGGCAGCGCGCCGATGGCGTTCCCGCGCGGCGCGTGGCTGGTCAGCCTGGGCACGTCGTGGTTTCCGGAGTACCTGCTGCACGTGCGGCTGGCCAGGCAGCGATACGGCATCCGCTACGTGCCGTTCGTCCACGACCTGATCCCCGTGGTCATGCCCGAGCATTGCGTGGACGACCTGGTCGACCGCTTTGCCGCGTGGCTGCTGGGCGCGTTTGCGCACGCCGACCGCTTCCTCGTGAACTCGGAATCGACACGGCGCGACCTGGAAGCCGCCGCCGCGCGGCTGGGCCAGCCGCTGCCGGCGGGCCACGTGGAAGTGGTGCGGCTGGATGCCGACATCCGCAAGCCCGGCCTGCGCGCGCCAGAGGCCGCCAACATGCAGGGCTGGGGCTGGAGCCGGCAGCCGTTCGTGCTGATGCTGTCGACGGTGGAGCCGCGCAAGAACCACCTGGCCGCGTTTCGCGCGTGGCGCAGCCTGATTGACCACCATGGCGCGCGGCACGTACCGCAGCTCGTCTGCGTGGGCGCCCGGGGCTGGAAGAACGAGGCCGCCCTGGCGATGCTCGACAACGATCCCGTGCTGGCGAGCCGCGTGACGATCCTGTCCGGGCTGGCCGACCCGCAGGTGGCGCTGCTGCTGGAGCGCTGCCTGTTCACGCTGTATCCAAGCCTGTACGAAGGCTGGGGGTTGCCCGTGACCGAATCGCTGTGCCACGGCAGGGTGCCGGCGGTGTCCGACGTGGCGTCGCTGCCGGAAGCCGGTGGGCTGCTGGCCGACTACTTCGATCCGCAGTCGCCGGGCGAACTGCTGCGCGTGGTGGAAAAGCTGATCTTCGACGTGCCGTACCGCCGGTCGCGCGAGCAGCGCATCGCGGCGGAGTTCCGGCCACGCACCTGGCAGCAACTGGGCGACCAGATCGCGCAGGCCGTGCAGCGCTGGCAGGGCGGCATCGGCGATGCGCAGCCCGCCGCGCCGGCCCCGACGCTCGCCACCGGCCGCTACTACCCGATGGCCGCGCCGCGGCGGCTGCCGCTGGCCCAGGGCACGGTGGTCACCGAGAGCCTGCGCGCCGGCGACGGCTGGCACGGCGTGGAGGACTGGGGCTGTTGGAGCCGGCCGGGCGACAGCCGGCTGGCACTGCGGCTGACGGACGACCTGGCCGATGCCAGGGTGCGCGTCTACCTGTGCGTGCGCGGGCTGCCGTCGCGCGCCACGCAGTACCGGCTGGCATGTGGCGAGGGGCCGCGCAGCGAAGGCCGGCTCGACGCCGGGCGCGAGAGCTGGATCGCCATCGACGTGGATGCCCCGCCGCCTGGCCAGCCGCTGGAACTGTCGCTGCACGCCGACGCGCACGAATCGCTCGGCGAGACCACCCAGGGCGCCGACGCGCGCGTGATCGGGCCAGCCGTGCTGGGGGTGTACGTCTGCGCGGCCGACGATACGGCCGCGCGCCTGCGTCTGGTGGAAGCCGTGACGCTGGGCACCCTCGACGCGCTGGCGGTACCGGCCGAGACGGACCGCTTTCTGCTGGCGGCGCGCCAGACCTCACAACTGCTGGCTGGACTCTAAGGGGGCCGTGATGGACGTCATCGACATGCCCGTGGCGCGGGCCGCCGACGCCACGGCCGCCGCCGCCACGGCGATCCTGCTGCAGCCCGTGATCCTGGCCGGTGGCGCCGGCACGCGGCTCTGGCCGCTGTCGCGGGAGCAGATGCCAAAGCCGCTGATCCCGGGGCTGCTTGGCGATACCACGCTGCTGTGCGCCACGGCCGGGCGGCTTGCCGGCATCGACGCGCCGGGGCTGCAGGCGGCGCCGCAGGTCATGGTGGTCTGCGGCCACGCCCATGCCGAGGCCACGGCGCGCCAGCTGCGCGGCAGCGGCCATCGGCCCCGGCTGCTGCTGGAGCCGTGCCCGCGCAACACCGCGCCCGCGCTGACCGCGGCCGCCCTCGACATCGCCGCCACGCGCCCCGACGCCGTGATCGTGGCGATGCCGGCCGACCATGCCATGGGCGATACCGCCGCGTTCCGGCGGGCCATTGCCACGGCGGCCGGCCATGCCGCAGACGGCGCCGTCGTCACGCTGGGCGTGGTGCCGGATGCGGCGCAGACCGGCTACGGCTACATCGAACTCGGTACCGCGCTGGACGACCGCGGCACGCGGCGGCTGGCGCGCTTTGTCGAGAAGCCGTCGCACGACGTGGCCGCGCGGTACGTCGCCGCCGGCCAGCACTGGTGGAACAGCGGCATCTTCGTGGTGCGCGCCGACGTGTGGCTGGGCCTGGTGGCCCAACTGCATCCACAGACCCTGCTGGCGTGCCGGCAGGCCCACGCCTCGGCAACGCCGCTGCCCGACGGCCTGCTGCTGGACGAGGCCGCGTTTGCCGCCTGCCACGCCGATTCCATCGACTACGCCGTGATGGAGCGCCTGGGCGACACGCCGGCGGCCGTGGTGCCGCTGGACGCCGGCTGGTGCGACCTGGGCGCCTGGGACGCCATCTGGCAGCGCATGCCGCGCGACGCCGCCGACAACGCCGTGCGGGGCCAGGTGCTGCTGGAAGGCGCGCACACCACGCTGGCGCACGCGGCCAGCCGGCTGGTGGTCTGCGTCGGCACCCGCAACCTGGCCGTGGTGGAAACCCCTGACGCCGTGCTGGTGGCGGACATGGCCCATGTACAGCACGTCAAGACGGCCGTGGAGAAGATCCGCGCCCAGCGCCGCACCGAGGCCAGCACGCACCGCCGCGTGGAACGCCCCTGGGGCCGCTTCGAGTCGATCGACCAGGGCGAGCGCTTCCAGGTGAAACGCCTTGTCGTCGAACCCGGCGGCCGCCTGTCGCTGCAGATGCACCACCACCGCGCCGAACACTGGATCGTCGTACGCGGTACGGCGCGCGTGACGCGCGGCGAGGAATCGTTCCTGGTCAGCGAGAACCAGTCGACCTACATCCCGCTGGGCGTGGCGCACCGCCTGGAAAACCCGGGCAAGACCACGCTGGAGATCATCGAGGTGCAGTCGGGGAGCTATCTGGGCGAGGACGACATCGTGCGGTTCGATGACGTGTACGGGCGGGGATAGGCATGCCGGAAGCCAACGCAACCCTACAGACCGATCTGGCGGAAGCGCAGTCGCTGGCGGAAGCGGGCCGCTTCGACGCCGCGCTGGACGCCTACCGCAGGATCCTCGACACCGACGAAAGCTGTACCCTGGCGTGGTACCGCAAGGGGCTGCTGCACCGGCACAACGGTGAGACGCGGCTTGCCATGGTGGCATTGCGGCGCTGCATCTCGCTATCCGCGACCGACCCGTGGCCGCGATTCCAGCTGGCGCAGATGCTCTGGTCCACCGGCATCGCCCGGCGCTGGGAAGCGCTGCGGCTGTTCACGTCGGCATTCGAGCTCGATCCTCACTGCGCGGAGTTTCGGCTCAACCTCGGCAACGCGCTGGCATCGATGCAGATGCTGGGACGCGCCGCGCACATCCTCGCCCCGCTGCCCGCGTCGCTGCCAAGCTGGTGGGCGGCGGCGCGCGACAACGCGATCGCCGCCTGGCGCGCGGCCCGCCACGAGGCGCGCCAGAGACTGGCGGCCCGCCGCCACGCCGACGGCGAGCGCTCAACCCTGCCCGACACGCTGCGGCTGGCCGGCCTGCTCGGCCAGATTGGCAAGCACCGTGCCGCCGGGTCCATTGCCCGGACAGTCATGCGCCAGCATCCCCACACCTGGGAGGCGTTTGCCATCCACGCCGACGTGCTCGCCCGCGATACCGGGCCGGCCGCGGCGGTCGCTTTCCTCGACAGCATCCGCTGGCTGTTCGGCGGCCAAGCCGCGTTCGAGATCGCGACGGCCCGCCTGCGGTATGAAGTGGGCGAGAACGACGTCGCGTGGCGTCTGCTGACCCCCGCACTGCGGCGCGTATCACAGGAATCCCGCGCGCTGGCAAGCTCGGTACTTCTGGCGTTGAACGAAGGCGAGTTGCTGCTCGAACACTGCCGGGAATGGATGCACGACGCCCCCGACGACACCGCGCCCTTCATGTTCGCCCTGGCGGCCCAGCACGCCAGTGGCCGGCTGCAGACCTTTCGGGAAGGCACGGGCGCGCGGCATGTGGACGGCGGCGTGCCTGCCGCGACGACGCTGGTCCAGTTCTGGGACACCCCCAGCCCGCCCCCGGAAGTCATGGATGCCATGTCGTCCTGGTCGGCCATGAACCCAGGGCTGCGCCATATCGTCTTCGACGATGCATCGGCCAGGGCCTACATCCTCGACCGGTATGGCGAGGAGGCGGGGGCAAGCTACGACTGGTGCCACCATCCGGCCATGAAGTCCGATGTGTTCCGCATCGCCTATCTGGCCAGTGACGGGGGCATCTATGTGGACGCCGACGAGTACTGCCGCAGGCCGCTGGCGCCCATCCTGCACGCGCTTGCCTCGGTCGAACTGGTTGCCGCGCGCTCCGCCGACGTGGCGCCGTACCTCTACAACGCATTCCTCGCAGCGAGGCCCCGCTCGGACATCGTCGGGCGCGTGCTGGAACAGTTGCTTGCCCAACTGGCGCGCGCCCGACGGGCCGGCGTCAGGCTGGATATCTGGCACGCGACGGGCCCCGGCATTCTGACCCGTGCAGTGAGCCATCTGCTCATGAGCGAGCCGGACGCCTGCGCACGCGTGCTGCTGCTGACCAAGGGGCAGTACGAGAGCTTCTCGGAGGAACGCGACACCATGGCCTACAAGCAATCGACCCAGGGCAACTGGCGGCTTTCGGACCGTGCCGCCCCCTGACGCCTTCTATCCTCCCCACGAAAACAGAGCAGGAAACCCCCATGAACCAGGCAAACGAAGCGCAGGCCGTCTTCACCGAGATCTATCACCGGAACCAATGGGGCAGCCCCGAATCTGTCTCGGGGTCCGGCTCCGAAATGACGCGCACGCGCCATCTGCGGGCGGAGTTGCCGCATCTGCTTCGGGAATTCAACATCCGATCGGTGCTGGACATCCCTTGCGGCGACTTCAACTGGATGCGGCACGTCGACCTGGGCGGCGTCCACTACATCGGCGCCGACATCGTGCCGGAACTCGTCGAGCACAACCGGCGGACTTACCGGGGCCCCCGCATACAGTTCGAGCACCTGGACGTGATCGCCTCGCCTTTGCCGAAGGTCGACGCAGTGCTGTGCCGCGATGGCCTGGTGCACTTTCCGCATGCCAGCATCGCGGCGGCGCTGCGCAACATCTGCAGCAGTGGTGCGCTGTATCTGCTGACCACGCACTTCTCGTTCCGCACGCCATCGGCCAACGAAGAGATCGACTTTGGACAGTGGCGCCGGCTGAACTTCGAGCTGGCGCCGTTTCACTGGCCCGCCCCACGCCGGTACATCATCGAGGGCTGCGACGAGCACGACGGGCACTTTGCCGACAAGAGCCTCGCCATCTGGCCGGTCCAGGAGATCCGGAGCCGGCTGCAATGGCCATGACAGCGGCGGCCGGCCGCGGGCCGGCCCCCTTCCCTCACCGCTTGAAGAACTGATTCCCGGTATAGACCGGCGAGAACAGCAGGTTCAGGATCGACACGAACTTGGTAAGGCCGTTGGATTCGGCGTTGGCGATGTAGACCACGTCCTTGTCGCGCATGGCGAAGCGCTGCGCCAGGAAATAGCTGGACGGGTTCATCAGGTCGAGCCGGTAGATCACGGGCGCGGTATCGGGCTGGTAGCGGAACACGAAGATCGCGCGCGGGTCGGCCTGCAGGTCGCCGGGGCCGCCCACCTTGGCCACGGCTTCCGCCAGGTTCACGCGCGGGGCGTCGAACGGTACCTGCGATACCTTGCCGGCCGCGCCCATGACCGAGAAGCTGCGCGGCCGGCGTTCGATCATCAGGCGGTCCTGCGGCCGCAGCGGCAGGTTGGCGTCGCTCTCGGGCGACAGGTCGGCCAGCGGCAGTTCCAGCGTGGTCTGTCCGCGTGTCAGGCGCGCGGCGACGTCGGTCATCGGATAGGCCGCGCCGCCGGCCAGCGCCACCATGTCCAGCACACGCTCGCCGCCGGGCGTCAGCGGCACCCGGCCCGGCTTGCGGACCTCGCCCATCACCATCACGCTGTTGGCCAGGTTGTCGCGCACGCTGACCACCACCTGGGGGTCTTGCGACTTGCCCCGCAGCGCGGCGCGGATGGCGTCTTCCAGTTCGCGCGGCGTGCGGCCGGCGGCCCGAATGCGGCCCGCGTAGGGCACCGGAATCGTGCCGTCGGCGGCCACCGTGACCGTCGGCATGGCTTGCCCGGCCGCGGTGGGCTGCGGGGCCGCCGTCATGCCGCCGCCCATCGCCCCCAGCGTGGAGGCCGGGCCGAACAGCGTGGTGCCGACTTCGAAGATCGAGATGCCCAGCGTATCGCCGGCCCCGATGCGCTCGAAGACGGTATCACCGCCGCGCGACACCGGCACATCGACGGGTACGCTCGCGGGCGCGGCGGGCATGGCGTCGAGCTTGCCGATCAGGTCGGCGTCGACGTCGGCGATGCGATAGCCCAGCGCGTTGGCGGCGCTGGCCTGCGCGTCCAGGATGTCGCGCGCCGTGGGGCCGCTGCTGGGCAAGTAGGCACAGCCGGCCAGCACGGCGGCGCAGGCCAGCGCCACGGCGCGCGGCGCAAGGTGAGCAAGGGAAGCAAGGGAAGCGGACGGTCGTTTCATGGTGAATCGGGAAGGGACAGCACGCGCGCGTACATCGCGCGCAGCCTGGCTTGATAGGGTTCGGGCGCAAACCGCTGCGCCTGGCGCGGGCCCAGGGCGGACAGTTGCGCGCGGAGATCGGCGTCGGCATCGAGCCGCCGGAAGCCGGCCGCGATGTCGGACACGCTGTACGGATCGACCATCAGCGCCGCGTCGCCGGCCACCTCGGGCAGCGACGCCACGTTCGACGTCAGCACCGGCGTGCCCACCGCCATGGCCTCCAACACCGGCAGGCCAAAGCCTTCGTAAATCGACGGGAAGGCCACGGCGCGCGCCTGGCGCACCAGCGTCATCAGCCACGGACGCGGCAGGTAGTCATAGCGGCGGATGCGCTCACTGACGCCGCGCAGCGGATGGCCGCCGTCACCGTGCAGCAGCCGCGTCTCGGCCGCGCTCTTCCAGGCCCGCGCGCCGACGATGACGAGCGGCGTGTCGACCTGCGCGGCCAGGTAGCCCTCCACGAGCCGGCCAATGTTCTTCTTCGGCTCGATGGCGCCGAAGTACAGGAAGTATCCGCGCGGCGCCAGCTCGAACGCGGTTGCCAGCCGCGCGCCATCGTCGGCATCGGCCAGCGGCACGGGCATGACGGCCTGCCAGGTGTTCGTGATGCGCGCGGGGTCGGCGGCGGGAAACATCCGCAGCAGGTCGGCCCGGCTGGCTTCGGACACGGTGCAGACGTGGTCGCCGTCGCGCAGGCACGCGCGCACCAGCCGGTAGTGGTAGCGCTTGTTCTCCAGCGACGTGTACGGCAGGCGCAGCGGTACCAGGTCGTGGATCGTGTAGATGTTGCGCGCGCCTTCGATCCGCACGGGCAGCGGATAGGTCCAGTGCATGATGTCCGGCGGATCGGGCACGCGCAGCCGCAGAAACCTGCCGTGGCGCCGGAAATGCCGCGCCGCCGCGTCGAACAGGTCGGGGCTCGTGAAGAGCCGGCTGCTGTCGGGCACGCGCGCTTCCAGGCCACGGGCGATGACGCTGTCCGTGCGCGGCACGTGTACCGCCGTGCGCCCCAGGACGTCGGCGCAGGCCGTGCCGATGGCCGCCAGCCGGTTGCGCGACACGCGGCGCGGCCGGTCCAGCGCGTCGAAAAACAGCACCTCGCGCAGCGGCGCGGCGGTGCGTGCCCCGACCGCGAGGCCGTAGACGAGGTCCACGTCGTGCCCCATCCGCGCGAGCGACCACGCCAGCGTGCGGGCGTAGGTGGCCACGCCGGAGCCATTCGGCAGCGCCAGATTGAATCCATCCACACCGATGCGCATGGCTGTCCTGTCGATATGGGAGTCAGGCGACGCCGCGCGCGGTGGCGCCGCAGACATCGGCATAGAGCGCCAGCAGCCGCTGCGCGTAACCGCGCGGGGCAAACGCGGCCACCTGCTCGAAGCCGGCGGCACGCAGGCGGCGGCACAACTGGTCGTCGCGGTCCAGCGCCCGGATGGCGCGGGCCATGGCATGCGTGTCGCGCGGGTCGACGTGCAGCGCGTGGCCGCCCCCTACTTCGCGCAGCGCGCCAGCATTGCTGGTCATCACCGGCGTGCCCAGCGCCATGGCCTCCGCCACGGGCAGGCCAAAGCCCTCGGCCAGCGACGGGAACAGCATCGCGCGCGCCTGGCGGATCAGCGCCATCAGCTCCGCCTGCGGCAGCCAGGGCAGCCGGATCACGCCCGGCGAGCGCGCGAGCATCGACTCGATCTGCGGGATGTCGCGCGCGATGGGGCCGGCCACCACCAGCGCGCGGGACGTCTGCGCGGTGCGATGGGCCGCCACCAGGCGCGGCAGGTTCTTGCGCGCTTCGGGCATGCCGCAGCAGATGAAGTAGCCGCCTGGCCGCAGGCCGGCCGGCAGGCCCGGATCGCGCTGCAGCGCCGCGTGCACGGCCTGCGAGGTATTGGTGACGAACGCGGGCGGGCAACCGAGTACGTCGATGATCTCGGCGCGCGAGGCGTCGGAGACGGTCACCAGATGGTCCGCCTGCGCAACGATCTCGCGCAGCAGGCGCAGGTGCCGCGCGGCACCGATCGACGTCAGGCGCGGATGCGTGAGCGGGATCAGGTCATGGACGGTGTAGACGTTGCGCGCGCCTTCCAGGTACAGCGGCAGCGGATAGGTCCAGTGCATGATGGCCGGCGGCGCGGCGCAGCGCACGCGCATCAGGCGCTGGTGAAGGTTGAAGTAGCTCTGGGCCTCGCGGAACAGACGGCCCCCATCGTGCACGCGATGCTGGGGTTCGGCCAGGCCCGCGTGACGCTCGAAGACGGCCTCTCGCGTGCCGGTGCGCAGCGCGGCCAGCCATCGCGCGGGCGCGGACTCGCGTGCCGCGCCCCCCGGCGTACGCGCAGACCGGCCGCCACCGAGCCAGTGCACCGCCACGCCGGCACGCGCCAGGCTCGCGCCGAGCGAGCGCGCATAGGTGGCCACCCCGGTGCCGGCGCCGAGGCTCCACGTGCGGGCATCGATGCCAACACCCAGGTCCACGGGCGGTTGCGCGCAAGGCAATGCAGGAATGACCACGGGCGCGTGGCGTGGCGCCACCGCATCGCGCGCCGGCCGCGATTGATCGGTCCGAAGGATCGTGCTCATAATGCGGCACCGAAAACCTCCGCGCACCGCATCGGGCCACGCCAATGATTTCCTTCCAGAACGTCAGCAAGCGCTATCTCGTGGGGCATGTTCCGACCACCGTCCTTCAAAACGTTTCCTTCACCATCGGCCGTGGCACCGCGCTTGGCATCTGCGGTGCCAATGGCGCTGGAAAGTCCACGCTGATGCGCCTGGCCGCGGGCGTGGAGCTGCCCACCAGCGGCCAGGTGCAACGTACGTTCTCTGTGTCGTGGCCGCTGGGCTACAGCAGCGCGTTCCAGAGCAGCCTGACCGGGGCCGACAATGCACGCTTCATCGCGCGCGTGTACGGCAAGCCGATCGACGACACGCTCGCGTTCGTCAACGACTTTGCCGAGCTGGGCCGCTACTTCCGCATGCCGGTGCATGCCTACTCGGCCGGCATGTCGGCGCGGCTGGCGTTCGCGATCTCGCTGGCCGTGGATTTCGACTGCTACCTGATCGACGAGGTGACGGCAGCCGGCGACGCCCGCTTCCGCCAGCGTTGCCACGACGCGCTGCGCGCCCGGCTGGCCAACGCGGCGCTGATCATGGTTTCGCACGACCCGTCCACGCTGACCGATTTCTGTAACACCGGGGCCGTCCTGCACAACGGCACGCTGCGCCGCTTCGACACCATCGACGACGCGCTGCACGCCCACCATGACCTGCAACGGGCGCCAGCCTGAACGGACGGCACGACACGGGCGAAAGCGTGACCTTGCGCGATGACGCACTTGCGTCACGGACTGGGCAGATTTTGAAACGGGGGCGCCATATTCGGGCCGGGCGCGGCAGACCCCGCCCCGACGGGCGCGCGGGTCATTTGGGGCAGGCGGGGCGGGCGGGACCGCTAGCGCAGCGGGATGTCGTCGAGGTCGCGCACTTCGCGGAAGCGCTCTCCCGGCGTGGGCACCTGGCCACCGGCCGTGTCGATGGCGCGGAACGCGGACAGGTCGAGCCCGGTCATCGTCTCCAGCTGCGGCACCGGCACCACGAACTTGCGGATGCCGGCGTCCACGCCCTTGGCCGGGTGCGCGTCGCCGCGGTTGATGTCCAGCACGTCGCGCTGGTCGGCCAGCAGCGCCACGGCCTTGAGCCCGCTGGCGCCGTGCCACGCCACGAGCTTCCAGTAGGCGGACGGGATCTGCACGTCGTCGGCCCAGAGGTCGGTCTCGTCGTTGAAGACCGGTCCCTGCAGCACCGACAGCCGGGCGCCCTCGATGGTCCGCACGCCGCGCTCCAGCACGTATTGCTCGATGCCCTGCCAGAGGTTGTCGCCCTGGTTGAACAGGAAGTGCTGCGGCGTGCAGTTCGGAAAGTGGAAGGTATCGGTCTCGGCACGCGCGGCGAAATCGCCCCAGGTGGCATCGGCGCGGCGGGTCAGGTGTCCCCGGTCGAACAGCGCGCTCCAGGCCGCGTAGAACGTATCGTCGATAACGCCGGCCGGGTCCACGCGCGGGTCGCGGTACCACGCTTCGCGCTCGGGCTCGCGCGGCGCCGGGCTGCGCTTCAGCTCGATGTAGGTCGGGCCGTCGATATTGGTCGCCGTGAACAGGGCCAGCCGGCGCGCGGCATGGACGATGGCGCTGAAATTCTGGTAGTGCAGCAAGCCGGGCGTGGTGCCGTCCAGCAGCGGCAGCGTCCGGGCCTGGATGCCGCGCACAAGCTGGCCGAGATCGATGTCGAGCCCGTTGATGAAGCCGCCGTCGAAGCCGCTGCGATTGGCGTAGTCTCGATCCAGCCGCGCACGCTCCGGCTGGCCGCTGAGCCGCAGCGCCGGCACCGGCACCGGCGGCGGACGGCGTTCCAGTTGCTGCCGCGTGGCGGGCCGCGCCGCGGCGTAGCGGCTCAGCGCATCGACCAGCAGGTCTTTCTGCGGGCCAGCCGCCAGGGTCTCGGTGCGTTGCTTGAGATCGGTGTAGATCGCGCTGACCCGGATACCGACGTTGACCACGGCCTGGCGCGTGCCCGCCGCGTCGTCCTCGTTGTCGCCCTGGCCGTAGTGATGCAGCGCGATCACTTCCCAGTCGTCGTTGAACGCGGGTGAGCCCGACGTGCCCGGCAGCGTGTCGGTATCGTAGATCAGGTACTGGTCGCGCCGGTCCAGCAGGAAGTTGTTGCGGATGGCGATGGTCTTCTTGCGCCCGCGCGGGTGCTGGATGATGTTGACGGCCATGCCCTTGCGGTGCTTGTCCTTGGCGTCGCTGAGCGGCACGTAGCCAAAATCGGCCAGCGCGCCGGCGCCCTGCACGCGGTGGCCCACGGCCACGATGGCGTAGTCCAGCTCGGCCTCGGGCGAGAACACCGCCAGCCGGTCGGGGTCCAGCACGAACACGGTGGGCGCCACGGGCTGGCCGGCGCCGTTGATCTCGTCGTCGAACACCAGCTCGGCGGCGCGCGCGTGGTCCACGCTGCGGATCACATGCTGGTTGGTCATGATCAGCGACGGGCTGATCAGGAACGCGGTGGCGCTCTCGGTGGCGCCGTCGAGCTCGATCTGCACACGGCAGACGCAACGCCGCGCCGTGGCGCCATCGACCAGGAAGCTGACCGGCTGGAAGTCGTTGGTGCCCGACACCGACTCGGGCATGCCCATCGACACCCCGCTCTTGACCGAGAACGCGCGCCGGCGCACCGGGTCCTGCTCGGCCTGCTCGGGCCGGCCCTCCTTCAGCAACTGGCGCACGCGCCGCCGCTCGGCGGCGGTGGCCTCGACCAGCGCCTTCATCTGACTCGTGGATAGGTCGTTCAGCCAGCGCATCGTGCCTCTCCCGCAGTGGGTGTGGCCGACGAGCTTGGCGCACCGCTGCGACGGTTTTGTGACAGCGGCGCCGAATATGTCAATTTCATGACAGAGAACCGGCCTGCGCCCGGCAAAGGCATGGCTCTTGCAGCCATTCCCGCAGCGCCCTGACGGCGCCCGTCCGCAACGGCCCGGGCGCCCCAGGGCATGTAATTCCCGCGCACCGCTTGTACGGACGGCATGGTCGTTCCCCGGCGGGACGCGCGCTGCACAAGGAAAGGCGACCATGGAGAACGAACTGAAGCTGCCGACCGACCTGGCACAGCGGCCGAACGCCGGCGACTCGACGGCGCGGCCCGACCCGCACACCGACACCCGCTCGGCCACCACGGCGGCCCGGCTGACGCTGAAGCGGCGCGACACCGTGGAATCGGCGTTCTGCAAGATCCTGCACAACTGCCTGGACCAGGTGCACGCCAACGCGCCGCTGGTGGCGGCCGGCGATTCACCGGAAGGCGTGCACCAGATGCGCGTGGGGCTGCGCCGCTTCCGCTCCGCGCTGGACCTGTTCGAGGGCGTGGTGACGCTGCCGGACGGCATGGAGGAAGAAGTGAAGTGGCTGGCCGACGAACTGGGCCGCGCGCGCGACTGGCACGTGCTGGCGAATGCCACGCTGCGCCAGGTGGATGCCGGCGACGACCAGCGCGACGCGCTGCGCGAAACCAGCGCCGCCGCACTGTCGATCGAGCAAGCGCGCCAGGCCGATGCCGCCCAGGCGGTCACCTCGCCGCGCTACGCCGAGTTGATGCAGGCACTCGACCAGTGGCTCACGACCGCCCCGTGGCGCGACGGCACTGATTCGGCCCGCACGAAGCAGCTCGATGCCAACGCCATCGACCATGCGGACAAGGTGATGCGCAAGCGCCACCGCAAGCTGGTCCAGCGCGGACGCGGGCTGCACAAGCTCGACGCGCACCGCCGCCACCGCGCCCGGATCGCGGCCAAGAAGCTGCGCTACGCCACCGAGTTCTTCGCCGGCCTGTTCCGGCCGAAGACGCTGAAGCCCTACCGGCGCGTGCTGTCGAAGCTGCAGGACGACCTGGGCTGGGGCAACGACATGGCCGTGGCCGACGGACTGCTCAGCCACCTGGAACTGCACCACCGCAAGGCCTCCGCCGGCGCCAGCTACGCGCGCGGCTTCCTGGCCGCCCGCGTGCAGGACGACCGCGACAACCAGCGCAAGCTGTGGAAGCGGTTCCGCGCCACCGGGCGGCCGGTGGCGGTCAGGGGTTGATGACGGGCGCGTAATCGCCCAGCCTGTAGAAGGTCATGTTGCTGCCTGGCAATCGGTTGTGGGTGAGTTATTCGACCTTGACGTTGGCCTTCCTGACCAGCGCCGCATAGCGGCTGGCCTCGCTGCGGAAGAACTGGGCGGCCGCCTCGGGCGTGGTGGGCTTGACCACGGTGGCCTGCTTCCGGAGCGCCTCGACCACCTCGGGGCTGGCGAACGCAGTGGCGAAGGCGTCGTGCAGGCGCTTGACGTCGGCCGGCTTCATCCCGGCCGGGCCCACCACGGCGAACCAGCCTTCCACGTCGTAGTGCGACAGCCCCTGCTCGGCGATGGTCGGGATGTCCGGCGCCACGGCCGACCGCTCGTCACCGCACAGGCCGATGGCGCGCAGCGTGCCGGCCTTGATGTGCGGCAGCGCGGCGTTCAGCGCCACCACGCCAAAGTCGACCTGGCCGCCGATCAGGTCGGTGATCATCGGGCCGGTACCCTTGTACGGGATATGGTTGGCGCGCACGCCGGCTTCGCTCAGGAACAGTTCGCCGGCCAGGTGGATGATCGTGCCGTTGCCCGACGACGCCATGTTGTAGCCGTCCGGCCTGGACTTGAGCAGCGCCGTCAGTTCCCTGACCGACCGCGCCGGCAGCTTCGGATTGGCCACCAGCACCAGTTGCGTGGCGCCGATTACGCTGATCGGCGTGATGTCCTTGATGGCGTCGAACGGCATCGACTTGAAGACGCTGGGGTTGATGACGTGGTTGTTCGACACCACGCCCAGCGTGTTGCCGTCCGGCGCGGCCTTGACCACGGCGGCCGCGCCGCTGATGCCGCCGGCGCCGGGCAGGTTCTCGATCACCACGGGCTGGCCCAGCGTCTTGCCCAGCGCGGGGCCGGCCGCGCGCACGATGGCATCGACGCCGGAGCCGGCGCTGATCGGCAGCACCAGTCGCAGCGGCTTGCCGCCCTGGGCCAGGGCCGGCGGCAGCACCGATACCGTGGCCGCGGCCAGCAGCAGTTTCAGAGCCGACCGCCGGCCGGCCCGCAATGCGGGGGATGGGTACATCGTTGTCTCCGTCATGTTTTTTTGTAGTGAAGCGGTACGGCGGCGGGTCAGCGCCCGCGCAGGCGCCCGAGGATTTCCTCGGTGTGCTCGCCCGGCCTTGGCAGCGGCCGCTGCACGCCGGGACGGCGCCCGCCCATCAGCAGCGGCAGCAGCACGGTGGGCGCCATCGAGCCGTCGTCGGCCTGCATCGGCACCAGCCCGCCGCTGGCCTTCAGGTGCGGGTCGTCGAGCAACTGGTCGGGCCGGACGATTGGCGCATACGGGATGCCGGCGGCTTCGAGCTGCGGCGACAGTTCGTCGGCGCGGCGGGTGGCGAGGATCGCGCCCAGTTCCTGCAGCAGTTGCGGGCGCACCGCCACGCGCGAGGCGTTGTCGCGGTATTCGGGTCGCTCCAGCAGCGCCGGGTGGCCGAGCACGTGGCAGAGCGTGACGAACTGCTTGTCGCTGACGGCGCCGATGAAAAGCTGGGCGTCGTCGGCCAGCGTGAAGACGTCGTAGACGCTCCAGGCCGACACGCGCGACGGCATCGGCGGCGGCGCCTCGCCGGTCATCGCGAACTGCTGCATGTGCTGCGACGCCAGGAACACGCAGTTCTCGAACAGCGCGCTCTGGATCTCCTGCCCCTGGCCGGTACGGTCGCGCTCGCGCAGCGCGGCCAGCACGCCGATGGCGCCGAACATGCCACCCATGATGTCGTTGACCGACGTCCCCGCGCGCAACGGCCGGCCCCTGGGCCCGGTCATGTACGACAGCCCGCCCATCATCTGCACCACCTCGTCCAGCGCCAGCCGCTTTTCGTACGGGCCGGGCAGGAAGCCCTTGTGCGAGACGTAGATCAGGTGGCGATACCGGCTGGACAGCGTGGCGTAGTCGAGCCCGAGTTTTTCCATCAGCCCGGGGCGGAAGTTCTCCAGCAGCACGTCGCTCTGGCCGGCCAGTTCGGCGGCGGCAGCGCGGCCTTCGTCGGTCGTGATGTCCAGGATCACGCTCTTCTTGTTGCGGTTGAACGCGCGGAAGAAGCCGATGCCCAGGCCGGGCAGGTTGCGCGTCTTGTCGCCGCCGGGCGGCTCCACCTTGATCACTTCGGCGCCAAGGTCGGCCAGGATCATGCCGCACGTCGGCCCCATGACCATGTGCGTGAATTCGACCACGCGGATGCCGGCCAGCGGAAGGGAGTTGTCTTGTTGCATGGTGGTCTCGCGGAAAGGGTCAGGCGGCGGCGCGGGCGGCGGCCGGCGCGAATGTCCGGGGCAGGCCGGCGCGCCAGAGCGTGCCGTGCAGCGTCTCGCCAGGCAGCATCTGCGCGACCTCGCGGCGCAGGGCCAGCAGCGCGTCGATGTCGACGCCGGTGTCGATGCCCACGCTGGCGAGCATGTAGGCCAGGTCTTCGGACGCCACGTTGCCGCTGGCGCCGGGCGCGTGCGGGCAGCCGCCGATGCCGGCCAGGCAGGCGTCGAAGCGCGTGACGCCGGTATCCAGCGCGGCCAGCACGTTGGCCAGGCCCAGGCCGCGCGTGTCGTGGAAGTGGCCGCAGTGAAAGCGCTCGCCGCCGATCCGCAGCGCCCGCTCGAACAACGCTCGCACCGCGCGCGGATCGGCGTAGCCGACCGTGTCGGCCAGGCTGACGCGGTCGGCCCCGGCATCCAGCAGCGCCTGCAGCAGCCGCAGCACCTCGTCGGCGTCGACATGGCCCTGGATCGTGCAGCCGAAGGCCGTGCCCACGCCACCTTCGATCAGCGTCTTCGATCCGGCGGCGTCGCGCGCGGCCCGGATGCGGGCCACCTCGGCCACCACGTCGTCGGGCGTCTTGCGCAGGTTGGCCAGGCTATGGGCATGGCTGGCCGACAGCGGCACCAGCATCAGGTCCGCACCGCTGGCGATGGCGCTTTCGGCGCCGCGCAGGTTCGGCACCAGCACCGAGACGAACAGCCCCGGCAGCGTGCGGGCAAACGCGACCAGCTCGGCCGTGTCGGCCAGTTGCGGCAGCAGCCGGGCCGGGACGAACGAGCCCACCTCGATCTCGCGCTGGCCGGCGGCATGGGCGGCCGCGATCCACGCGATTTTCTGCGCGGTCGGCACGATGGTCTGGAGGCTCTGCAGCCCGTCGCGCAGGCCGACTTCGCGGATCACGGCGTGGCGCGGCCATGGCGCCGGCCGGGCTTGGGGATGGGATGTCATGGGTAGGAATGGGGCGGAGCGGAAGCGATGGAGCCACTATATGACGTGCCAGGATCGCTCTGAAGCGGTAATCCGCCACGTTATCGATTCCAATCTGGAAAGTCTCGGCGCTTGCCGCTACCATGCCCGCACCCCTTCCGGAGGCAAACCCGCCATGCGTGATCTCGACCTCACCTCCCTGCGCCTGTTCGTCGCCGTCTGCGAGACGCGGAACATGGCGCGCGCCGGCGAGCAGGAGCACATCGTCGCGTCGGCCATCAGCAAGCGGCTGTCCCAGCTGGAGCAGACCGTGGGCGCCGCGCTGTTCGAGCGGCGGCGGCGCGGCGTGATTCCGACCGCGGCCGGCGAGATCCTGCTGGAGCACGCGCGGGCCATCCTGGCCGCCACCGACCGCGCCGCGCGCGACATGCGCGACCACGGCACCGGTGTGCGCGGCCAGGTGCGGCTGCTGGCGACGGTGTCGTCGATGGCCGAGTCGCTGCCCGACGACATCGCCAGCTTCCTGGTCCAGCCTGCGCACCGCGACATCCGCGTGTCGATCGAGGAAAACCTGAGCAAGGACGTGGTGCGGGCGCTGCGCGAGGGGTCGGCGCCGCTGGGCGTCTGCTGGGACGCCGCCGACCTGGAAGGCTTCGAGACCCGCCCGTACCGCACCGATTCGCTGTCGGCCGTGGTGCATCCGTCCCATCCGCTGGCCGACCAGCCGGGCTGCGCGTTCGCGCAAACGCTGGATTTCGAGCACGTCGGCATGCCGGGCCAGACCGCGGTCCATACGATGCTGATGCGCCAGGCCGCGATCCTGGGCAAGCCGATGGCGTACCGCGTGGTGGTGTCGTCGTTCGACGCGTCGCTACGCTGCGTGCGCGCCAACCTGGGGCTGGCCATCGTGCCGCGCGAGGTGGTCGGCACGCTGGAGGCATCGCTGGGCGTGCGCGTGGTGCCGCTGACCGACGACTGGGCGCAGCGCCGCTTTGCCATCGTGTTCCGGGCCGCGTCGAGCCTGTCGCCGGCGGCGCGGCTGCTGGTGGAACACCTGGCCGCCGCCGCTCACGCAGCCGCGCCGGTCATCGCCAGGAGTTCGTGAACGCCCGGCACGCTTCATTAAGCATTCTTAAGGAAAGATGCGGACGCGAATCATTATCATTTGGTCCTCTTCTGCCATCGCCCCGGGCCCTTGCGCGACCCGATCCGCCCCTGAATGCGCCTCAAATATCTTGCCGTCGTTGCCGGCACCCTCCTTTCCGCCGCGCCGCAGTTGCGGGCCCAGCCGTCCGGCACCGGCGATCCGCTGCCGACGGTGGTGGTGACCGGCACGCGCAGCGAGAAGACGCTGGACGAGACGCCCGTCCGTACCGAAGTGGTGGACCGCCAGGAGATCGAGCGGATCCACGCGCGCACGCTCAAGGACGCGCTAGAGAACGTGCCCGGGCTGCAGCTGCGCGAGATCCACGGCAAGTCCGGCTACGAGGTGACGCTGCAGGGCATGACCAGCGACCAGGTGCTGGTGCTGATCGACGGGCTGCCAATCTCGGCCAGCACCGGCTCCACGGTCGATGTCTCGCAGTACCTGCTGACCGAGGTGGACCGCGTGGAGGTGGTCAAGGGCGCCAGTTCGGCCCAGTACGGCAGTTCGGCGATGGGCGGCGTGATCAACGTCATCACGCGGCCGATCGACAAGGGATTCTCCGGCGCGGTGACAGCCGATGCGGGCAGCTACGGCGGCCAGAACGCCGACGGATCGCCGGGCGCGCTGCATGGCAACGTGCGGCTCGAAGGCGGGACCGAGCAGTTCCGCGCGCGCATCAGCGCCGACGGGCTGGACAACAAGGGCTTTGCCGTCGAGCCGGACGGCTGGACGCGCCGCGGCGACAAGATCCGCCGCGAGCAGTACGCCGGACGGCTGGAGTGGTTGCCGAGCCAGGCCGGCCGCGTCTGGTTCGACGCCAGCGCGTACCGCGAAACCGACGAGCAGCGCTACCAGTACTACGTGCCGCCGCGCTACGTGCCGCAGCGCAAGACCGAGGACATCGACCGCAACCGCTATGCGTACGGCGGCCAGTGGCGCTTTGACAATGGCGTGCGGGCGCGGCTGGCGGGCGTGCACGAGACCTACGACAGCACGTCGCGCGAGTATTCGAACGACTTCCGCACGGCCGAGCGCAAATCGGCCCAGCAGACCGACCACGTGTCGGCACAGTTTGACCTGCCGGCGTGGTACCGCCAGCTCTGGCAGTTCGGCGGCGACTTCCATCGAGAAACGCTCGACCAGTCGGTCAACGGCACGTCGGAGCTGGCCGGCGCCGGCAGCGCGTCGCGCCAGTCGGGCGAACTCTACCTGCAGAACGACATCCTGCTCAGCGAGACCTGGGAAGTGATTGCCGGCCTGCGCGGCCAGCACGACTCGGACTTCGGCAGCCACTTCGCGCCCAAGGTGGGCGTGCGGGCCCACCTGCTGTCCACCGATACCTGGAAGGGCGTGCTGCGCGCCAACTACGGCCAGGGCTACCGCGTGCCCAACCTGAAGGAGCGGCACTACCTGTTCGACCACAGCTCGCTGGGCTACATCGTGCTGGGCAATCCGGACCTGAAGCCCGAGTCGTCGCACAGCTTCCAGCTTGGCGGGCAACTGAGCTGGCGCGACCGCGTGACGGTGGACGCCAACCTGTTCTACAACCGCGTGACGGACCTGATCCAGACCGACATGACCAATTTCACGATGGTCAACGGCATTGCGGTCTACACGTACCGCAACGTGGCGCGGGCCCGCACGCAGGGCGCCGAGACGTCGCTGCGCTGGCGCGCCAGCAACACGCTGAACCTGACGGCCGCCTACACGTTCACCGACACCGAGGACCTGAACACCGGCGCCGAGCTGACCCGGCGGCCGCGCCACATGGGCCGGCTGGGGGCCGACTGGCGCCTGTTCCCGTCCACCGAGCTGACCACCCGCGCGCGCTTCCAGAGCAGCGAGCTGACCGATGCCGCCACGGGCGCGCGGTCGCCGGGGTGGGGCACGCTGGACCTGGTGCTGAACCAGAAGATCGGCAAGTCGGTGACGGCCTTTGTCGGCGTCAACAACCTTTTCGATCGCCAACGCGATTTTGCGAATGCCAGTGACTTCGGGCCCGTGGCGGGGCGCTTTATCTACCTGGGCGCACGGTTCCGCGTGGACGTCGCCCGCTGACAAGAACACATCGGGGAAGCATTCATCATGAACGACACTCTCGCATTGCACCGCCGCGCGCTGCGCGCGCTCGGCATCGCCTCGCTGGCGCTGGCCCTTGCCGCCTGCGGTGGCGGCGACGACGGCGCCACCACCACCACGCCGGCCACCGGCGGCGGCACCAGCACGGGCGGCACCAACACCGGCGGCGGCACGACCACGCCGCCGGCATCGACATCGGCGTTCACGCAGACGGCCGAGTGGAGCTTCAAGCTGCCGGCGGCCGGTGCGTCGCTGTGCTACGACTTCAACACCAAGGCCGAGACGGCCTGCACGGGCACCGGCTGGGACCTGAAGGTCAAGACCGAGACCGGCGGCCGCACGGCCAAGCTGTGGACCAACAGCGGCACCAGCGGCACCGGCAACGGCGGCGCGTTCGGCAGCCCGTTCGACCACACCTGGACCGCGCTGTCAGCCTGGAAGAACGCCACGACCGATCCGGTCAGCGGCGCCCTGCCCGCCACCGTGTTCCTGAAAGATTCGGCCAGCGGCGTGTTCTCCAGCGCCAACGCCATCGGCTCGGCCGTGTTCGAGTACGGCGTGACCGGCGCGGCCACCGACCACTCGCTGTACCCGACGTTCCGCACCTTCGTCATCACCACCAACAGCGCCGTGGCCGACGCCACGGGCGCCACGCCGTCCACGGTGTTCGCCCTGCAGGTCACCGGCTATTACGGCGGCGCCAGCGGCACGACGTCCGGCTATCCGAGCTTCCGCTTCGTCGACCGCAACGCGCCGGGCACCGTCCACACCGCGCAGGTCAATGCATCGGCCGACTGGGTCTACTACGACCTCGTGAACCGCGCCGTGACCACCGCCACCGGCACGTGGCACATCGCGTTCAACCGCTACAACGTCAAGCTGAACGGCGGCGAATCGGGCACGGGCACGGTGGCCGGCTTTGTCGGGCGCACCCCGGCCGGTTTCTACGATGCGTCGAACAAGCCGGTGGCGGCCCGGTTCACCGACACGAACAACCTGACCGCGACCCTGGCCGACCTGGCCGACGCGACGCTGGCCGTACCGGCCACGGCGACGGCCTGGATCAAGGACGCGACGGCTTCGGTGCTGAACCCGGCCTTCACGGGCAACTTCCCGAACCCGCTGAACTATGGCTGGTTCACGTACTTCCCGACGGCCGCCGCTGCAGCCGCGAACGGGCTGCCGTCGGTGGCGCACGTGATCGCCGCCAATCCCGACGCGGGCGGCCTGATCCGCGGCGGCGAAGGCACCACGTATGCGCGCTTCCATCTGACCAAGATCGCCTACGCGGACCCGACCCTGAACACCAGCCAGCAGACCTGGACGATCAACTTCGACATCCAGCCCTGACCGGGCGCGTCGACCAACACGATGGACATGGAACCGCATCACATCGACACGCTGCGCCAGCGCCACCAGGCGCTGGTGGCAGCCCAACCGAACCTCCGCATCCGGGATCGTGCCCGGCAACTGGGCGTCACCGAAGCCGAACTGGTGGCCGCCGGGTGCGGCGTGACGGCCCGGCAGCTCGGCGGCACGCCGCAGCAACTGGTCCGCGACCTTGGCACGCTGGGGCCGGTCATGGCGCTGTCGCGCAACGACCATGCCGTGCACGAGCGGCACGGCCAGTACCAGGGCATCGAAGCCGACGGCCCCGTCGGCCTGGTGCTCGGGCCGGACATCGACCTGCGCCTGTTCTTCGGTAGCTGGCGGTATTTCTACGCCGTCACCGAGAACGGCCGCGACAGCCTGCAGTTCTTCGACAAGGCCGGCGATGCCGTGCACAAGGTCTACCGCACCGACGCGACCGACGCCGAAGCATGGCAGGCTTACGTCGCCCGTCACGCGCTGGACGCGCTGGCGCCGGTGACGGTGGAGCCGATCGCGGCCGTCGCCGAGGCGGCTGCCCCGGCCGACCCGGCCGCGCTGCGCACCCACTGGCGCGGGCTGCAGGACACGCACGACTTCTTTGCGATGCTGCGCCAGTTCAAGGTGTCGCGCCTGGGCGCCCTGCGCGCGGCGGGCGACGACCTGGCCCAACAGGTGGACAACATCGCCGTGGAGACCATGCTGGGCCGGGCCGCCGAGGCGGGCCTGCCGATCATGTGCTTCGTGGCCAACCGGGGCATCGTGCAGATCCACAGCGGCCCGGTGCACAAGCTGGTGCGCACCGGCCCGTGGTTCAACGTGCTGGATCCCGCCTTCAACCTGCACCTGAACACCGGCGCGGTGGCGTCGAGCTGGATCGTCAACAAGCCGACCGTCGACGGCTGGGTGACGTCGCTGGAACTGTTCGATGCGGACGGCGGGCTGGTGGTGCAGTTCTTCGGCGAGCGCAAGCCGGGCCAGCCGGAACTGCCGGCCTGGCGCGCGCTGCTGCAATCGCTGTGCCCGGTCGCGCTGGCCGCCTGACCCATGTTCCACTTCACCATGACACTGTGGCGCCCCGCGCTGATGTCCCTGCTGTGCGCGGCGGGGCTGGCCCAGGCCGGGCCGCCCGCCCGCGTGGTCGGGCTGGGCGGCGCGGTGACCGAGATCGTGTACGCGCTGGACGCGCAGGCGTCGCTGGTGGGCGCCGATGCGTCGAGCATCTACCCGCCGGCGGCGCTGAAGCTGCCCAAGGTTGGCTACTACCGGTCGGTATCGGTCGAAGGGCTGGCCAGCCTCAAGCCGGACCTTGTGCTGGCCGCCGACCACGCCGGCCCGCCGCAGGCGCTGGAGCAGATCCGCAGGCTCGGCACGCGGATCGTGACGCTGCCGTCGGCGTCCACGCTGGCGGCGCTGGACCAGCGCATCCTTGGCACCGCCACGGCGCTGGAGATACCGGAGCGGGGCCGCGCGCTGGTCGACCGGCTGCACGCCGAACTGCGCGACATCCGCCCGGCCGCGCAGCCGGTGCGCGTGCTGATCGTCAGCAGCCATACCGGCAGGATGCAGGGCATGGGCCAGGACACGCCGGGCCACGCGATGCTGATGCTGGCCGGCGGCACCAACGTGCTGGCCAACCAGACCGGCTTCAAGCCGTTCTCGGCCGAGGCCGCCGCGGCGCTGAAGCCGGACGTGATCGTGACCACGGCGATGTCTGTCAATGCGAGCGGCGGCCCCGAGGCGTTCCTGGCGCAGCCCGGCCTGAACGCCACGCCGGCCGCGCGCCAGCGCCGCATCGTCGTGATGGACGACCTGTTGCTGCTGGGCTTTGGCCCGCGCCTGCCCGAAGCCCTGCGCCTGCTGCAGGCCGGGCTGGCCGCGCCGCAGCCGGCGGGCCGCTGATGCGCCGGCATCGACCCGCCATCTTCACCGCGCTGTGCGGGATGGTCGTGCTGGCCGCGCTGGGCACGGCGGCCAGCGGCGCGCTATCGATCCCGCATGACCGGCTGCTGCCGCTGCTGTGGTCGCCCGCAGCCCAGGGCGACGACGCG
This sequence comes from Cupriavidus pauculus, assembly GCF_003854935.1. Classification (NCBI taxonomy): domain Bacteria; kingdom Pseudomonadati; phylum Pseudomonadota; class Betaproteobacteria; order Burkholderiales; family Burkholderiaceae; genus Cupriavidus; species Cupriavidus pauculus. Next base: position 3,260,473 of record NZ_CP033969.1, read on the forward strand.
ATGTGGCGCAACGTGCTGATCGAAGTGCGGCTGCCGCGCATCGTGCTGGCCGTCACCGTGGGCGCCGCGCTGGCGCTGTCCGGCGCCGTGATGCAGGCGCTGTTTCGCAATCCGCTGGCCGAACCGGGGCTGATCGGGATTTCGCTGGGCGGCGCGGCGGGCGCGGTGGCAGCCATCGTGCTTGGCGCCGACGGCTTGTCCGGCGTCGCGCCGGCCGCGTTCGCCGGCAGCCTGGCGGCGACGATGCTGGCCTACCGGCTTGGCTCGCGCCGCGCCGGCATGGCCAACCTGCTGCTGGCCGGCATCGCCATCAACGCGATCTGCGCGGCCATCGTCGGCTTCTTTACCTATCAGGCCAGCGACGTGCAACTGCGCAACCTGACGTTCTGGAACATGGGCAGCCTGGCGGGCGCCACGTGGCCGATGCTGGCGTGGCTGGTGCCGCTAGTGGCCGCGCTGAGCGCGCTGCTGCTGCGTGACTGGCGGGCGATGAACGCGCTGCTGCTGGGCGAGCGCGAGGCCCAGCACCTGGGCTTCGACCTGAAGCGGCTGCGGCGCCGGCTGATCGTGCTGACCGCGCTGCTGGTGGGCCCCATCGTCGCGGTGACCGGGACGATATCGTTCGTCGGGCTGGTCGTGCCGCATCTGGTGCGCATGCCGCTTGGCGCCGATCATCGCTGGCTGCTGCCGAACACGCTGGCCGGCGGCGCCATCGCCATGACGCTGGCCGACTGGCTGGCGCGCATGGTGGTGGTGCCCGCCGAGCTGCCAATCGGCATCGTGACGAGTCTGGTGGGCGGGCCGTTCCTGCTCTGGATGCTGACGCGGAGGGCCCGCTGATGCTGGTCGCCCGGAATCTGCAGGGCCACCGGGGGCGCCGCCAGGTGCTGTCCGGCATCGACCTGCGCTTGCCGCCCGGCGAAGTGCTGGGCGTGCTGGGCGCGAACGGCGCCGGCAAGAGCACGCTGCTCGGGATACTGGCCGGCGAGATTGCCGCGCCAGGGCATCCGGCCGACATGCTCACGCTGAACGGCCGTCCGCTGGCGGACTGGCGGGCCGATGCGCTGGCCCGCACCCGCGCCGTGCTGCCGCAGTCGCCGGGGCTGCATTTCGATCTGGACGTGACCGAGGTGGTGGCCATGGGCGGCTACCCGTTTCCGGAACTCGATCGGCCTGGGCTGGACGGTTTGATGGCGCGCGCGCTGGCGCTGGCCGATGTCTCGCATCTGGCGCGCCGCGACTACCAGAGCCTGTCCGGCGGCGAGCAACAGCGCGTGCAGTTTGCGCGCACGCTGGTGCAGGTGCTGGCGTGCAAGCCAGCCGACAGCTATCGGGCGCTGCTGCTGGACGAGCCGATTTCTAGCCTGGACCCCTGGCATCAGTTGCGGCTGCTCGACAGCGTCCGCTCGCTCGCGCGGTCCGACGGGCTGGCCGCGCTGGTCGTGCTGCACGACGTGAATCTGGCCGCGCGCTGGTGCGACCGCTTGCTGCTGCTGGCCGACGGCCATGCGGCCGCCTGTGGCACGCCGGCCGAGGTGCTGACGGCGGCGAACCTGGCCCACGTCTACGGCCTGCCGGCCACGGTGATGGCGTCGCCGGTGCACGCGGGCGTGCCGTTCGTCGTGTTCGGCTGACGGCGGCGCCCCGTCAGAGACTTGTCATGACGCCCCGCCTGCCAACCGTCCTGCACGCGCTGGGGGCGCTCAAGCCGGCCGCGCTGGCGCTGCCGGTGATCGTCGCCGGCGCCATGATGTTCGCCGAACTCGGCCATATCGGCCTGACCATCGCCGTCGGGCGCGTGGCGCTGGATCGCGCGCTGGAGCGGTTCCACGTGGACGCCGCCGCGCCGTCGGCGCCCGCCGTGGTGGCCCGCCAACTGCGCACGCGGATGGCGGCGGCGTCGCACCAGTATCTCGACGACGGCGACATTCCGACGGTGGCGGTGGAGCGCTTCGCGTCGCTCGATACGATTGGCGCCGCCCCGGCGAACACCCGCGCCGCCGCGCCGGTCTGGCGCGTGACCGTGGAGATCCGGCGCGACTTCCTGACGCCGCTGCCGCGCCTGCTGGGCGTGGGCGGCAACGCGTTCCGCTACCAGTACCAGCGGCTGGTGGAAGACCCGCAGCCGCGGCCGTCGGACATGCAGCGCGGTGAGGAAGATCGGCAGGGCTTGGCGGCTGGCAAGCCGACTGCTACGTCTTCATCGCGCCCTTGAGGGTGGCGCGGTCGCTCCAGTGCCGGCGGTCCAGCACCAGCGCCGCCAGCAGGCCACCGGGGCGGTTTTCTTCCAGCACCAACTGGGCGCCATGGAGCCGCGCGATGGCGTTGACCAGCGCCAGTCCCAACCCGCTGCCCGACTGCGACGCGCCGCCCAGGCGCCGGAACCGCTCGACGGCCTGCCCGCGCAGGTCCGCCGGAATGCCGGGCCCGTGGTCGGCAACGCCCAGCGCCAGTGCATCGCCCCGGCGCCGCGCCAGCAACAGCAGCGTCTTGCCGTCGGGGGCGTACTTGATCGCGTTTTCGACAAGGTTGGACAGGGCCTGGAACAGCAGCGCGCGGTCGCCGTAGAGCGCGCGGCCCGGCTCGGCGTCGATCCGCAGGGCGAGGTTGGACATCGACACCAGCGGCGCGTAGTACTCGGCCAGGTCGTCGAGCAGCGTGCGGGCGTCGAACCATTCGAAGGCATGCGCGCAGCGGCCGGCCTCCACTTCGCCGATGCGCAGCACCGCGCGGACCATCCGCTGGATGCGCTCGCCCTCTTCCAGCGCGCCGAGCACGTCGTCGCGCATGGGGTCGTCCACGCGCTCCGCCAGGTTGGCCAGCCGGTTGTGCATCCGCGTGAGCGGCGTGCGCAGTTCGTGGGCCAGATGGCTGCTGACGCTCTTGACCTCTTCCATCAGCCGGTTCACGCGGTCGAGCACGTGGTTGATGTCCTGCGCCAGCAGGTCGATCTCGTCGCCGTTGCGGCGGCACGGCACCGTGGCGTCGCGCTCGCCGGTCACGTAGCGGCGCAGCGCATTGCGGATGCGGTCGACGCGGCGCATGCTCTGCACGCTGGCGTGCAGGCCGATCGCCAGGCTCGTCAGCAACACCGCGAACAGGCCGGCGCCGGCCACCAGCGGAATCACGCGCAGCCGCTCCTGCATCGGCAGGATGTCGTAGCCGCTGAAAAACACGCCGCCGTCGGCCAGCGGCACCAGCACGCCGAACAACCGCGCCTCCCCGGCATCGGGGTTGCTGACCGTGACATTGCGCCAGGCCAGCGCGCACGGCGGCACGCATCGCAGCGCGGCATGGACGCGCGCGTCGCCGAACAACAGCCCGCCCGCGGGGGACAGGACGAGCGACCGGCTGCCCTCGCGCTCGCGGCCCTCGTCGCGGGCCAGCGCCACGGCCAGCCGCCGGGCATCGGCAAGATGCTGGCCGCGCTCCTGCGCGCGGACGTCGGCCAGCACCATGTCGCGCACGTGGCCGTGCAGCAGCACATCGATCTGATGCGCGCTCAGCAGGACCGAGCCAATGGCCACCAGCAGGAACAGGAACGCCACCACGGAGGCATGCCGGAACGTGCGCGTCTCCAGCAGGTGGGCGGCGCCCTCAGCCCAGGACATAGCCCACTGCGCGCACGGTGCGCAGCAGCGAGCGCGGGAAATTCCGGTCGATCTTGCTGCGCAGTTTCGAGACGTGGACGTCGATCAGATTGGTCTGCGGATCGAACTGGTAACCCCAGACCTTCTCCAGCAGCATCGCGCGCGTGACCGTCCGGCCGATATGGGCGGCCAGCACCTGCAGCAACGCAAATTCCTTTTCGGTGAGATCGATGACCTGGCCGCCGCGCGAGACGCGGCGCTCTCGCCAGTCGATGCAGAGGTCTTCCAGCCGGGTCACCCAGTCGGCGTCAGCGGGCGCTGCACGCCATTTGGCCAGCCCTTCCAGCCGCAGCAGCAACTCGGTGAAATCGAACGGCTTGCCCAGATAGTCCCCGGCACCGGCCCGCAGCCCTTCTACGCGGTCGCTGGGCTGATCTACGGCGGAGAGCACCATGACGGGAGGATGCGGATAATCGGCCAGCGCACGCAGCACGCCGATGCCATCGATGCCAGGCAGCATGCGGTCCAGCAACACGGCATCGAACGCCTCGCCCCGGATCAGTTCGAGCGCGTGCTCGCCCGTATCGGTCAGCCGGCAATCATGGCCCTTCTGCTGCAGCTTGGTCCCCAACCATTGCCTCACCCGCGAATCGTCCTCGACGATCAGCACACGCATGACTGTCCCCCCCCCTTTCCCAACAAACCCGTCCATCGACCCTGCGGTTGACTGGCATCTTTGTGATCTGTGCCGGTCGGGGGGTAATTCTACATGAGACGCATTCTCATTTGTAAGGGGATGGGAGCCGAAGGTATGGGGTGATCTTCAGTTGCAGTGCACTGTCAACCGGCATCTGGGCGCGGACCCCCGCGCAGCCACGCCGCTTCCAGGGTGCAGGCCGTTGTGCCGCGGCGACGGTGGTGCCCTGTGGTCTCCCGCTACCAACCGCTCTCCGCGACGTCGGTCTGCCCGAGTAGTCGGGGATTGTCTGGCATCAAATCTCTGAAGCCCCCAAAAATGTAGTGTCACGCAGGTAGGGTTTGGGGGGTCCCAGCCGGCCCCCTGGTCAACATCTCGCTGGTTTTTAAAGGGGACGCCAATGACAATTGCAACTTTCAATCATGTGCGATATATCGGTCCGGATGACCGCACGCCGGGCGTTCGCTTTGGGGATATCGGGTACGTTACCAAAGACCACGATGATGGTAGCTTTGAAGTCGAGTTCTCCTATCGGGACGGCATGATCAGGTTTCTGGCGGTGATACTCGGTCGTGACCTGGAGCGTGCAGATAAATGGTTGGATCCGGTGTGAAAGTGGGCTCTTGCGGGATCGCGCCATGGCAGCCTTCGGGGTTCTGTCGCGGGGGCGGGATTAACGCGGAAAACTCGCCGGCACCGCCCTTTCCATGATCCCAGCGACCAAATCCAACGAAATTTGGGTGTGGCAGCGCGGCCTGCTGTAGCTTCTGCCCTTCGGTTTACGGGGTCGTAGTAGAACGTCACGATGCCCGGACGCAGTTCCGGCGGGAGTTGCCCGATCAGGCTGTCCGGCCTTGGAGAACTGTCCCACGTCGCTATGACACCGCTGACACCGTTCGATCCGATGTCGCCCGCCGAGCAGGACGCGCTCTTCGACGCCATGGCCAACGACGACAGTGACGAGGTCGCCCGCGCCCAACTCGCTCAGGGCAATCCGATCGACGTATCGACCCGGACACCCCCAAGGGGCTCGAGAAGCGCTTCCCCGACGGTCGGCGACAATTCGTGCGCTTCGACCTGCAAGGCGAGCACATCCTCGTCGACAACGTGCAAACGGTATCCGGTTCCGCTCCGGAACTGTAATGCAGCCGCGCAGAAACGACGAACCCGGCCGAAGCCGGGTCCTTCGTGCACGCTGTCCAAGCAACAATTGAACGGACTTATCCTAGGTGTAGGCCGTCATTTCGCTGGTACATCGAGTTGCTTAGCCACTAAGTCCTTCAATGCTGCAATGGCAGCTTCAATTTCTGCGGCAAACACTGATACGTCTTCACCTCGATCTAGTGCTATTGCCCGGGCTTGTTCCAGCGAGAACCAATGCTCATGGAACTCCGTACGCCAGTTAGAGGGCAAGTTGGGAACGCACAACAATAGCCCTTCCAGCACATCAAGTAGCCGGTTCAGCGAGATCCTATGATCTGTGTAATCAATAAGGAAGTCACACATCAGAGCCAACTGACGTAGCTCGTATTCATTGATATTGATGTGGCTCATTGCTTGATCTTGCCATAGTCAACGGTAATTATTCTGCCGCTCATTGGAGTCAATGATCATCGTCAAGTCGTTCGACGGATTGTGGTACGCCGCAGTTTCTGTGCCGTCAGCGCCGCAGCCGTTGCGTTCGCGCCGAGCAATTGCCCGGCAGAACCGCCGATCAGCGTCGCCAGTGCCACGGTCGCCGCGTTGTAGCCGGTGTTCTCGTACTTCACCGTCTGCGTACCATCCCCGTTGTCGATCGGTATGGCTACCCGCATACAGCCCGTCACGAATCAACGGCTCGGTAATAGCAATGCCGCCCCGCCCGCGCAATCGCCCCCCGTCCAGGCTCTGGGCCGCGCAGCCCAGTAGCGTTACAGGTGGATCCAAATCTCATACTTGGGCGCCGCCATGCTCCTTTCCTGCAAGGCATTACTGCAGCCGAAGCGTTTCCCAACGCGGCCCGAGAAGATCCTTTGAGTCCCAACGTATGAGTTCCAGTTCAAGCAAACGTCCGTTCTCATCAACATGGAGCAGGACAGATACTTCGACGCCGTCACTGTCAAGCATCCATCCTTCAACGCCAAACGGATGCTGCCCACGATACATGGGCCGCTTGTAACCTGCGATTTCAAACATGACTCTAGATCCATCAGACCTGGCCGGAATTGCTGAGGAATTCCTCAGATCCTTGAGGAGCTGTATCCGCTCAGCTTCCTCAAGCTTAGAAGCGAAGCCGGCTACGAGCTTTCTCTCTTCGGTAGTTAGTGGGCGCATGTTCATTTCACTGGAAAGAGCGTTCCGAAAGCTCGCCAGTTGCTGTTGTGTGGCGAGCCGGACAACATTTGGAGGATTGTTTGTAGCCACCATCTGAGCATATTCAGCCAAATGCTAGGTCGCATTGCCATGCACGCAAACACTTTGCCCATTTGGCAATGACGTCTCAAAAGACTTGGGAATGACGGCCCCCGGATAGGTTGGCTGGGTCAACTTTATTGAGGCCCAGACCGCCCCGGTTGGACCTCCACCAATGCCCGTGCTCGCTGAGCTTGCCATAGGCCGCCGCACCCACCGGAATCGCTCCCATAATCCCCTACAACCACCGGTCGCCGTCCCCAGTTCCTGACCACTGAGGGTTCGCCCCGTCACCGCCTGATACAGCATCGCCGCTGAACCATAGTACGGCAACAGATTCGACAATGAGTCGCCCAATTGCATCGCCTGCTCGGGCGTAAGTCAATTCAGCTTCGCCAACGTGGCGACGCGTTCAACTTCGCAAACCTACTTATTCAAGCAAGCCCATCTCCCCCCCCGCTTGACGCAATTCTTTCGGATGCGCAATCTGCTGTTTGTCGAGCACGAAGGTTAGTAGCTCGTACGCAACCCCATACTCGCCATAGTCCAAGTACTCGGACACATCCGTTTTATCGCGCTCAGGCAGGACGGTGCTGACCTGATCCAAGGCATCGCGGAGTAACTTTTCGAGCTTCGCGTAATGGTCGGGATCTGCGGTCACTTTGGATTCCTCGGGACGTTTGTGGGGAAGGCAGTAACGATTCCTCCCCCCTAGCTCGGTGGCTCAAGCACTACGCGAATGTCAATGCCGTCGCGCGTGCCATCTTTCACGATTCTGCCATTGGACTGGACCGTACATGGAATATACGGATCAGTAGCAATGTCTGAAACGTCATTCATGATCTTCGATGGCGACCAGTCCTGTGGGAACACTGATTTACCCGGCGCCCCTGGCCACAGATGACCACCACCAGTAGCATCACGTTAAGGAACACGGCGCGCCCACAAGGGCACGCGGATGCACCGGTCGAATCCAAATCAGAGCACGATTGCTACGCAGGCAAGCCGTGACCCGTGCAGCGCAGCGCAGCGATCAGTCAAACTTTGACCGAAACGACGTATTCGGGACCAAGTTCGTTTTGCAGTTGCTCCGCGAGCTGGATACCCTGCCTCTTGAAGGCCGCTTCCTCGTCCATGTTCTTGAAGCCAGAGCTTGCGGGGTCTGCCAAATTCAATGTTTCATCAAACGCACGCGCCCAGTCAGAAAGCCGCTGCTTTAACTCGTCCGAGATCGGCAAGGCGTAAGGGTCGATGTCCCCATACGCCCCCGGCGACAAGTCCCACAAGGGGTGACATTGGTAGTCTGCCATTACCTTTATTCTTCTCCCTTTACGCTCCCGCGTGGGTTCGCACCCACGATAAAACCATTGCCTCCGACTGTAACAGCGATCCAGCGATCCGTTGTTGTTGGCCGTTCACCGTCACCTCATAAATTGGGCGTCCCGTCCCCGAACCCTGGTAGCCAACGATCTTGCCTTGCGTGACAGCTTGCATAACAACCTCTGGAATTTGTGCCGGCGACACCCCCATGTTTGCAAACTCCGCACCATGCTCCTGGACGATATGCTGGAGACCAGCGCTTGAACTACCGGTTTCAAGGAACACCGTCTGACCGCTTGGTGTTGTCCCTGTAGCAACGACATTCTGCGGTGTAAATTTCACGCCATTCGCGGGCAAGTGTGTCTAGATCCGCTTGGCGAACCGCCGTGTTTGTGGCGCCGTCCGAGATCTGCGCAATTGCCGGCAGGCCTGCGCACACCGCAGGCATCAAGATACACCCAGGATTACGCAGAATTGTTGGGCCCTGTAGACCGCTCGCGGGCGTGCCCGTCAGCGTCGAACCCTGCGGCCCATTGTTCGGCGTCGCAATTGCATTGCCCTTGCTGTTCGGATCTTCCAGCGGGTTCGTAAGTGGATCGGATTTCTGCGGTCCGTTGTTCGGTGTGCCGATGGGGTCATCGATCACCACCGGCATCGGCATCATCACCACGCCAAACGGCGTCGGCACCGGCCGTGGCACGATCTTCACGCTCAGCGAGTTGTTCAGCGCCTCGTTCTGTGCCGCCAGTGCCGCAGCCGTTGCGTTCGCGCCGAGCAACGCGCCAGCAGAGCCACCGATGAGTGTCGCCAACGCGACGGTCGTAGCGTTGTAGCCGATGTCTCCATACCTTACCGTCTGCGTGCCATCACCGTTGTCGATGATGGTCTGCTTCCCGTCATACAGCCCATCGCGAATCAGCGGCGCCGCTATCGCACTCGCCGCCCCGCCAATGGCCCCGTATCCAGCACCCGACGCGTCCCACGATGGCGATGGCCCGCAGCCCTAGAGATGCAGCAAGGCTTGGATGGTGGGCAACGCCCCGACTCGGGGCCCTTTGCAAGTTTTTTGCCCAGACGTGGTTTTCGGCCGCGTAACAGCATTTCGTTAAAGAGCAAGGCGCGCCCGCATGGGTGCGCGGACTACGCACCTAGCCCGTACATCGACTAAGCGCTAAACGCAACGCCGTCCCGAATGCTGAACACGAACTGTTGGACGGAATGATCACGTCCTCGATGCCGTCATCCTTGCTTCGACCCCAGCTATCAAGCTTATCGTGGTGACTAGGGGAAAGAATGAGCTCGTTGCCCGAGATCACGACGCTACAACCCTTCATGTTCTTGAACAGTGCTTGCTTCGACTTGTATCCGTAGCGTTCCATTAAGAATCGTGCCCATTCTGCATCGCGCGAATCGGCCAGTGATCTCATCACCCTTGCTTCTTCGAGAGTCAAGAATCTACTCTCCGATAGTGCACCTTTAATTGCCTCACTCAATACGCTATCGGGAGCATCCGGCGCGAACAACCGCTCTGGCGCCGTCGGATCAGCCATCGCTAATCGGTACCCAGATTGAGGCACGAGACAAATGAATTTATCGTTGGCCGTCACAATAACCATACGCTCCCAAATCGGCTCACTCATTTTTACCTCACTACTGTGATGGTTACTTTCACCCCTTGGCTCTGGCCATACTGAATGGCTCGACCTATTTTTTTACCATTGCGCCGGCGTCGTGCCGGCAGGTATCGCCACCTGCAGTTCCCGAGCAGTTATTCCCTGTTCCCTCAACACGGTGCTTCCGAGCCTAGCTTGCGTGAAATTCGCAGCAGCATCGATATTCACCTTCAACGATGAGTAAACCTGCGCCGGATTGGCGATCTTTGCCGCTGTCGTCGTATCGAGCGTTGCGCTCTGCGCGGCGCACTCCAGCGCGGCGTGGCTAGCAATTTTTTCCAGGCTCAACGCGTCTGTGGAAGCACCAATGCTCTGCGCTCCGGGCGCGGCGGCCTGCGTGACGCGGAACGCGTTTTTGATGCCCTTAACAGCTACGAACCAACGGCTTCTTGGGGACTTGGCGCGGGAACTGGGAAGAGTGCCCGCAGGACGCTAATGGACGAGGTTCGGCTTAATGTGCTGCGCGGCGTGGATTCTGGCGTCTTTGGGCAGCAGGCAGTAGCATCAAACCACCTCATACACTTCATCATCTCTGAATAGTACAAACTTTGAAATGCACGAGATCGACGCAAGTTTATTGCGCGTTGTCGCCCGGTCTAATGTCCCTGATACCTCGACGGTATCCATATATACAGGTCCGCCAACCCACATGGGAACCAATAACTCAAGTCTTCTCTCCAATCCCGGGGAAAAAATCTCGATGTTGTCATTGGCCGATAGATCTGAATTGGGCGCGGTCAGATAGCACTCCGAACCTTTGAGTACAAAGGTCGTCTTGATTGTCAAAGTACTACCATAAAGATTTTCTAGAGATTTTGCGTCACCATCAAATTCAATACATTCGCCCAAAGTCTTACCTCCCTGTAAAGATCGCTTGGCCGGAGAATTGCCTGACAAATTGCTCAACGGGCGTGAAATACTGCCAGCCAAGAGCGGGGTCTAGAATTGCAACAACGGCCTGCCCCGCACGCATTGTCACGCCGTCCACCACAACGGCATGTCCACCGCGTGTAAGACTCATTGCCAAAATGGCCGGATTGCCGCCTGCCGTTGCAGCCGCTAGCTGCTCCAAAGTCACACCAGAGACTACTGGAAGCGCGAATGAAGGCGGCCAACGCCATTGCCTACGCCGCTGAGAAATCTGCGCCATCAGCAAATCAAGAACGATGAAGTCGCGGCCGTTCAAAAGGCCTTGGCGAGTAAGGAAGGCGAAGCCAGGCTGAGCGGTATGAACAAGGCCCAGATGCCGTCGTTCGGCAACGCCGCCTTCACTTTCATGCTAGGTGTTCTGAATGACAAGCAACTGGCCGACGGCATCTCCGCCCTACTGTCGAGTGTCGCTTCGAATCCCACTCTGGTCACGCGCCTTAACGCACTGAAGGACGTCGCGTCGTCGGTCAGCTCGCGCCAATGGCTCCCGATGCTTACTGCGAAAAAACTCGACCAGTTTTGGGGCATGCTGGACCGCCGTGCCTCGGTATGTGAGAGTCACGCGCTGGTGCACGCCCCCGTGGGCCCTCAAGACGTACGCACTATTTGCGCTTTCCAACATACGGTGAAGGTAAGGCAAACCACAAGCCACCTGGGTCTGTGTCGCCTGCACCATTAGAAAGCCATTCCTGTACCACCGCATCTGCGACCTCCTTGTTATCAACGCCATATTTGGGTTCCAGAATCCAGTCGTACTCGGTTCCCCCGCCACCCACAACTGGCTTTGCACCGCTCTCCAACAAGGCGAACACACATCTTCTGACAAATTCTGTCAAATCCGCGTCTGCCAGCTCATAGCCATATCGTCCGGTCGGAACAATTTGCCACAGCCCGACAGCGTCTATCGGCAACTCACCCGGAACCGTCTCTATGTACTCCGCGACAGTCAGACCGGAGAAGTTGTCCCTGGCTTGAAGATCAAATGTCATTTCGGGTGAACCTTAAATCCAGGTGGCAGAGCAGGATCGGCACTCTTAATCACGTCAATGGTTGTACCACTACCGGTACTAGTTCTAATGCCGAAGACAGAGCCATCAGGCCTCTGGTACCAAGTACCAGCATATCCCGCTGGCGTATTGACCGGAGTAGCTCCATTCAGCAATTGCAACTGCAGTTGATTGAATTGATCCGTTGTCACCGTTCTGATACCGGGGCCCGCGCCAGGATTGACGTACCGATTGGCCGTCCCCCTGGCATCAGAATGCTACCAATATTGCCGCTTCCGGCTTTGGCTCCACCAAGCACCAACGGACTCGGCCCCACCACCGGCGGCACATCGGCATTGGCCATCCCCGGCTTATTGCTAACCTGACCCAGCGCGCGTCGTTCAGCCTCCATCATCTTGCACACGTCGTCCGGTATGGGCGGCTTCTTCGTACCACTGGTCGCATTGTTCAGCGACTCGTTCTGCGCTGCAAGCGCAGCGGAAGTGGCGTCCGTACCGAACAGGGCACCGGCCGACCTACCGATCAGCGTTGCAAGGCCGACCGTAAGCGCCTGACGCATCGGGTCATCGCGGTAGTTCAGCACCGGACTGTCAGCATAGACTTGGTCCCGAATCAACGGCGCCGCAATCGCACTCGCTGCCCCACCAATCGCCCCTTAAGCGCAGTTTTCTCCCTTGGCAGATCCGCGCCGCGCCGACCAATGCACTGCAGAGGTTTCAGCCTAATCCTTCAGCCGGCGGAACTCGACGAGGGTATCTGGACCCAGTTCCTCTCCAAGCCGCCGGCTAAGCTCTAGTCCGCGCTGATTATGGTGAATCCGATCCTTATCCGAAGGAAATTGCGAGTCAGGAGGATAGTCCTCCCGGAAAGTTACCTGATACTCATGGTCCCAAACTCTAAGATCGGCAAGTAGCGATTCGCTCAACGGTAGCGACTCCGGCTCCACGTAACCCATTTGATCAACGTCAGCACAGAAGATTGGAGGGGCACCATAGACGGCACCGAAACGAATAGTCTTCATTTAATGGGCTTCCACGTACTCACAGGGTTTCCGATTTTTTTGCCCCAGACGCGGTTTTGGCCTGCGCAATTCGGTTTCGAAAGAGCAAGGCGCGCCATCGCGGGCGCTTAGATGCCAACCAAGCCTACGGCTCGAGATAGCGCTAGAAGGCGGGGCTTAAGCGACGTAATCTTCAAATTCCCAGGCAAAAACTCTTGCCAACTTCGACGCAATGTTCGCCCAATTCTCGCCTGAGCAGGATGCAACATAGCGATGTATGGAGTCTTCCATCTTCGCCAGGTCGTACTCAGGGACGATCATGAGATGACGCCCCCAAGTAGGCCCCGAAATAGTCTGCGTCAACCACGTGGGGGTGCAAACGTGACATTCGAAGTCGTCGGCACCAGGGGCATCAGGCAGCCCGATGCGCAGCCGAAGTGTCAACGTGAAGCAAGCGGGATTCGGCGGGGTAAAGGACGCCAAATCAGTTTGATCGCAAGTTATTTCTTTCACAACAGCATGCACGGAGGGCTCCTATTTCGTTACGTTCAAGTGGCCATTGCTAATCTTAGTGCGTTGACCAGTCACGGGATTCACGTGTACGACTCAAAGTTCGCCTGCACTCCTGTAGTGGCGAACGGCGAGGACTTCTCCGTTGGCGGCCTGTAGACGCGGGCACCGTCAGCACTTATCCAACCGAGTCCATCACTAGTACGAGTTGCACCATCGCCGACCCAAGCCTTCCCAAGTCGGTCAGCTTCAACAGCAGTACCGGAGCCGATGGAGAAATTGGGGTTTCCTGTGCCAGACCCGCTTACTGCGGCAGCCAGCCTTGAATCTTGCGCCGCTATATTCGCAAGATTCTGATTTGAGAGTTGATCCTTTAATGGTCCATAGGAAGCAACGTTTGAAGCTCCGGACGCATTGGACAGCGCGTCAATCCCGTCCTGAGCTTGGGCAATTGCGGTAAGACCCGCGCAAAGCACCGGCGCCAGCATACACCCTGGATTGCCCAGAATCGTTCGCCCCTGAGGACCGCTCGCGGGAGTGCCCGTCAATATCGAACCCTGCGGTCCATTGTTCGGCGTCGCAATGGCATTGCCCTTGCTGTTCTGCTCTTCCAGCGGATTCGTAAGCGAATCTGATTTCTGCGGCCCGTTGTTCGGGGTGCCCATCGGGTCATTGGTCACCACCGGCATCGGCATCATCACCACGCCAAACGGCGTCGGGACCGGCCGTGGCACGATCTTCACACTCAGCGAATTGTTCAGCGCCTCGTTCTGTGCCGCCAGCGCCGCACCGGTTGCATTCGTCCCGAGCAACGCACCAGCAGAGCCACCGATCCCGACGCGCCCCACGTTGGCGACGGCCCGCAACCTTAGATGCAACCTGGCTTTGCAGGCCATCAGCGCCCCGACGCAGGTTCCCTTCCGAGTTTTTGCCCCAGACGCCGTTTTTGGCCGAACAATCAGGCTTCGTCAAAGAGCAAGGCGCGCCCACATGGGCGCGCCAATGCGCAAGTCTAGCCGCCGGCTGTGGCTTTCGATTGCGAAATCCGGTTCCTCTACTAATGATGCAGTCTTTCCCACTCCGCCAGATAGGCCGCGGAAAGCGGGCCGAGATAGTCGCTAATCCGATTCCAACGCCCAGGCCCAGTAGATGCACGTAAATAAAGCGCCTCTAGCAAGCCAGTTGCCACAAACGCTTTGAGAGCGCCGTCGTTGGTAATGAGGCCGCTCTCGATAACTTGGAAAATATGGGTACGTGCATCAGGATTCAGTTCGTCAAAATGTTCGGCGAGAGCCTTGCCTAGTTTTCCAAACAGAACGGTTGTGGGAATGTCCTCACCCCACTCCTCAATGGCCTGTATTCTGGCCGAACTGAGCACATCGCATCGGATCAGTTCAGTAACGAACTCTTGCCAAGTACTCATAATTTCCCTTTCAATGCATTCTGAAGGTCTCGCAAAACGTTCTGAGCTGCGGAGCGATCGTTAAACGGCGCGTTTGGATTCGAGTCCAGCCATTTTTGCAGCGCAACCGAATAGTCTTGTGCCTTCTGAGTATGGAACACACCACCTACAGGGTTGCCGGTGTGGGCTTCATAACGGACAGCATCAGCTGTGCTTCCTGTGCCAATTTTCGCACCATCACGATACAAGTCGTCGATCAAACCGCCAAGCTTTGTGTCTGAGACAATAGGTTTGGCCATCTTCGATGCGAGATCGTCCGCAAGCTTAGCTGCATTTGCTGCATTCGCTGTTCCCCCAGACGTCTCAAGTACCCCAATAGCAAGTGGGCCGTTGGTAACTACAAACTCGCTGAGCTTGCCATAAGCGGCCGCACCTGCCGGAATTGCGCCCAGAATCCCTGACAACCACCGATCCGCCGCATCCAGCGACTGACCGCTCAGCGTCTGCCCCGTCACTGCCTGGTACAGCATCGCGGCCGAACCATAATACGGCAACAGATTCGATAGCGTGCCGGCCAGCTTCAGCGCCTGTTCCGGTGTCAGGTTGCTCATTCGCGCAAGCGTCGCCCCAGCTTCCACCTGCCGAACCTGGGTATCAATGCGGTTGAAGTCCTCCTGCGTGCACGAGGTATCGCATTCCGCCATCAGCCGCGCATTTTCCCGAGCAGCGATGCCGCGTGCCGGCCCTTGCGAAGTAGCGTTATTTAGCGACTCACCATGGCCACGGCCGCTGCCTGCATCGCCGTCATCTGTGCCACGGCCACACCCATCAGGGCAGCCCCCGCCCCCGCCGTGACAATCGAGATCGCCACCGCCGCCACCATCGCCACGATCTGGCCGATGACGCCGAAGCCCTTCTTTTCCTTGATGAACCGCGTGTGGATGTCGTCGGCCACCGTCCCTTCGGTGTAGTCCAGGCCCAGGCTTTCCTTGAGCTGGGCCACCAGTGCCGCGCTGGCTTCCTCGTCCACCGACCCGTCCGGGCGCGTGATGCGGAACGCGTCGTTGATCGCGCGGATGCTGTCCGCCTCGATCTCCATATGCATCGCCGACAGGAAGCCGCCCGGTTGCACCACGGTGCCAGTAACAACGTTCCAGCCGCCCTGTGCCTTGTAGGCATTGGTGCCGATCGACACCACGTTCGGGCTCAGGTCCAGGCTTCCGGCCCTGACCGCCAGCGTGTCGGTGGCAATGACCTGTCCGCTGTTGCGTAGCTGGCCATCGACCGTCAGCCTGATGGTCTCGCCGCTGATGGTGCCACCCGTGGGCGCCGCCAGGGCCTGGGCGTAGCCTTCCGGCAGGTACACCTGCGGCACCAGCGCCTTGACCGGCGGACAGATCGTGCTCGCCGCCGTGCACCGCGGATCCGGCACGGCCTGTTCCACGTACCAGAGCATCGGCGCGTCCAGCGCCTTTACCTGGTCATCGCTCAGGGTCGTGCCCAGCGCGATGTGGTGCGCCTTCGCGTAGTCCGCCGCGTTCTTGTAGAGCGCCAGTTTTTCCTGGTCCGCGACCGACAGGTTGTTCTGGCTGTCCCACGCCAGGCCATTGATGAAGCTGTCCTGCCCGGTCTGCGCCAGCGCAGCCTGCTGCAGCTTCTAGCCTTCGGTGTACGGGTCGTAGTAGAACGTCACATTGCCCGGGCGCAGTGCCGGCGGGAGCTGCCCGATCAGGCTGTCCGGCCTTGGAGAACTGTCCCACGTCGCTATGTCACCGCTGACACCGTTCGATCAGATGTCGCCCGCCGAGCAGGACGCGCTCTTCGACGCAATGACCAACGACGACAGCGACGAGGTCGCCCGCGCCCACCTCGCTCGTGGCAACCCCATCTATGTCTCGACCCCATACACCCCAAAGGGGCTCGTCGAGAAGCGCTTCCCCGACGGCCGGCGACAGTTCGTGCGCTTCGATCTGCAGGGCGAGCACGTCGTCGTCAATGACGTGCAAACGGTATCCGGCTCCTCTCCAGAGCCGTAAAGCAACACCGCAGAAACGACGAACCCTGCCCCGGCCGGGTTCGCCTTGCTACACTTCTGCAAGTTCTAGATCCCGTATCTGGATCACAGCTTGTACCCTCGTTGTGCCGTCAGCATTGGAGAACTCGACTTCGTAGTTGCCATCGCCATAGTCTTCGATAACGTACCCGATAGCTCCCACGCTAAGTCCGTCGTGCGGGTTCTCCCGGCCGACATATCGCACGCGGTTGTAAATTGAGATTTTCATTAACGCTCCCTTGTACAGTCAGAAGAGTGTATCTGCCCCACTTGTCGAGCAATATCCTCCACAATCGCCTTCGGCCCAGCAATAGTGAGGCCGACGAAAGTTTCTGCCTCGATCGTTATCAAGTCGATGCCGAGCCTAACTACCAGATTTTCAATTTCTTGGGATCCACCAACGCCCCAAAGCTTATCGATACCGACCGCACCGTTCCTTACAAGGACAGTATGAATGGCATCTCTAAGGGCATCGTCATATTCATTTCCGAGAATAATAGTTGCTTCCTCTGTGCCCATTCTTAGAATCCCAAATCCTTGCCGCCAGACAAGCTTGCAGATTCAATTTTAATTTCCTCCCAGCTCTTTCCTTTGGCTCTAAGCCAGTCGACTGTTGGCCCCAGCTTATCGCCGTACTTCTCAAGATTCCTAGCGTACATCGCCTCGAGCTGCGGTGCAGACCGCCAATGAGTGTTGCCAGAGCGACCATCGCAGCGTTGGAGACCGTGTTCTCGTACTTGATCGTCTGAGCGCCGTCGCCGTTGTCCACAACGGTCTGGCTACCGTCATATAACGCACCCCGGATCAGGGGTGCCGCAATCGCACTGGCCGCGCCACCAATGGCACCCTTCGCACAATCACGATTCAGCGGACTCTACGTGGAAATTACAGGCGTAAAGGGCTACAGCAACACCTCGACAATTGAATCCAAGCTTTCTGGCATTGCAAGAAAGCGTTTCCAACCCTCCAATATCAAACGCCACTCCCGCAAACTAAACTTCCCTTCTGGCGTTCCCACCCAGTTGTCGTTTGCCTCAATGTCGATCTGGACTCCGCTTAAAGTAATTGTCAAGGTGACATCATTGCCGCCTGTTTCAATCATCTTCTCTTGGCCCATTTCGACTGCATCGAAAGCGGATAACAAACGATCACAGTCATCGGTGGTCTGAGCAATCGCGCCTAGGGCGCCGCAAACATAACGGTTATAGCGAGAAGCATCCTCCACGTCGACCGCCATAGGTCGCCAGTAATACACTTGTCCCGCGACCGGATGAACGCCGCCATCTGCATATGAGAATACGAGCTTCATTTAGATCCTTGGTAAATTGGGTACACAGTAACTCGTGGAGAAGTGAAGCCTTCGACTTTCACACCAGAGGTTACAGGTGGATCCTTATCTCATACTTGGGTCGCCGCCATGCTTCTTTCCTGCAGGGCATTACTGCAGCCGAAGCGTTTCCCAACGCGGCCCGAGAAGATTATTTGAGTCCCAACGTATGAGTTCCAGTTCAAGCAGACGTCCGTTCTCATCAGCATGGAGCATGACGGATACTTCGACGCCTTCACTGTCAAGCATCCTTCCTTCAACGCCAAACGGATGCTGCCCACGATACATGGGCCGCTTGTAGCCCGCGATCTCGAAAATGACGCTAGATCCATCAGAGCTGGCCGGAATTGCTGAGGAGTTCCTCAGATCCACGAGGAGCTGTGTCCGCTCAGCTTCCTCAAGCTTAGAAGCGAAGCCGGCTATGAGCTTTCTCTCTTCGGTAGTTAGTGGGCGCATGTTCATTTCACTGGAAAGAGCGTTCCGAAAGCTCGCCAGTTGCTGTTTGTCGTGAGCCGGACAACATTTGGAGGATTGTTTGTAGCCACCATCTGAGCATATTCAGCCAAATGCTAGGTCGCATTGCCATGCACGCAAACACTTTGCCCATTTGGCAATTACGTCTCAAAAGACTTGGGAATGACGGCCCCCGGATAGGTTGGCTGGGTCACCTTTATTGAGGCCCAGACCGCCCCGGTTGGACCTCCACCAATGCCCGTGCTCGCTGAGCTTGCCATAGGCCGCCGCACCCACCGGAATCGCTCCCGTAATCCCCTACAACCACCGGTCGCCGTCCCCAGTTCCTGACCACTGAGGGTCTACCCCCTCACCGCCTGGTACAGCATCGCCGCTGAACCATAGTACGGCAACAGATTCGACAATGAGTCGCCCAATTGCATCGCCTGCTCGGGCGTAGGTCTATTCAGCTTCGCCAACGTGGCGACGCGTTCAACTTCGCAAACCTGCTTATTCAAGCAAGCCCATCTCCCCCCCCGCTTGACGCAACTCTTTCGGATGCGCAATCTGCTGTTTGTCGAGCACGAAGGTTAGTAGCTCGTACGCAACCCCATATTCGCCATAGTCCAAGTACTCGGACACATCCGTTTTATCGCGCTCAGGCAGGACGGTGCTGACCTTATCCAAGGCATCGCGGAGTAACTTTTCGAGCTTCGCGTAACGGTCGGGATCTGCGGTCACTTTTGATTCCTCCGAAGGTTCTCTCGACCAAGATATCGCCCATGGTCCCATACCGAGATCTTTCACTCGGCGCTACCGCTTGTATTTACCTATTTAGCACCCGGGCACACCACTGATGGCCCACCAAATCTTCCGGCTCGAGATAACGCGAGAACGGGTGCTTATCTCGGGTAGCTAAGCTAGCGTCGCGTGAATCTTGCGGCCCACACCATTCGGACTCACAGTCTTCGCAGAAAACAAATAGGTCGCCCCCAGCCCCCTCCGATGCCACAAGTACACGGCCTTGACTACAAACCGGGCAAGTTTCGCTAACAACGGCGTAGTGCGTATAGGTCATAGCTAGTCTAATTTTGGTAACGGAGTACCGTTATAAACTCGCTGAGCTTGCTGTAAGCCACCGCACCAGCAGGTTGCCCCCAGAATCCCCGACAACCAAGTTCAGCACCGGGCTATCTGCATAGATTTGGTCCCGGATCATCGGCGCCGCGATCGCACTCGCCGCCTCGCCAATGGCCCCGCCTGCACAGTCCCATGCCGCCCGGTGCTAGGGCCTCGTCCCGTGTACTTACATCATGGCGGGCTATTTGCCCCCCAAAGGGCGGTCCAAGACATGCCCAATAACTCAGCAGCCAGCCGCAGCCGGGACTTACTGTCAGGAGCCACCTCGATCTCATACTCAGCCAGTTGCGTACATAAGATCTCTAATGCCACGCCAGGCTCGCCGTGGCTCAGTAGCTCCTGAACATTCTTCGCAGTGTCGTCAGGAAAAGAAGAAGCCACTTCATCCAGTACTTCGGCAATGACAAGCCGTAAATTTTGAATTTCGCTCATATTTGCCGGGTTCCCACTTGCTGTCGCAACCGCTAGCTGCTCCAGCGTCACCCCAACTACACATTTGGCCCCTAAGCCATTCGAATTCAGATAAGAACACGGGTCAAGAGATTCCCATTACGCCGAGTTGGAGGACGTTGGCCGATATTCTGTATGCGTCTAGGATCTATGAGTAAATGTCCGGCTTGGAGGGCCGGTGCTAGATCAAGGGAATTTGCCCACTTGCGGCCCGACTTCCTGTGCGGAATAGTTATCCATCGATCGGATTCAGTTTTCCATCGTCTCTAAAAAGCTGTCGAGCGTTATGTTCTCCCACTCCGACCGATTGCTTTCAAGGTCCCTCAACAGCGCAGCAAAAAAGTCAGCCGAGTTGAAAGGTAACAAACAGTCTGCGCCCGTAATGCAGCCGCGCAGAAGCGAAGAACCGGCCTGGAGCCAGGTTCTGCAAATCTATCATGGGTTTTCACTCTTGGCGGTGCGGACTGCCTTTAGCCAATCGCTCCATTGAGCGGGATCGTTTGTACCTCCGTCAGCCCAAATCGTCTGCGCCATCCCGCTCAGCATTACTGCGATGTCGTCGCTTTGGCAACCATCCCTCTCGTAGTACTGCTCCAAGAAGATAAACATCGCACGATAGGCTTCATTCACCTTCAACCTTTCATTCATTTCATTTACCTGGCCATCTTGCGCACGTCGTCGGGCATGGCGGCGGTCCCCGCTCATTACCCCTTGGAGGCAGCGACGCGACAAAATCCAACAAAACTCTACAAATTGGACGACTCCGCAGCACTTCTTAATATAACGTTATTGGCGATAACCTCGATCATCAAATTCTCGGAAAGAAACGCTATTCTATAATGTTTCATTTTCCAAAGCCCGCCGAAGTGATCGCTCCAAACGACAGCCGCCTCAGATTCTGGATACTCGACGAGTGCTCCCAATAGCTCGGGGTCGATGGTTCTGGCAGGGTCCAAAACAAGCATTCCCGGCCCAGGGAACGAACTCTTACAAAAAAATGGCGCATGTGTGAACAGCAATTCTTTATGATTTGGAAGACCTTCTGGACCATCGAATCCGATCGAAATAACTAAATCTAAACCTTGATTAACGAGTGAAACACCGTTTTCGCCATACGGCGGCATCCAATCATAAGGATTCAGCACCTCAATACATCGACCTGCCTTCATTTTTTACTCCTTCTTGGAATGTCGGAACTCCCTGTAGGCGGTAGCTTGTTATTTTTTATCTGCAGTTTAGCCAAATCGTCGAACGTGTGCATCGGGTATCCGGCACGGCCTGTTCCACGTACCAGAGCATCGGCGCGTCCAGCGCCTTTACTTGGTCATCGGTCAGGGCCGTGCCCAGCGCAATGTGGCGCGCCTTCGCGTAGTCCGCCGCGTTCTTGTAGAGCGCCAGTTTTTCCTGGTCCGCGACCGACAGGTTGTTCTGGTTGTCCCACGCCAGGCCATTGATGAAGCTGTCCTGCCCGGTCTGGGCCAGCGCAGCCTGCTGCAGCTTCTGGCCTTCGGTGTACGGGTCCGTCACGTTGCCCGGACGCAGTGCCGGCGGGAGCTGCCCGATCAGGCTGTCCGGCCTTGGAGAACTGTCCCACGTCGCTATGTCACCGCTGACACCGTTCGATCAGATGTCGCCCGCCGAGCAGGACGCGCTCTTCGACGCTATGGCCAACGACGACAGTGACGAGGTCGCCCGCGCCCACCTGGCTCGGGGCAATCCCATCTACGTCTCCACGCCGGACACCCCCAAGGGGCTCGTCGAGAAACGCTTCCCCGACGGTCGGCGCCAGTTCGTGCGCTTCGACCTGCAGGGCGAGCACGTCGTCGTCGATGACGTGCAAACGGTATGCGGTTCCGCGTCGGAACCGTAAAGCAACCCGCAGAAACGACGAACCCGCCGGAGCCGGGTCTCGCCGCACAGGGGTAAGTAACCAACCCTGCTAGCGTCGGTCAAACCTCTTGTCCAAATCCAGCTCCGATTTAAAGCCCATTAGCAGACCAACCTCCAAGAGCTTGATAGCCGCAGCTCCGGAGACTCTGAATGGAAAGGACTCCAGCGCGCCACCGATGTATTCATAGGCAAGACCGTACTCCCCCGCTAGCTCAATGAACTCGCGTATTTGTGCCATCTGCTCCTCATACGATAACGTCGTCGTCGAGTAGTAGGCCGCAATCTCTGGCTGACCCTCCAACTCATTCAGAACGAACAGCAAGTTGGCTTCAATCAGATCATTGTTCGACAGCGTGGTCATTTTGGATTCCTCGGCAAATTGGTTGGGTAGCCGGTCACGATGCGCCCCTTATTTGGATCAATGACCACCTTGATTTCGACACCGTTGACTGTTCCCGAACCCGTCACATACCCATTTCTTGGGTCAGATGCGGACCACCGCGTCTGAGGGTTGGTGGCAATATCCAATATCGCATTGGTGACTTCTTGTGGCCCCCACGATGTCAGAAACTCTGATTTCCCTGGTTTACCAACACCGGCAAGGTGGCCTCCGGAATTGGGACCATCGCCGTAGAGAACATGCTTCTCAGCCTTGGGGTCCAGAAGCGAAGAATCACCAGAGTTCGTGGCTTTATTTTCTGCATTCTCGCCACCATTTTCATTTGACAGCATTGCATTGCCTGGGGCCCCCGGCGCAGCGATCGGAGGCGTCATCACGCACGGTCCACCGGGCGTACACGCTGCCACTGGCGGTGTAATTACCGCGCCGCCCATCGCCGGCGGGTTGCCGCTGTTGGTGGCGTCCACCAGCGGGTTGGCTTCTGTCGGCGGCGTCTGCCCCGGTAGCATACCGAGGAAGTCCTTGCCCCAACGTGCCAAGTCCCCAAGAGGATTTTTGTAGGTCTCCTTAACCCATTTCACCACCTTGTCGGACGTGGAGTTGTTCAGCGCCTCGTTCTGTGCCGCCAGTGCCGCAGCCGTTGCATTCGCGCCGAGCAACGCACCAGCAGAGCCACCGATCAGCGTCGCCAGTGCCACGGTCGCCGCGTTGTAGCCGGTGTTCTCGTACTTCACCGTCTGCGTGCCATCGTCGTTTTCTACGACGGTTTGGCTACCGTCATACAGCCCATCCCGAATCAACGGCGCAGCGATGGCCGAGGCCGCGCCGCCAATGGCACCATATCCAGCACCCGACGCGCCCCACGTTGGCGACGGCCCGCAACCTATGCAACCTGGCTTTGCAGGCCATCAGCGCCCCGACGCAGGTTCCCTTCCGAGTTTTTGCCCCAGACGCCGTTTTTGGCCGAACAATCAGGCTTCGTCAAAGAGCAAGGCGCGCCCACATGGGCGCGCCAATGCGCAAGTCTAGCCGCCGGCTGTGGCTTTCGATTGCGAAATCCGGTTCCTCTACTAATGATGCAGTCTTTCCCACTCCGCCAGATAGGCCGCGGAAAGCGGGCCGAGATAGTCGCTAATCCGATTCCAACGCCCAGGCCCAGTAGATGCACGTAAATAAAGCGCCTCTAGCAAGCCAGTTGCCACAAACGCTTTGAGAGCGCCGTCGTTGGTAATGAGGCCGCTCTCGATAACTTGGAAAATATGGGTACGTGCATCAGGATTCAGTTCGTCAAAATGTTCGGCGAGAGCCTTGCCTAGTTTTCCAAACAGAACGGTTGTGGGAATGTCCTCACCCCACTCCTCAATGGCCTGTATTCTGGCCGAACTGAGCACATCGCATCGGATCAGTTCAGTAACGAACTCTTGCCAAGTACTCATAATTTCCCTTTCAATGCATTCTGAAGGTCTCGCAAAACGTTCTGAGCTGCGGAGCGATCGTTAAACGGCGCGTTTGGATTCGAGTCCAGCCATTTTTGCAGCGCAACCGAATAGTCTTGTGCCTTCTGAGTATGGAACACACCACCTACAGGGTTGCCGGTGTGGGCTTCATAACGGACAGCATCAGCTGTGCTTCCTGTGCCAATTTTCGCACCATCACGATACAAGTCGTCGATCAAACCGCCAAGCTTTGTGTCTGAGACAATAGGTTTGGCCATCTTCGATGCGAGATCGTCCGCAAGCTTAGCTGCATTTGCTGCATTCGCTGTTCCCCCAGACGTCGCAAGTACCCCACTAGCAAGTGGGCCCTTGGTAACTACAAACTCGCTGAGCTTGCCATAAGCGGCCGCGCCCGCCGGAATCGCCCCCAGAATTCCCGACAACCACCGGTCCGCCGTCCCCAGTTCCTGGCCGCTGAGCGTCTGCCCCGTCACCGCCTGATACAGCATCGCCGCTGAACCATAGTACGGCAACAGATTCGACAATGAGTCAGCCAATTGCATCGCCTGCTCAGGCGTAAGTCTATTCAACTTCGCCAACGTGGCGACGCGTTCAACTTCGCGAACCTGCTTATCAATGTTGACGAAGTCTTCCTGCGTGCACTCCGTGCCGCACTCGGTCATCAACCTCGCATTTTCCCGTGCAGCAATGCCTCGCGCTGGACCGCGCGAGGTCGCATTATTTAGCGCCTCGTTCTGCGCGGCCAGCGCCGCCGACGTGGCATTCGCCCCCAGCAACTGCCCAGTGGCACCGCCGATCAGCGTCGCCAACCCCACCGTCACCGCCTGACGCACCGGGTCATCGCTGTAGTTCAGCACCGCACTGTCGGCGTAGATCCCATCCCGGATCAACGGCGCCGCAATAGCCGATGCCGCCCCGCCAACCGCCCCACCCGCACAATCCCCACCCGTCAGCCCCTGCGCCGCGCAGCCGATCAACGCGTGGGCTGCCGCGTTGGCGATGATGCTGTTCGTCGTCGCCCCCTCCGACCCGATCCCCGGCAACTTCACCCCGGCCGCGTTTGCCGCGAGCGCTGCGGCATCCCTCACCAGTCCGCCGGCAAATGCTTGCCCGAAGCTGCCGCCGTACGCGACCGTCGTAATCCCGGCGCTGATCGCCGAGCGGACAACGCTTGCCTGGGCATAGCTGCCCAGCTGCCCTGCCGCCTGGGTCCAGTTTCCCTGCGCGATGTTGTCGCCAATGCTGCCGATGCCAGCCTTGTCGAGCCCCAGCGCGCCTAGCGCGCCATGCGTCAGTCCAGCCGTCAGGCCGGAGATCGCACCGGCCTTCAACGCAGCGCCGATGTTCAGCGAACCGGTGGTAATTACCTGGCTCACCATGCTGGACAACGTGCCCGACACCATGGCCACGGCCGCTGCCTGCATCGCCGTCATCTGTGCCACGGCCACGCCCATCAGGGCAGCCCCCGCCCCCGCCGTGACAATCGAGATCGCCACCGCCGCCACCATCGCCACGATCTGGCCGATGACGCCGAAGCCCTTCTTTTCCTTGATGAACCGCGTGTGGATGTCGTCGGCGACTGTGCCTTCGGTGTAGTCCAGGCCCAGGCTTTCCTTGAGCTGGGCCACCAGTGCCGCGCTGGCTTCCTCGTCCACCGACCCGTCCGGGCGTGTGATGCGGAACGCGTCGTTGATCGCGCGGATGCTGTCCGCCTCGATCTCCAACGAGGCCGCACGCGCCCACCTCGCTCGTGGCAACCCCATCTATGTCCCGACCCCAGACACCCCAAAGGGGCTCGTCGAGAAACGCTTCCCCGACGGTCGGCGCCAGTTCGTGCGCTTCGATCTGCAGGGCGAGCACGTCGTCGTCGATGACGTGCAAACGGTATCCGGTTCCGCGTCGGAACCGTAAAGCAACCAGCAGAAACGACGAACCCGGCCGTAGCCCGGCTCAGTAGCTCAGCGACGAATCCATACTCGTTCAATTTGATTCGGGAGCAAGGCAACTAATGCAATTGTCTCGCCTCGGTCATCGCAGAATTCAACTTCGTAGGCAAGGCATGGGCTATGGTGGATGTCAACTACCGTACCCCTCATACCCACCTGAAGCCCGTCAGCCGGTAGGTCTTCTAACAAGACCACAACGTCTAATAGATTCGCGTTCGTCATAGCTAGGATCACTTCACGTACAAAGTAGTCAGTCGAGGAGTGGATGAACCTGGATCGTATATCCAACCTGAGCGAACAGTCACAGTGTTGCCATTTGGCCCCGTTATCGGCATATCGACGGTAAACCGTTGGCCAAACTGGTCTGACTTTCCAGGTATTGCGGGATTCTCAGTGACCCCCTTTTGAATTTGACTTATGAGCTGATCTGCATTCGACTGATTGAAGCCCAATGCCGAGTCAAAAACAATCGCCTTGTTTCCTCCGACAGGATGAGTCGGGTCAAGAGCATAACCAGTGACTTTCTACGGATCTATAACAGCTTGCCCCGCATTTTCAAGATTGCTCCCGGTCGAGCCTCCTTCATTAGCACCCGTACCACTCGACAGGATCGCATTCCCTGGTACTCCAGGCGACGCTATCGGCGGAGTCATGACACATTGGCCAGTGGGGCTGCAGGCCATAGTCGGCGGCGTAACTACCGCGCCGCCCGTCACCGGCGGATTACCAGCGTTCGTCGCGTCCACCAAAGGATTCGCTTCAGCCGGCGGCGTCTGCCCCGGCAGCATGCCGAGAAACTCCTTGCCCCAACGTGCCAAGTCCCCAAGAGGATTTTTGTAGGTCTCCTTAGCCCATTTCACCACCTTGTCGGACGTGGAGTTGTTCAGCGCCTCGTTCTGTGCCGCCAGTGCCGCAGCCGTTGCGTTCGCGCCGAGCAATTGCCCGGCAGAACCGCCGATCAGCGTCGCCAGTGCCACGGTCGCCGCGTTGTAGCCGGTGTTCTCGTACTTCACCGTCTGCGTACCATCCCAGTTGTCGATCACGGTCTGGCTACCCGCATACAGCCCGTCACGAATCAACGGCGCGGCAATAGCGATGCCGCCCCGCCCCGCGCAATCGCCCCCCGTCCAGGCTCTGGGCCGCGCAGCCCAGTAGCGTTACAGTTGGATCGTTATTTCATACTTGGGTCGCCGCCATGCTCCTTTCCTGCAAGAAATTACTGCAGCCGAAGCGTTTCCCAACGCGGCCCGAGAAGATCATTTGAGTCCCAACGTATGAGTTCCAGTTCAAGCAAACGTCCGTTCTCATCAGCATGGAGCAGGACAGATACTTCGACGCCGTCACTGTCAAGCATTCTTCCTTCAACGCCAAACGGATGCTGTCCACGATACATGGGCCGCTTGTAACCTGCGATTTCAAACATGACTCTAGATCCATCAGAGCTGGCCGGAATTGCTGAGGAATTCCTCAGATCCTTGAGGAGCTGTATCCGCTCAGCTTCCTCAAGCTTAGAAGCGAAGCCGGCTATGAGCTTTCTCTCTTCGGTAGTTAGTGGGCGCATGTTCATTTCACTGGAAAGAGCGTTCCGACATTTACCGTGCCATTCGGCAGCAGCCGCGCCCGATATTCAACCTTCACGCCATCGACAATCAGACGACCAACGACGTCTGCATTCGCGGCCATGTTGCCGCGCATGGCGTTGACTTCCTTCACCACGGCTGCCTCAGCCCGAGCAATGTTCACACCAGCCGCGTCAAGACGCGACGCATAGTGCGCTGTCTTGAAGATTATCTCGGCAGTGGCAGCGGCCCCCTTTGTCGCTATAAACTCACTGATCTTGCTATAGGCTACCCCGGCCACTGGGAGTACGCCAGCAATGCTCATCAGCCAGCGCTCCGCCGTGCCCAGCGGCTGGCCGCTCAGGCCTTGACCTGTGACGGCTTGATAGAGTGCTGCCGGGGTGCCGTAGAGAGGAAGCAAGCTGGTCAACATGTCGCCCAGCTTCAGTGCCTGTTCCGGCGTGAGATTGTTCAACCGAGCGAGCGTCGCCGCTGCCTCCACCTGCCGCACCTGGGTATCGATGCGGTTGAAGTCCTCCTGCGTGCAATTTGGCTCGCACAGCTTAGTCAGCCGCGCATTTTCACGATTCGCAATGCCGCGTGCCGGTCCCGTCGAAGTCGCATTGTTCAGCGCCTCATTCTGCGCTGCGAGCGATGCCGAGGTGGCATCGCGGCCGAGCAGCGCGCCG
Organism: Cupriavidus pauculus; assembly: GCF_003854935.1. NCBI lineage: Bacteria > Pseudomonadati > Pseudomonadota > Betaproteobacteria > Burkholderiales > Burkholderiaceae > Cupriavidus > Cupriavidus pauculus. The sequence goes on from NZ_CP033969.1 coordinate 3,288,357, forward strand.
GTCGCCCCGCCGATCAGCGTCGCCAACCCCACCGTCACCGCCTGACGCACCGGGTCATCGCTGTAGTTCAGCACCGGGCTGTCGGCGTAGATCCCATCCCGAATCAACGGCGCCGCAATCGCACTCGCCGCCCCGCCAACCGCCCCACCCGCACAATCCCCACCCGTCAGCCCCTGCGCCGCGCAGCCGATCAACGCGTGGGCTGCCGCGTTGGCGATGATGCTGTTCGTCGTCGCCCCCTCCGACCCGATTCCCGGCAACTTCACCCCGGCCGCGTTCGCCGCGAGCGCTGCGGCATCCCTCACCAGTCCGCCCGCAAATGCCTGGCCGAAGCTGCCGCCGTATGCGACCGTCGTAATCCCGGCGCTGATCGCCGAGCGGACAACGCTTGCCTGGGCATAGCTGCCCAGCTGCCCTGCCGCCTGGGTCCAGTTTCCCTGCGCGATGTTGTCGCCAATGCTGCCGATGCCAGCCTTGTCGAGCCCCAGCGCGCCTAGCGCGCCATGCGTCAGTCCAGCCGTCAGGCCGGAGATCGCACCGGCCTTCAACGCAGCGCCGATGTTCAGCGAACCGGTGGTAATTACCTGGCTCACCATGCTGGACAACGTGCCCGACACCATGGCCACGGCCGCTGCCTGCATCGCCGTCATCTGTGCCACGGCCACGCCCATCAGGGCAGCCCCCGCCCCCGCCGTGACAATCGAGATCGCCACCGCCGCCACCATCGCCACGATCTGGCCGATGACGCCGAAGCCCTTCTTTTCCTTGATGAACCGCGTGTGGATGTCGTCGGCGACTGTGCCTTCGGTGTAGTCCAGGCCCAGGCTTTCCTTGAGCTGGGCCACCAGTGCCGCGCTGGCTTCCTCGTCCACCGACCCGTCCGGGCGTGTGATGCGGAACGCGTCGTTGATCGCGCGGATGCTGTCCGCCTCGATCTCCATATGCATCGCCGACAGGAAGCCGCCCGGTTGCACCACGGTGCCGGTAACAACGTTCCAGCCGCCCTGTGCCTTGTAGGCATTGGTGCCGATCGACACCACGTTCGGGCTCAGGTCCAGGCTGCCCGCCTTGACCGCCAGCGTGTCGGTGGCAATGACCTGTCCGCTGTTGCGTAGCTGGCCGTCGACCGTCAGCCTGATGGTCTCGCCGCTGATGGTGCCGCCCGTGGGCGCCGCCAGGGCCTGGGCGTAGCCTTCCGGCAGGTACACCTGCGGCACCAGCGCCTTGACCGGCGGACAGATCGTGCTCGCCGCCGTGCATCGGGGATCCGGCACGGCCTGCTCCACGTACCAGAGCATCGGCGCGTCCAGCGCCTTCACCTGGTCATCGCTCAGGGCCGTGCCCAGCGCGATGTGGTGCGCCTTCGCGTAGTCCGCCGCGTTCTTGTAGAGCGCCAGTTTTTCCTGGTCCGCGACCGACAGGTTGTTCTGGCTGTCCCACGCCAGGCCATTGATGAAGCTGTCCTGCCCGGTCTGCGCCAGCGCAGCCTGCTGCAGCTTCTGGCCTTCGGTGTACGGGTCGTAGTAGAACGTCACGTTCCCCGGGCGCAGTGCCGGCGGGAGCTGCCCGATCAGGCTGTCCGGCGTCACGCCCGCCAGGACGCCCGTCGCCGGGTTCGGGCTGACGTACCGGGCGCGATCATCCTGGCCGGTTGGCGTCGAAATTGGTGTGCCGTCCGGCCTGGCGCTGAAATGCCAGTCCACCGTCGGGGTGGAGCCGGTCGTCGGCGCGCCCGGCGTGGCGACGATCACCGGGGTGAACTGCCACGGTTGGGTCGGGTCGGCGGCCGGGGTCGTGGCCGGCAGCGATCCGGCTGGCACGGGCATGGGCCCGAGCGGAATCACCTGGCGTGGCGCGGCGTTGCCGGGCGTCGGCTGGTCCGGACTGGTGATGCCGTTGACCATCGAGGCGCCGGTCAGATCCACGGCAGCCCCCATCAGGTTGCCGGTGTTGACGATCTGCCCGCCCGCGCTGACCGACAGCGTGTTGCCCGCCCGGATGCCCGACGCGATGTTGCCGATGGCCGCGCGGCCGCCGGTGTCGTGCCAGCGGTCGCCGCCGCTGCGGTCTTCCTGCCAGCGGCCGATCCAGTCGGCGTTCAGTGCGATGGCCGTATTGTCCACGCCGCCGCTGGCGCGGATGCTGACGTCCCGGCCGCCGCTGATCAACGCGCCGTGGTTGTCCAGCGATTCCGTCTCGATGGTGACGTCGCGCGCGCCGCTGATGACGCCGGCTGGGCCCGTCGCCGCATCCTCCTTGGCCGCGCACTGGCTGTTGCCATAGGTGCCACCCGGATTGCAGCCGCCGGCATAGGGCGGATTCTGGCCGCCGTAGCTCTTGTGCAGTTGCACCGGGTCCAGCGACGTATTGACGAGCGACGCGGCCGTGATCGCCACGTCCCCGGCGACGGACTGGATGGCGCCGGCCTCGTTGGTCACCGTGCCACCCGCCGTGATATCCACCCTGCCCTGCGCCGCCAGCGTCGCGCTGAGGTTCTGCACACCGCCGGCGTTGATCGTGAGGGCGTTGCCGGCAGCCACCGTGCTGGGCGTCTGCTTCCACACCACCGACTGCACCGTGGGACTGCTGTCGTCCGGACAGTCTGCGCCGGGCACGCAGCCCTGCACCGTGCTGACGTTGACCTCGTGCACGCCCTGGTTGGTGAACGTGCCCGGCGTGGTGATCCGGATATTGCCGGCCGCCGCGATATCGCCAGCGTTGGTCAGATCGCCGGTGCCGTTCAGCGCCAGGTTGCCGCCCGAGGTGATCTGCCCGGCCTTGCCCAGCTGGTAAGTGGTCGACGACTGCGTGGGCGCCGCCACTGCCGCATTGTTGCTGTCCAGCCCGACGTTCACCGGTGCCGCAGTGATCGGCGCCGCACCGCAGCTGTCGGCCATACAGGGCGGCGGGATGGTGCCGAACAGCAGCTTGTTGTTCTCGTTGCGCAGCTGACTGTTGGGCACGTTCTGGGCCAGATCCTTCAGGCTGGCCAGCAGCGCAGCAAACTCCGCCTGGTTGACGGCGTCTGTCACGCCATTCACCAGCGTTGCCGAGCGGCCGTTGTCGAGACTGCCGACATCGAGCGTGACGTCGCGCGCCGCCGAGATGACGCCACCCTTGTTGGACAGGGTCGACGCGGCGATGTCGAGATTGCCGCCCGCGATGATCTGGCCGGCAGTCCCATCGGTCTGCTTGACCACCGTACGGTCCACGGTCGGCAGCGCCAGCGTCGTGCCTGCGCCGTTCACCGGGTACCGGCTGGTCGCGTCGACGAGCTGCCACATCTGCAGGTAGGTGATGCCGGCGTCGCCACCTGGTGAGTACGGCTGCCAGCCCAGTTCGGGCGCGATGCCCTTGCCGTCGGCCGTCTTGCGAATATCGCCGAGCGTGAGATTGACCGGCACCCCGGGCCTGGGCCAGAAGGTGTTGCCGAACACCCACGGCGCATAGCTGCCGATGACCGTCGAGGCCAGCAGCGCGTCGTTGTTCACCTTGCCCGTCGTGCTTCCCGCATCCACGGGCCCCGCGCGGTCGTTGACCACGGCGCCTGCGGCAATATGCAGGTCACCGATGGCGCCGAGCACCCCGCCCGTGTTGGTGACGGTGCCGTCGATGTCGATCTTCAGGCTGCCGTTGGCCTGCGTCTTGGCGCCGGTGTTGTCGTAGTGGCTGCCGGTGATCGCGATGTTGCCCAGGGCCTCCGCGACCCCGCGGTTCGTGACATTGCCATCCAGCGCCAGGTCGGCGTTGGCGTGCAGGGTGCCGGTGTTGGTCAGGTTGCCCGCCGACAGCGACACGTTGCTCCCGCCCACGATCTGCCCCGTGTTGGTCAGCGCCCCGCCGGTCGCCAGCGACAGATCGCCGGCTTTCTGGATGGTGCCGCTATTGCTGATGCCCTGTCTCGCATCGAGCACGACGCTTCCGCCGGGGACGGTCCAGGTGCCCGTGTTGTGGATCGCCAGCGCACCGAGCGTCACCGTACCGTTGGCATCGATCTTTCCCATGGCCGCCGCGGATGGATCGAACACCTGGTTCCACGCGTGCAACGTCAGGTCATTGCCAGCCAGCAACTGCCCGCCGACGTTGTTGAAGCTGCCATCGCCGCCAAGCACCGACATCACGAGATTGCCGGCCAGCGGATTCTGGCCGCTCAGGTCGCCCGCGAAAATCGTGCCGCCCTGATTGCTGGCGAGCGCGCCCGTCGACACCGTCAGGCTCTGTGCGCCGGACAGCAGGCCCGCCGCGTTGTCGAAGGCATTGGCGACGGTGATGTTGACGGTCTGCCCGCCCAGCACGCCCCGGTTGGTCAGGTTCGCGGCGTCGAGTTTCACCGTGCTGCCAGCCAGCGTGCCCGCATTGGTCAGCGACCCTGCCGACACCTGCAACCGCTGTACGGCAACCGTGCCGCCGGCATTGTTCACCGTGGCGCCGCTCAGGGTGATGTTCGTCGCGGTGGTGTCGCCGGTCATCGTCAGGCCGCGCGTGGCAGCGGCGTCGAGCGTGCCGTTGATGGCGTTCTGCTTGCCCGCTGGCGCGCCGATCGCCACATCGCCGCCGCGCAGCGTGGCGTCCTTGCCAACCCACGTCAGGTCGCCCACCTGGAGCGTGCGTCCCGCCGAAACGCCAAGATTGCCGCCCGTCATCGTGCTGCCGGACAACGTGGCGTCCTGCGCCGCCGAAACGCCGGCGTTGCCCAGGCTCGTCAGCGCACCGCTGATCGTGGCCGACCCCGTGGCAGCCGTCACGTTCGCATTGGCGCCGCTCGACAGGCTGCCCGACACCACTGCATTGCCACCCGCCGAAACCGTGGCGTTGCCGTTGGCGATCATCGCGCCGTTGACGGCGACGTTGCCTTGGGTCGCCGTGATGGCGGCATCGCCGGCGCTCTGCGCCTGGCCGCCGATCGTCACGTCCCGCGCTGCACGCAACGTCATGCCCGCATTGCTGCCGATCTGCCCGCTCGTTGCGATGCTGCCGGTCTGCGCCGTCACGTCAAGCGCGCCATCGGCCACCACCTGCCCACCGAGTTGGACGTCGGTCCCGGCCTTCACGCTGAGCGTGCCGGGCGACACGACGTTGCCCGATGTCGTCACGCTGCCATCCACGCCGACAAGCGAGACGTTGCCCGTGGTGCTGCCCGCCGCGCCCCGGATCGTCAGGTTGCGCTGGGACGCAAGGTTCAGGTCGCCTGCCGACACCGCGCTGCCGTCGATCACCGTGTCGCGCGCGGCCTGCAGGGCGATGGTTCCCGGCGAGGTGACGTCGCCGCCGAGCCGGATATCGCCGCTGCCGCCCTGCCCAGCCGCCTTGACCGAGATCGTGGCACCGTTGACCGCGCCGCCGACGTCGACATGGGTTGCGGCGTCCAGCGCCACCGCCTGCTGCGCCCTGACGCCGCCGGCGCCCTGGATCGCGCCTTCTGCCGACGTCACCGTCAAGCCGCGCCCCGATTCCAGCGTGCCGCCCAGCGCCACGTCGCCCTGGGCATTGACCGTGTAACCCGCCTCGCCGATGCCATTGCCCGCCGCCTCCAGCGCGCCGCCCGCCTTCAGCGCAACCTCTTGCTTGGCGTAGCTGCTGCCGATCCTCAGGTTCCCCGCGGCGTCGATTGTCAGGCCACCAGCCGACGCGGCCAGATTGCCGTCCGCGCGCACGCCCACGCCAGCGGCGGTGCTGACAATGTGGATCTGCCCGGCATTCATCGCGCCGAATGCGGTGGCGTCGATGGCCAGCCCGTTGGCCGCCGTGGTGTTCACCGCGGCCGTATTGGCGCCAGCCGGGCTCGTCGCCAATCCGTCGCCATCGGGCCTGACCAGTTGCCGGCCAGCGATCAGGTTGATCTGTCGCCCGGCGTTGATCGCGGCGTCGACACCGATCGATTCCGCGATCAGGCTGATGCTGCCGACGCTACCCTCGATGCCCGTGCTCGACGCGCCCGGCGTGGGGTTGCCGATCTGGATGCGGCCGCCTTCCACCAGAAAGCCCGCCGTCGCCGCGGCATCGAAGCTCGTGGACGCCCCCGAAGCCGACAACCACTGCGGCGTGCCCGTCGTCAGCGTGACCTGCGAAGTATTGGTAAAGCCCGCGCCACTCGTATAGATGCCGCCGGGCGCGGCAATCACCACGCCGGCCTGCGCGCCGAAGACCTCGACCATGCCGTTGATCTGCGCCGGCGCACTGCTGGTGACCTGGTTGACGATCAGCCGCGCGGGGCCCGACGCCGCGAGATTGGCGTTGCCGGCCACCTGTCCGCCCAGGAAGGCGCCGCCGCCGGTGACGCTGTTGTTCAGGATCAGCCCGATGGGGTCGACGACGAAGGACCGGTACTGGTTCAGCGAGACGCCCTGTGCGTTCGGCGTGGTAATCCCCACGACCGGCACGCCGCCGGCCGGCGCACCGGGGCCCGTCGTTGCGGTGATTGCCGGCGTAAACCGGATCGGCGCGTTGGGGTCGACCACGGGTGCCGCGGCGGCCTCGGCGGGGCCGAAGCTCACCACGACGGGCAGGCGGGCCATCGCCCAACTGAGCAGCCCCTGCCGCACCGCGCCCACATGGGTCGCCAGGCCGTCGACCGGCGTAACGCCCGCCGCAATGACCCCAGCCGCCTGCCTGGACTGCTGCAGCGTGATCGACATCGGGCCCACCCACATTGTGATGGCGAGCAACGTCGACAAGGCGCGCGCGACGAGGCTGCGACGGCCGCGGTCGGCCAGCGAGACGTCGGTGGCGGAAGCGTTGGACGAGGGAACGGGGTACAGCGTGGCCGGGCGGTCGCGATGCATGGAATGGCTGAACAGCGTGCTTCAGTCGGAGGTCGTCAACCGGCGTGCCCTGCGGGCATGCCGTCGAAGACAGGAAGGGGAGAACGAGCGCTCGGGCGCCCGGCGCCCGTCGTTACTGGGTAATCCTTGCCTTCGCCAGCAGGCCGGTCACCAGCGCCACCGTGGCGCGTTCCAGCGCCTGCGCCTGCAGGGCCTGCCGGATGCCAGGCGCCGCCGTGTCGAAGGACGGCACCTCCGTGGGCCGCACGGCATCGACCTTGACGACGTAGCGGCGCTCGCCGAGCACCACCGGCGACGGGCTGACGGCCCCCGGCGGCAGCATCGACACGGCCTGCGCAATCGGCAACGGCAGGGTCTGCGTCTTGCCCTCCTGCGCCGGCACCTTGAAACTCACCCAGTCCATCGCGCCGCCGGCCGCCTTCGACGGCGCCAGGCTCACGTCCTGCGCGACCTTCGCGAAATCCTCGCCGGCCTTGATCCGGCCCAGCACGGCATTGGCGGCGGCATCGTCCGCCACCTCGATCACGCGCGCCTTGTATTCCTTGTCGCCAAGCGTGGCGACGATGGCGTCGTACCGCGCGCGCACCTCGGCGTCGGTCACCGGCGCGGGCTTGATATGGTCCTTGAGCCAGGCTTGCGTCAGGATCTGCTGGCGTGCCTCGCGCAGCAACGCCTGCACCTCGGGCCGCTGCTCCAGCGCCTTGTCCTTGGCGGCTTCCTGCCGGAACAGCTCGCGCGCGATGAGCTGCTGCTTGATGGCCTCGCGCGCGGCCGGGGAATCCGGCAGCCCGGCTGCCTGCACGGCCTGGGTGATGGCGCTGTCCGGAATCGCCACACCATTGACCGTGGCGGCGTGCGCCCCTTGGAGGCCGATGGCCATCACGGCACCGAGGACTGCGCGGGTGACTTTCGCTTGCATGGCTTGCTGCTCCTAGTAAATCCAGTTCAGGGTGGCCAGCGCGATCGCGCGCCGGGGCCCCAGGCTGGCAGGCTGCGCCAGCGGCGCGCCCACCAGAACTTCGCTTGTGAAGGTTTGTCCCGCCCACTGCGCCGACAGACGGATACCCGCGCCCGCGCCGGCAACGGCCTGCCATTGGCGCGTAGCCACGTACTGCGTCTCGCCGCCATCCAGGAACACATACGGTTCCATGCGCAGGCCGCCCAGCACCGGCGCGTTGATCCACGCGAATTCGTTGCGCAGATAGGCGCCACGGTCGCCGGCGATCACGCCTTCCCGGAAGCCGCGCACCGTGCTCATGCCGCCGGCGTAGACCTGCTCCGACCCGAACAGCGCGACGTTGGTCCACTGTCCGACCAGCTGGGCCCGCCACGCCACCTGCACCCGTCCGGCCACCGGGGGCAGCGGCAGTTGCAGGGTCGTGCTGGCGTCGAACTTGTTGAATTGCGCGTGCGCTTCGTCCCGGCGGATATCGGACGGATCGTCGGTCGCGTGGAACGATGTCAGGCCGCGCGAGTAGCCGGCTTCCGCCGTCACGTAGCCCTGCTGCGCATTGGCGGCGAACCGCCACAGCCCGTTCCAGGCGGCGCGCAACACGGTCAGCCGCTGCGGGTCCAGTTGCAGGTTGTTGATCTCGCGCTCGCTCTTGCGCCACGTCAGCGTCAGGTCCACGGCCTGCCGGCCGCGCTGGTTGCGCGTCAGCACGCGGTTCCATCCGAGCGTATGGCCCATCGACCGGCCGTACAGCAGCGCCGTGTCACCGATCGTGTTCTGGTATTCCGACAGCGAAGCCGTGTAGCTGAACGTGTTGTAGCCGAACGGCACCGCAGCCGACGCCACGGCGGCATTGGTGTCCGACGTGCCCACGTAGCTCACGCCGAGCGATTCCTGCAGCCCCAGCGCGTTGTCGACGTCGACGCCCAGCCGTGTGCGGGAGATACCGGTGACGCGGCTGCCGTAGTTGTCCACGCCCGCGTTGAAGCGGAACCGGTCGCCGGGCTGGTTCGCCAGCGCTACCACCGAGCCTCCCGGCGTCTGCCCCGGCAGGATCTGCAGCTCCGCGCGATTGCGGCGCAGCCGGTTCAGCTGATCGACACCCTGTTCGAGGTCGGCCAGCCGCAGCGTGTCGCCCGGCGCGGGAAACTGCCACACCGTCCCGGCATCGGTGATCCAGCCGCCGGCCGCCGTGTCGAACAGCGGCAGCGGCCCCGGCCGCAGTGTCTTGCCGTTGAGCTGGAGCGATTCCACGCGGCCCGGCACAACCGTCACGCGCAGCACGCCGCTGGCCAGGTTCTGCTCGCCAAGGTAGGCGCGCGTGGTGATATAGCCCTTGGCCACGAACGCCTCGGTGAACCGGCGCAGCAGCAGGTTGATGCGGTTGGCGCCGAGCCGTTGACCGATGAACGGCGCCGTCACGGCATCGACCTCCGCATCGGACAGCACCGTGTTGCCTTCCACCTCGATGCGGCGGATGTCGAACGTTGCTGCCGTCTCCTCCACGTCCTCCACGCGCACGTCGGGCGCCATCGGCACGCGGCTGTCGATCTGCGGCGGCGGCTGGGTGGCCTCGCGTTGCAGATCGCGCTGCCGCTGTTCCCGGAGCAGGCGTTGCGCCGGGTCCTCCGGCGGCAGGGGCCCGATGGGCGACACCTGCGCCTGCACGCCGGCCGAAGCCATCATCGCCATCAGCGCGGCGGCGGCCACCCGCTTCATCGCCACAGCCATGTCGTCAGGCCCAGATGGCTTTCCACTGATACGGGATCCTGCTGGCGCGGCCGGCTCACGGTGGTGGCGCCCGCGATGGCCACGTCGCCATCGAAGCTGCCGCCATTGACGACGGCATCCCCGCCGATGCGTGTGCGGCCGGTCGCCATCCAGCTTCCGCCGACGTCCATCGCATACAGCCGCGCCCAGGTATCGCCGAAGAACGCCTTGAATCCCCGGTCGCGGGCGATCGCCGTGTAGCCGGTGAGCCCCGACGCATACGTGACCGGCGCATCCACGGTCAGGTCGCCCAGCGCCAGCACGCGGCCGCCGATGTTCTCGGCGGCCCGGCCAGCCGTGATGTCGATACCGCCGCCCGCCGACAGCAGGCCGCCGGTCACCGCGGTGTTCGACGCCGCCGACGTCCGGCATACGATCATGCAGGTGCGGGCGTAGTGGGCCTGCCCGGTCGGCACGCCCTGTGTGCGGAACGTGTCCGCGGCATGGATCGATATCGCGCCGTTGTTGGCGTAGATCTCGCCGCCGGTGTTGATCACGTTGCGGCCGCTGAGCGTCGTGCCGGTGTCCGACAGCAGATAGGCAGTCTGTCCCGGGCGATCCACCGCGCCATAGTCGATGTCGTACGTGCTGGACCGCTTGGAGAGCACCAGCCAGCGCCGCCCCGACGTGGCGTCCACCACGGCCCGGTCGCCGTTGGCGCCGGGCTGCCTGGTGATCTCATTGATCAGGTCGCCCGTCGCCGCCACATCGAGGCGCGCGTTCGACAGCATGCGCGCGTGCCGGTTGACGATGTCACCCCCGGCCCGCACGACGACATCGTCGGCCGCGCCAAAGAAGATGCCCAGGTACTGCGGCGTCGAGCTGTTCAGGATGGCGCCACCCGCGCGCACCGCCAGCGCGCCTTCCGACCCGGCCTGATCGGAGCGGGTCTGGCCTTGCACCAGCGCGCCGTCGTTGACAAGATCGCCATCAATGCTCACGCGGACGCCGCCGTGCCTGGCGATGACGGTCGACTGGCGCGTGGCCGAAGCCAGTTGCATGGCGCCGGCCTGGATCTTGACGTTCGACGCCGCCAGCACGTCCGCGTCCTGCTGCTGCCAGAGCCCGCCTGCCTGGACCTCCACGGCACCGCCCGTGGACGACAGCGTCGCATCGCGCAACGTCAGGTCTCCGGTCCTGATGGACACCCCGCCGACGCCGTCGATATCGGCCCCGCTGGCAAGCAGGTCCGTGGCCAGCACCGACAGCACCCCCTGCCTGGAAGTCAGTGCCGATCGCCCGCGCCCGGCGCTCACGCTTAGTCCGCGCACCCCCTGGCCTTCGATCACCAGGTTGCCGTTGGCGTTGAGCCGTACACCGGCCAGCGCAATGCCCGCGCCGGCATCGAACAGGCCGATACCGCCGCTGGCGTCCAGGGCGGTGTCGGCAAGCGCCAGCGTCCGGCTGCGCGTCTGGCCCGGCGCCCCGATGACGATGTCGCCTGTTGTCGACGTGCCTGCCGCGATGGCACTGTCGGCCAGTGCGACGCGCTCGGAAGTTACCTGGACGTGACGGCCTGCGGTCATCGATCCGCTGCCGAACAGCCCGCCGCTATCGATCCACACATCGCGCGTGGCACCGACCTTGCCCGCGCCAAGCTGCAGGTCGCCGCTGCCGGAGATCAGGAAATCGCCAGCCGTCGCATACGCGGCGCCGGCATGCCGCACGCCCGCGCCCTGATCGGTCACGATGACTTCCACCCGGCCGCCGAGCAGGCTGCCCGCGCTGGTGATGTCCAGCGCGAGGTTGCCGGACGAGGCGCCGCCGGCTGCGTACGAGATCCACGGCGACAGGTTGTCGCCCGGCGATACGCTGGCATCGATCTCGGCGTGGCTGTCGCCAACCACGGCCCGGACGCGAGAGTTCGGATCGGTATAGCGGTTCTCGACCTTCCCGGCCACGCGGAGCTGCTTGGCGATCAGTTCGAGGTTCAGCAGCGTGCCCGACAACCCGCCGGGCCCGATATCGATGGCGCCCTGCCGCGTGCTGAGCACCAGGTTGCGCTGGAGCTGGCCGTTGACCGAGACGTCGTTGAAGGTGACCTGCCCGGTGGTCAGCGCCAGGTTGCCGATGTTCTGGACCACCATGCCGTTGACGCTGATGCCGTTGGGATTGGCGATGACGACGTTGGCACGCGGCCCCAGCACGTTCAGCGGGCCTTCCAGCAGCGACGGGCGGGTGCCCGTGACCTGGTTGAGAATCGTCCGGGCGCGAGCGGTGGCGTTGTTCAGGTCCACACCCGCCGCCGGGACGTTGAACTCGCGATAGTTGTTGGTGGACACGCCGCCCACGGCCGCGGCCACGCCCACGGCAATACGGCCGCCGGCCCCGACGGCAGCCGTCGTGGCAGTGCTGCCATCCGGCACGATGCCGGACGCCAGCGCAGGCGCAGCGAACACGCACAACATCAGCGGCACCCAAGCGCCGCTTCCTGAAAGCCAGAATCGGTACAAAGAACGACCCCTTCTCACGACATGGTGTGGAACGTCGCTGCCATGCCGCGCATCCGGCCCGGGCCACGTTTTTCTGGGGCGCGACTCTAGCAATATCGAAACCGGTCGAGAAGGCGATCGTGACCGATACGCAACGCGCAGCGGGCTTGTCGTGGGGGTTTCTTAATCCAGGTCTAAGGGACGCCGAAAAGGTGGCACAGGGCGGCGATGGCATGCTCCCCGGCGGGGAAGCCTCGGCGGATGCGGGCGGAGCAGGGAAACGGGCGACTACAGCGAGGTTGCAGGATGCCGATCACTGCGATGTACCGGCATGCGGCTTGGGCTTGCCAGGGCGAGAAGACCCCGTCGGTGAGGGCCGGTGCAACAGCCACCGTCCAGGGCGCGCGCGTCGGAAGCGGGCCCAAAAAACAAAACCCCGGAAGACCGCGATCTTCCGGGGTTCGCCGCCAATACAGATGTAGTGGCGGAGACGGAGGGATTCGAACCCTCGATCCAGGTTTTGGCCCGGATGCTCCCTTAGCAGGGGAGTGCCTTCGACCTCTCGGCCACGTCTCCCAAACTTTTGTTGTGCAAGGGAGGCTGCACAACAGAGCGCGTATTCTAGCGAGGCAGTCCCGACTGGTCAACGAATTTTCGATGAACCGTGACAAAAATCGCGGCAATCGGCGCCGCGATCGTGTCGCGCCGGAACGGCCTTACCAGCCGCGGATCACGCCTGATCCAGCTCGAACACCTTGTGGAGCGCGCGCACGGCCAGCTCCATGTACTTCTCGTCGATCAGCACCGAGATCTTGATTTCCGACGTGGAAATCATCTGAATGTTGATGCCCTCTTCCGACAGCGTGCGGAACATCTTGCTGGCGATGCCGACGTGCGAGCGCATGCCCACGCCCACCACCGACACCTTCGACACCTTCGGATCGCCCGACACGCTGGCCGCGCCGATGTGGGCCTTCACGCCGTCGTTCAGGATCGTCAGCGCGCGCTGGTAGTCGGCGCGCGGCACGGTGAACGTGAAGTCGGTCTTGCCCTCGACGGACTGGTTCTGGATGATCATGTCGACGTCGATGTTGGCGTCGGCGATCGGGCCCAGGATCTGGTAGGCGATGCCCGGCTTGTCCGGCACGCCGAGCACGGTGATCTTGGCCTCGTCACGAGCGAAGGCAATGCCGGAGATGACGGCTGCTTCCATTTCAGAATCTTCCTCAAAAGTAATCAGCGTGCCCGAGTGCATTTCCTGCTCGAGCGGCATCAGGGGATCGGTCAGCGACGACAGCACGCGGGTCTTCACGCGGTACTTGCCGGCGAACTCCACCGAGCGGATCTGCAGCACCTTCGAGCCCAGGCTGGCCATTTCCAGCATTTCCTCGAAGGTGATCTGGTCGAGCCGGCGGGCGTCTTCCACCACGCGCGGGTCGGTCGTGTACACGCCGTCCACGTCGGTGTAGATCAGGCACTCGTCGGCCTCGATGGCGGCCGCGATGGCCACGGCCGAGGTGTCCGAGCCGCCGCGGCCCAGCGTGGTGATGTTGCCGTCGTCGTCGATGCCCTGGAAGCCGGTGATGACCACCACCTTGCCCGCCTCCAGGTCACCCAGGATGCGCTCGTCGTCGATCGATTCGATGCGGGCCTTGGTGTAGGCCGAATCGGTCTTCACCGGCACCTGCCAGCCCGTGTAGCTGACCGCGTCGATGCCCTCGCCATGCAGCGCGATGGCCAGCAGGGCCACGCTGGCCTGCTCGCCCGTGGACGCCAGCATGTCCAGCTCGCGCGGGTCCGGCTGCGCGGAAATTTCCTTGGCCAGGCCCAGCAGGCGATTGGTCTCGCCCGACATGGCCGAAGGCACCACGACTACGCGGTGACCGGCGCGGTGCCACTTGGCCACGCGCTTGGCGACATTCTTGATGCGTTCCGTAGAACCCATCGAAGTGCCGCCGTATTTGTGAACGATGAGAGCCATCTTCTTGTCGACGCCAGCGATTGTGCAAAGCCGATGAAATTACACGATGTGTCGCGTCCCGTAAAGGCCAGCGGGCGAAGAAAGGCCAAAAACGTGGCAAATTTGACGCTGTTTTTATGTGAATTCTATTCACATAGAGAATTAAATCTGTCCCTATTTATGACGTAAGGTGGGGCCACCCGGCCCGCTTGCCAGCGCTTCAGCGTCCGGCAACCGGCGCCGCCAGCCACTCCACGCGCCAGCGCGGCGCCCCCTCCACGGCGGCCGGCCAGCGGCGATGCATGCCCAGGCCGCCGGCCATCACAAGCTGCTGGCCACCCTCGGTCGATGCGCTCCACAGCAGCGGCAGATACAGGCGGCGCCAGGCCGGGATGCCGGCCTCCTGGTACGCCTGCTTCAGCGCCCGCGCCGGGCCGCCGGGCCGCAGGACGATGCGTTCGCCCCCCGCCCGCGCGGTCAGCCGCAGCGGTGCGCGCAGCACGGCTTCGGGCACGCCGAAGGTGTCGTCCCGCGCGAAATGCAGTTCGCCCCGCCATGCTGGCACCACGATGCGGGCTTCGCCGTGCCAGTCGAACGCGAACGGCGCCGGCGTCTCGTCGGGCACGCGTTGGCAGGCCAGCACGCGGCCACGGAACCGGCGCAGCACCAGTCCATCGTGCGCAATGGCGGGCTCTCCGCCGCCATGTTCGATCAACTGCGCGCGCATCGCCGCCAGCCGCGCGGTGCTGGGCGGCTGGGCGCCGAGGTCGCGCAGCCAGTGCCGGAGCACCGCATCGGCGTGCTCGGCCGGCAAGGCGCGCAGGCCGGCGAGGTCGAGTTCAGAAAGGGTATCGGCATCGCGCCCGGCGCAGACCAGCCGCGCCAGCGCCTGCTCGGCCAGCGCATCGAGCATGCCGGCGGCCTGGCCGAAATGGGCGGCAGCCTGGGTCACATTCTCGTAAAGCGCGGGAAATGCCTGCAGCAGCCCCGGCAACTGCGCGCGCAGCGCGTTGCGGGCGAACCGTGTGTCGGCGTTCGAAGGGTCGTCGATCCAGCGCAGGCCGTGCGCGTGGCAATAGGCGTCGACCTCGGCACGCGACACGTCGAGCCAGGGCCGCAGCAACTGCACGTCGCCGCGCGCATCGAGCGGCCGGCGCGCCGGCATCCCGGCCATGCCGGCCACGCCGGTGCCCCGGAACAGCCGCAGCAGTACGGTCTCCACCTGGTCGTCGCGATGATGGGCGAACAGCAGCAGCCGGGCGCCCTGCTCGCGGCACATCCGCCCCAGGGCGTCATAGCGGGCGCGTCGCGCGGCGGCCTCGATGCCCTCGCCCGCCATCGGCCGAACGGCGACACGGGTACTGGCCAGCGGCACGTCGAGCTCGGCACAGAGCGTCGCGCAGAAGTCGTCCCATGCATCGGCTTGCGGCTGGAGCCCGTGATGGACGTGCAGCGCCACCAGCCGCGCCAGCGGCCACGTAGCGGCCAGCGCCGCGCGCGCGGCATGCAGCAGCGCCACGGAATCGCGCCCGCCCGACAGCGCCACGGCCACCGTGGCGGGCGGCGTGCCGGCGGCTTCCGGGGCGCCAGAAACAACAAAGGCCGCACTGGCCTGTAGAGCCTGTGCGACCTTGTCGGTCAGACGCGCGGTCAGGTGCGTCGGGTCTTCGGTGCCCACGTCACTCCTGGGCGCCGGTTTCCTTGAACTTGCCATAGGCCATCAGGCGCTCGTGGCGGCGCGCCTGCAGTTCCTTGACGCTCATGCCCTGGAACTGGCGCAGCGATTCGGCCAGCGACCGCTTGAGCATCGTCGCCATGCCCTTCGGGTCGCGGTGGGCACCGCCAAGCGGCTCGTTGATGATCTTGTCGACCAGGCCCAGCGCCTTCAGGCGGTGCGCGGTCAGGCCCAGCGCCTCGGCGGCTTCCGGGGCCTTCTCAGCCGTCTTCCACAGGATCGACGCGCAGCCTTCCGGCGAAATCACGGCGTACGTGGCGAACTGCAGCATTTGCACGACGTCGCCCACGGCAATCGCCAGCGCGCCGCCCGAGCCGCCCTCGCCGATGATCGTGGCGATCAGGGGCACCTTCAGGCCGGCCATGACGTAGAGGTTGTGGCCGATCGCCTCCGACTGGCCGCGCTCCTCGGCGTCGATGCCCGGGAACGCGCCCGGGGTATCGACGAACGTGAAGATCGGCAGGCCGAACTTGTCGGCCAGTTCCATCAGGCGCTTGGCCTTGCGGTAGCCCTCGGGCTTGGACATGCCGAAGTTGCGCAGCGCGCGTTCCTTCGTGTCGCGGCCCTTCTGGTGGCCGATGACCATGCACGCCTGGCCGTTGAAGCGCGCCAGGCCGCCGACGATCGACAGGTCGTCGGCAAACGCACGGTCGCCGTGCAGTTCATGGAAGTCGGTGAAGATCTCGCGCACATAGTCCAGCGTGTACGGACGCTGCGGGTGGCGCGCGATCTGCGCAACCTGCCACGGGGTCAGGTTGGCATAGATATCCTTGGTCAGCTGCTGGCTCTTGCCGGCCAGCCGCGAAATCTCTTCGGAAATATCGACAGCCGAGTCGTCCTGCACAAAGCGCAGTTCTTCGATCTTTGCCTCGAGCTCGGCAATCGGCTGCTCGAAATCCAGGAAGGTGGTTTTCATAAAAACGCGGACCTGTCTGTGAAGGGGCGCATTCTACCGGAAAAACTCCAGAAGACTGCGACCCAATATGTTGATTTCTATGCATTTTTGGCAGGCGTCAACCCGCCGATGCCTCATGCTGCCACTTCCTGCCGCTAATACGTCACTGGCAGGGGGTCCAGGCTGCGCCACATGTACCACGTGGCCACAGTGCGCCAGGGCTCCCAGTTGGCCGCCACCTCGCGCGCCTCGCTGCGGGTGACGGGTTCGCCACTGAAGTAGTTGGCCGAGATCGCGTTGATCAGGCCCACGTCGTCCAGCGGCAGGACGTTCGGACGCATCAGATTGAACATCAGGAACATCTCGGCCGTCCAGCGCCCGATGCCCCGGATCTGCGTCAGCTCGGCGATCACGGCCTCGTCGTCCATGCCGGCCCAGTCGTTCACGTGGACCGTGCCGGCCTTGAAGTGGCTGGCCAGGTCGGTGATGTACTCGGCCTTGCGCTTGGACAACCCGCACCCGGCCAGTTGCTCGTTACCGGCGCGCAGGAACTGTGCCGGCGTGACGCGCGGACACAGCGTCACCAGCCGTTCCCACACCGACTGCGCCGCCTTGACCGAGATCTGCTGGCCGACGATGGATCGCGCCAGCGTGATGAACGGGTCACCGCGCGACACCAGGTGGGCGGGCCCGTAGGTCGGAATCATCTTGCGCAGGATGCGGTCGCGCTTCATCAGGTCGGCGCAGGCCTCGTCCCAGTAGGCCGGGCGCACGGCGTCGACCACGGTCTCCACCGGCAGCGGCACGGCCCGCGCCTCGGGCAGGTCGACCTTGCGGCCCTTGCCGCCGGTCTTGGTGGCGGCAGCCGCCTTCGGCTCGTCGCGCGCCGGCACCCTGGGCGCCTGCCTGGCGGCGGCCTTGCCGGCAGGCTTGGGCGCGACGGTTGCGGATTTCGGCTTGCGCGCGGCAGCGTTCAAGCACGCCTCCACTCGGTGGCACCACCCGGCTTGTCTTCCAGTACCACGCCGACCTCCAGCAACGCCGCGCGGATGCGATCCGCCTCGGCAAAGTTGCGCTCGGCCTTGGCCGCGCGGCGTGCCGCGATCTGCGCGTCGATCTGTTCGGCGCTGAGCCCGTCCACGCTGGCCCCGCCCTGCAGGAACGTGTGCGGATCGCGCTCCAGCAGGCCCAGCGTGCCGGCCAGCGCCTTGAGCTGGTGGGCGGCCTGGAGCGAGCCGGACCGGTTCACCTCGCTGGCCAGGTCAAACAGCACCGACATGGCGATCGGCGTGTTGAAGTCGTCGCTCATCGCCTCGGCAAAGCGGCGCGCGTGCGCCTCGTCCCAGTCCACGGCGCAGCCGCCCGGCTGCGTTTCCTTGAGCGCCGTGTACAGGCGCGTCAGCGCATGGCGGGCGTCGTCCAGGTGGGCGTCGCTGTAGTTCAGCGGGCTGCGGTAGTGCGCGCGCAGGATGAAGAAGCGCACGACCTCGGGGTCGTACTGCTTGAGCACTTCGCGGATCGTGAAGAAATTGCCAAGCGATTTCGACATCTTCTCGTCATTGATACGCACGAAGCCGTTGTGCATCCACATGTTGACGAACGGCTTGCCGCTGGCGCCTTCGGACTGCGCGATCTCGTTTTCGTGGTGCGGGAACTGCAGGTCGGCGCCGCCGCCGTGGATGTCGAAATGCTCGCCCAGCAACGTGCAGCTCATGGCGGAGCATTCAATATGCCAGCCCGGGCGGCCGCTGCCCCACTTCGAATCCCACTTGCTCTCGGGCGGCTCAGACTCCTTGGCCGACTTCCACAGCACGAAGTCCAGCGGGTCCTGCTTGGCGTCGTTGGCGCTCACGCGCTCGCCGGCGCGCAGGTCCTCCAGCGACTTGCCGGACAGCTTGCCGTAGCCCGGGAACTTGCGCACCGAGAAGTTCACGTCGCCGTCGGCCGCCTGGTAGGCCAGGCCACGGGCTTCGAGCTTGTCGATGATGTTGAGCATCTGCGGCACGAACTCCGTGGCGCGCGGCTCGTAGTCGGGCCGGATCACGCCCAGCGCGGCCGCATCCTCGTGCATGAACTGGATGAAGCGCGTGGTGAGCTGGCCGATGGTCTCGCCGTTCTCGGCCGCCCGGCGGATGATCTTGTCGTCGATGTCGGTGATGTTCTGCACATACGTCACATCGTAGCCGGCGGCGCGCAGCCAGCGGTGCACCATGTCGAACACCACCATCACCCGCGCGTGGCCCACGTGGCAGTAGTCGTACACGGTCATGCCGCACACGTACATGCGGACCTTGCCGGGTTCGATTGGCACGAAAGGCTGCTTCTCACGCGCGAGCGTGTTGTAGATGTTCAGTTGCTGCATGGAGCTTGTGTGATGAGTGGCAGGGCGGCGTGCGCGGCGGGCGCGCCATGGCGCACGGGCCCCATATCTTACCGGAACCCCGCTGGGCCGGCCGGGGGACGGGTGGCGGCGCCTGGGGCGCGCCGTGCACGCCGTGCCGCTTTGCTAGAATGCCGCGGAGTATAACGGACCGCCCTTACATGAGCCTGCTTCTGCCTTTCCCGATCTCCGCGACGGCCCGCCGTGGCGCCGCCCTTTCCGTCGCGCTTCCCGTCGCGGGTGCGCTGGCGATCGCCGGGGCGCTGCTGGCCCGGCCGGCCGCCGCCCAGAACGGCCCGATGTCGATGCCCGCGGCGACGGTGACCACCGGCGGCGTGGCGTCGGCGGACCCCGGCATGGTGCCCGCGCAGAAGGCCGTCAACGACCAGCGCTACGACGACGCCATCAAGGGCTTCGACAAGGTGCTGGCCAGCAACCCGCGCAACGCCCAGGCCCGCTTCCAGCGCGCGTGGGCCATGGCCAAGGCCGGCCGCGAGGACGAAGCCATCCAGGCCTTCGCCGAGATGGCGCAGGACTTTCCCGAGTTGCCCGAGCCGCACAACAACCTGGCCCTGCTCTATGCCAAGCGCGGCGACCTGAAGCGCGCCGAGGCCGAGTTGCTGCTGGCCATCGATGCCAAGCCCGACTACGCCATCGCCTACAGCAACCTGGGCGACGTCTACCGGCGCCTGGCGGAAAAGGCGTATGGCGATGCGGTACGCCGCAACCCCGCCGACGCCCGCGCCGCCGCCAGCCTGCAGCAGCTTGGCGGCACGCCGGCCCCGGCCAGTGCGCCGGCCGCCGCGCCGCGCGTGCGCAAGGCGCCCGCCAGCGCCCCCGCGGCCCGCTGACCCCGGCACATCGCGGCGGACGGGCCCGCGCCCGGCCGCTGCCGCCCGATCTCCCTTGATTTACCTGCACTGAAAGACGGAGTTCCAGACATGACCCTTTCCCGACGCATCGTCCTGGCCGGCCTGGTGGCCGCCGCCACCGCGCTGAGCCCGCTGGCCGCCATGGCCCAGGGCGCCAGCCCGGCCGCCGCCGCTCCCAAGGCCGAGCGTGTGCAGTTCGTCACCAACGCCGGCAAGTTCACGATCGAGGTCTACCCCGACGCCGCGCCCAAGACCGTGGCCAACTTCATGGAATACGTGAAAAGCGGCTTCTACAGCGGCACCATCTTCCACCGCGTGATCAACGGCTTCATGGTGCAGGGCGGCGGCTTTGACCGCGACATGAAGGAAAAGCCCACGCGCGCGCCAATCCCGCTGGAGTCGCAGAACGGCCTCAAGAACAAGGCCGGCACCGTGGCCATGGCGCGCACGTCGAACCCGAACTCGGCCACGGCCCAGTTCTTCGTCAATGTGGTGGATAATCCGAACCTCGACTACCCGCAGCCCGATGGCAACGGATATGCCGTCTTCGGCAAGGTGGTGGAAGGCATGGACACGATCGACAAGATCAAGACCACGCCGACCACGGCCTACGGCGCCATGCGCAACGTGCCGGCCGCCCCGGTCGTGATCGAGTCCGCCACCGTCGTCACCAAGTAACTCCCGGCCCGCCGCCGCGCGGGCCTCACCGTCACCAGACAGAGGTCACCCATGAGCAAGGTACAACTCCAAACGACGCAAGGCGTCATCACCATCGAACTGGACGCCGAGAAGGCCCCCAAGACGGTGGAGAACTTCCTGTCGTACGTGCGCAAGGGCCACTATGACAACACGATCTTCCACCGCGTCATCAAGAACTTCATGATCCAGGGCGGCGGCTTCGAGCCGGGCATGAAGCAGAAGGACACCGACGCACCGATCGAGAACGAAGCCGGCAACGGCCTGAAGAACGACCGCTACACGGTGGCCATGGCCCGCACCAACGCGCCGCACTCGGCCACGGCGCAGTTCTTCATCAACGTGGTGGACAACGACTTCCTGAACTTCAGCTCGCCCACGCCGCAGGGCTTCGGCTACGCGGTGTTCGGCAAGGTCGTGGAAGGCACCGACGTCGTGGACGCCATCAAGGCCGTGCGCACGGGCAGCTCGGGCTTCCACCAGGACGTGCCGATGGACGACGTGGTGATCCAGAAGGCCACCATCGTCGAATAATCGTTCGACCGCCCTCTTCCTCCCCCACGCGGCATGCCGCTCGTGAACCGACCTTTCCGACCCGCATGACCGCAACCCTGCCCGCGCCGGCAGCCGCACCGATCGAGGTGCCGGCGCCGGCGTGGTTCATTTCCGATCTCCACCTGACGCCGGGCATGCCCCGCACGCTGGCTGCCTTCCAGCACGTGCTGGACGACGCCGCGCGGCAGGCCCGCGCGCTGTTCATCCTGGGCGATTTCTTCGAGTTCTGGGTAGGCGACGAGGAGACCGATACGCCGTTCGCGGCCGGCATCGCGGCGGCGCTGCGCCGGCTGGCCGATACGGGCGTGCCGGTTTTCCTGATGCACGGCAACCGCGACTTCCTGATCGGCCAGCGCTTTGCGCGGGCGGCCGGTGCCACGCTGCTGCCGGACCCGACCGTGATTGTCTGCGGCGGCGCGCGCGTGGTGCTGAGCCACGGCGACCTGCTCTGCATCGACGACCCGCGCTACAACCGCTTCCGGCACTGGACGCGCAAGGGCTGGGTGCAGCGGCTGTTCCTGGCGTTGCCGCTAAACACGCGGCTGAAGATTGCCCGGCGGCTGCGGGCCGACAGCGAGGCCGGCCGTGCGCGCCAGGCCGACGGTGCGGCGCCGCCGGACTATGGCGATGCGTCGCCGGCGGCCGTCGAGGCGCTGCTGGCATCGAGCGCGGCCCGCACGCTGGTCCATGGCCACACCCATCGCCCGGCGCGCCACACGCATGCCGGCGGCGAACGCTGGGTGCTGACCGACTGGGATCTCGACGGCCGGCGCCCGCGCGCGGCCGTCCTGCAACTGGACGCCGACGGCTTCCGCCTGCTGCCGCGGGTGGACTGACCGGAGCCGCCGGTCCTGCCCCGCCGCACGCCGGCGGGCGCTATTTCATCAGCTTGCGCAGTTCGCTGGCGTCGAAGCGATCGTTCGGCGTGTTTTCCAGGTGCTCGCCCAGCCGGTCCAGCGCGGCCAGCACGGCCTCGATCCGGTCATGCTGCTTGGCCGCGTTGTCGATCAGGCTCTTCAGGGCCAGCGACACCGGATCGTCGGCATTCGGCGTGATGCCGTAGGCCGAGAACTCCTGCTTGGCGCCCTGCTGCGTGGCCGGCGCGTCCGGCATGATGATGCGGGCCGGGATGCCCACGGCCGTGGCGCCCGGCGGCACCGGCTTGAGCACCACCGCGTTCGATCCCACGCGCGCGCCGTCGCCCACCTCGAATCCGCCCAGCACCTTGGCCCCGGCGCTGACCACCACGCCCGCGCCCAGCGTCGGGTGGCGCTTCTGGCCCTTGTAGAGCGACGTGCCGCCCAGCGTCACGCCCTGGTAGATCGTGCAGTCGTCGCCAATCTCGGCTGTCTCGCCAATCACCACACCCATGCCGTGGTCGATGAACACGCGCCGGCCCAGCCGGACGGCGGGATGGATCTCGATGCCGGTCAGCCAGCGCGACCAGTGCGAGATCCAGCGGCCCAGCCAGTGGAATCCGCCGCGCCAGCAGGCGTGGGCCACGCGATGGAACATCACGGCGTGCAGCCCCGGATAGCAGGTCAGCACTTCCAGGCGGCTGCGCGCGGCGGGGTCGCGCCGCATGATGGCATCGATATCTTCCTTCAGGCGAGTGAACATCTTCGTCGTGTCGTGTTGCCGGGCCGTGCGCGCGTCCGCACGGCATGCGGACGGCGCCGGCACGGTCATGAGCCGGTAGGGCCTGATTCTGGTAGGGGGACGGCCTCGCGGTGGCGAGCAGGGAGTGTAAGAGATTTAAGCGCCTGCCGCCGGGCCCTGAGGCCATCAGGGCTTTTCGGGTCGCGGCGGCTTCAACATCGCGCGGGCTGGCCGGCGCAGGCGCGCGGCGTCTCACGGCCGGGGGCGGGGCCGCGGATGGCGCGCTGCATGTCGGGTGCCGGGACGCGGGTCACGGAATTCAGCCTTCCTTGTTGCCTTCGGTCTGCCTGCCGGCCAGCAGCATGCGCTTGGCGATGCCGCGCAGGATGTTCACTTCCTCGCGCTCCAGCCCGGCCCGGGCAAACATGCGCCGCAGGCGCGGCATCAGCTTGCGGGGGTTGTCGGGGTCCAGGAAGCCGATGGCCACCAGCCCGGCCTGGAAATGGTCGAACATCGATTCGACCTGCTCCGTCGTGGCCGGCTCGCCAGCATAGCCGATATTCGGTGCGCCGTCCGGCACCACGCCGGCCGCCGCGTGGGCGTCCAGCAGCGCCAGCCGCAGCTCGTAGGCCACCAGCTGCACGGCCTGGGCCAGGTTCAGCGACGCATAGGCCGGATTGGCAGGAATATGGGTCACGGCCGAGCAGCGCAGCACCGCTTCGTTGGGCAGCCCGTAGCGCTCGTTGCCGAACACCAGGGCGATCTCCGCGCCGTCGTCGGCCGCCAGCAGCGCACTACCCCGGGCCGCGGCGGCGCGCGGCAGCAGGCGCGGCGGGCCGAATTCGCGCTGGCGGGCCGTCATCGCCACCGTGAAGGCCGTGCCGGCCAGCGCCGCCTCGATGTCGCCGACGATCCGCGCGCCGGCCAGCACGTCGTCGGCACCGCTGGCCATGGCCACGGCGTCCGGATGGGCCAGCACGCCCGGCTCGCGCGGCGACACCAGCACCAGGCTGCCCGGCGCGTCGCCAAAGCCCATCGTCTTCATGGCCCGGGCCACGGACCCGACATTGCCCGGGTGGCTGGTTTCCACCAGCACCACGCGCACACGGGAAAAAATGCCGGACAAGCCACCGGCGACGGCGTCCGCGGGGGCCTGCCCCGCCTGGGAATTCAATGCGTCAGTCATCTGGGATGCCCTGGCCGCGGCGTTTGCCGTGCGCGACTCGTATGGCGGGCCGGGTTCCTATACAATGCAGCCTTCCAATTGCGGCGCGGCGCCCGAAGCTCTGGCGACGCCCCTCGTTCTTCGACAATCCGTTGTGCTGTTCGGCCCTGGCCGGACTGTCCGTGCGCCCCGTCCGCCATGATGATCCTGGCGGCAGGCCGCCATCCGGGCAGGTCCGCGGGCCCCTGGAGAGATTCATGCATCCGATGCTCAATATCGCCGTCAAGGCGGCCCGCAAGGCGGGATCCATCATCAACCGCGCGTCGATCGACGTCGATCTGGTCCGCGTCTCGCGCAAGCAGCACAACGATTTCGTGACCGAAGTCGACCGCGCCGCCGAGGCCGCGATCATCGAGGTCATCCGCACCGCCTACCCCGAGCACGCCATTCTAGCGGAAGAGTCCGGCCAGTCCTGGGCCGAGGGCGAGGAACAGGCCGAATTCACCTGGGTGATCGATCCGCTGGACGGCACCACCAACTTCATCCACGGCTTTCCGCAATACGCGGTCTCGATCGGCCTGCTGCACAAGGGCGCGCCGTCCCAGGCCGTGGTCTACGATCCCACCCGCGACGAACTGTTCACGGCCAGCAAGGGTGCCGGCGCGTTCCTGAACAACCGCCGCATCCGCGTGACCCGCCGCGACAAGCTGGCCGACTGCCTGATCGGCACCGGCTTCCCGTTCCGCGACCTCGAAGGCGTCGAGGAATACCTGGAAATGTTCGCGCTGATGACGCGCAGCTGCGCCGGCCTGCGCCGCCCGGGCGCCGCCGCGCTGGACCTGGCCTACGTGGCCTGCGGCCGCCTGGACGGCTTCTTCGAGCGCGGCCTGAAGCCGTGGGACATGGCCGCGGGCATGCTGCTGATCACCGAGGCCGGCGGCCTGGTGGGCAACTACGCCGGCGAATCGC
This sequence comes from Cupriavidus pauculus, assembly GCF_003854935.1. NCBI lineage: Bacteria > Pseudomonadati > Pseudomonadota > Betaproteobacteria > Burkholderiales > Burkholderiaceae > Cupriavidus > Cupriavidus pauculus. The sequence continues at coordinate 3,313,119 of NZ_CP033969.1, forward strand.
GCCAGATGGAACAGGGCGAGGTGCTGGCCGGCAACCCCAAGGCGTTCGCCCAGATGGTGCGCCTGCTGTCGCCATACTCGCTGGACAACGCCAAGCCCGCGCTGAAGCCCATCGAGGGCTGAAGCCGGACAGCGCCGGGGGCCCGCTGTGGCGCCCCCGCTGCCTTCCCGCCTGCCATCCGTGCTGCCGCCGGCGCCTGTGCCGGCCCCTCCCCGCGCCGCACGGCGGGCCGCCAGCCGACATCCTCGGTCTGGTCCGACCCAGTTTAAGAATCCTCCGCATTACAACGCACCGGCTTCCCGCTAGATTGGCGAGGCAGGCAGTAAAATGCCCCTTTGCGCCCCGGCGCGAACCGATATACCGGCGGCCCGGCCCGTGGGCCGCCCGAGAGGAATGCATGTCCGCAGAAGCCTTTTCCCAACCAGCCGAAACCACGCGCCCCGATGCCGTCCCGGACGCCGCGCCCGTGTCCGCCGAGACCCTGGCCGCCGCGGAAGGCAAGCCCCCGCGCAAGGGCCGCGCCGACAAGGCGGAGCCGGCCGACAAGGCTGACAAGCAGACGCCGATGATGCAGCAATACCTGTAGCGCGCCAATGCTAGGTCCCAGCAGCGACCTACGCTAAAAGCTACGCCTCTTTTGCGCCGCTTCCGGCGCGTCTTACTCCCCTCCCGAATTTAGAACTGCTTCGTCGTCAACCTTGCGCTTGCTAATGCGTGTGCTAATATGTGTGCATGTTGATAACGAATGCACGGAGGCGGCAATGAATACGAGCCAAGCCACGGCAAGACAAGCGGCGCATGAAAACCTGATGCCTGAACTTGTCCAGGCCCTCGCCAACCTTAAGCGGGCCCATGAGCGCCTTCTGGCGTCGGACGCAGCGCGGTCGGACGAGATCCGGGCCGCCGATGCCGCCCTTGCAAAAGTCGGAACTCAATCGTGATCGGAACGGGCCACACCTTCACGCTGGACGCGCCTTTCACAGGGCCGCACGGCGCGGTGCTCGAAGGCTTCCTTCGCGTCGGCTTCATTCACGACGAAGAAGCCAACGAAATCGAGGTCACCGAAACCACCCTTCAGGTCGGACCCCATCGGTTCCCCTACAACGGCGACGAGCGCCTGATTCGTGCCGAGTGCTGGGCAAAGCTGATCGTGGAAACGATGGAGCGCGCGCCATGATCGACATGCAAGACCCCATCTTCATCCGGCTTCGAGACAGCAAGCGCGTGCAGCGCTGGACTCTCGTCGGCATCGCCGTCATCGCAGCTTTGGCAATGGCCTTCCCGTTCCTGACGGGCGCCTATCGCTAACCCCAAATCCATTCACCAGAGAGGACAACCATGCCGCAGATCGCAATGCAGGACGTCGACTCGTCGCAATTCCACAGCATCGGCCACGACGTCACCAGCAACACCCTCGCCATCCGGTTCAAAAGCAAGGCCGGTGCGGGGAGCCTGTACCACTACGCCAACTTCACGGCAGCAGAGTTCGAGGCATTCAAGAACGCGGAATCGATCGGCGCCTACTTCGGCAAGTACATCAAACCGGAGACGGCCAAGTATCCCTTCACCAAGGTCGAGCCGGCCACGGTTGCCTGATCACCCTTTAACAGGAGTCTGGACATGGACGACTTCGTAATGATCTGGGCGCTGCTGGCCTTCGTGCTGGTTGTCGGCGTGCCCCTGCTTTCCACGCTGCGATGAAAGCCTACATCTGCTGCTACTGCGGCGCCGGCGACCACACCGTAGCCGGTTGTCCATGGACCAGATTCGCCCGGGTAACGCTTGCCCGCCCCTGAACTGAACGAGAAAGACATGACCCAAAAGACCAACGACGGGGAATGGACAGCCGAAAAGGTGCCGATGGAAGCCGTGGAGGCGTTCAACGAGCACTGGTGTTGCAATGCTGTTTACGACTGGCCGGAAAGCAGCATTGCGAAATGCAAAGCCGGGATCGCGGCAGCCGTCAACGCGATGGCCGACGAGACCGCATACCTGCTGGCCGGCAAGAATGGCGAACGGTTGCTGGAATCGGTTGCGCAGTTTCGAAGTGCCGCGAGTGCCGACAAGGCGCAGGACCAACGCGATATTGATGCGCGGGAGGCGTTGCAGCGCAAACACGGAACGCTGGCGACTGTTGAGGATGCGGCCGCCCATATCGAACGCAAAGCAGAAACTCATGCCAACGATCTTGGCTACGGCGTTGGCGGAACTCTTTGCTTCGGTCGGCAAGAAGAGATGGACCACTACACGACGCTGACGGAGCTTGCAGAAGAGCTTCGAATCCTCGCCCGCCCCGCCCAGGAAGCGTTGTCCTCCGCGATCTCATGGAGTGGCTTTAATCTCCACGGAAACGAAGCAAGCGTAAGGGAAGCGCGTCGTCTGATCGATCGATCAGACCGGCTAGAACAGTTGGAGAAGGAAATCTCTGCCCGGAACGCCGCCCCGGAAGCGTTGGGCGCTGCGAAGGGGGTGGAATTGGTTGGTGCCCTCGAAGAAGCGCGCCGCGAACTTCACGCCTGTCAGGCGGTGATTCACCTCGCCGGTGGCTTCGACCCGGCTTACGTGAAAGGCGCGCAAGCCGCAATCCAACGGGCAGACGCCATCCTCGCCAAAGCAAAGGGAGAGCAATCTGGTTCGGTACATGAGCGTGACGCTGCGCGCTGGCGCATGCATGTCAGGATGATGCTGCGAAAGCACGGCGCAATCGAGGTGCGCGAAACCATCGATGCAGTAGACCACGCTATTGCAGCCAAGGAGCAAGCATGATTTACGACCGTTGGGATGTACTTCTTATATCGCTATTCATGTTTGGCCTTGGGCTGATCTTTGGCTATGCATGGGGCAACTTCAACGGGCGGTTCGACAAGGGAGAGCAATCATGACGAACCCCAACACCACCGCACGCCAAGCGGGGCTGACTGAGCTAATCCAGCAGCTTTACGGCGTCATCGCCGATGCGCGAAGCAAAGAACAAACGCTAGTCACCATCTCGGTCACGGACTTGGATGACGTGCTACTCGCCGCCCATTCTGCGGATGCCCGCAATGCGATCGACAAAGAAGTATGTGATGCATTCAATTCTGGATTCGCCGCCGGGGAAGCGGCTGGCATTCGTAAGGCCCGCAATGCGGAGGGGGTGGCGCTGACGGATGAGCAGATCGCCGAGAGAGAAGAAGTTCGTTACTGGAAAGCCAACGAGCCTGCCCGCGCCGTGTTGGCGAAATGGAGGGCGGGAAATGAGTGAGAAGCTACAACACGCGATGCGTGAAGGATTCGAAGCGCAACGGCGTTCTGGCGTGAACGTAGATTGGTTCACGTGGCAAATTGCGTGGCACGACGCCCGCGAACTGGAGCGCGCCAGCCAGCCTGGTGGCGGGAGGCTGTTCCGGCGGACGGGTACGCAATCGTGCCGTTAGTGCCTACAACAGCGATGATCGAGGCGTGGAATAACAGTGGTGCCGACGACTTCAAGATTAAGGACCCGAACTATTCAGAGTTCACCGACGAAGAATGGGGCGTCTGGAAAGCGACGAACGCAACCAAAGACTGGCAAGCAATGATCCGCGCTTCGCTGGACGGGCGGAGGGAGGAAGGGTAACAACCATGGCGAAATACACTAAACAATTGGCAGCGGCAGCAAAAGCTGTTGGTGCGGAAATGACTGACTATTCCGACCGTACACCAGATCATTGGAAGATCGAAAAAGAACCTAACTGGTGGGTGGAGTGGGACCCTTTGGCGAGTGATGGTGACGCTATGAGGATAGCGGTTAAGTTGGGACTCAATGTCCATGTGGATATCGCCCGCGGATACACATCGGTTTCCTACTCTGATGGCGTATGGCACGCATTGTCGTCAATTGAGCACGGCGGGGATGCATGCAGTGCCACCCGTCATGCCATCGTGACAGTCGCAGAGGCAATCGGGGAGAAGATGAATATCGATGCAGCTATTGCCAATTGGAATAGCCGATATGGAGCTGGCGGGGGACAACCGTGAACAAGGAATTTGAGAAGTGGTTCCGAGCAGAGGTAGTCGCTGAGCGCTTGTACCCGGCCGATGAGGAAGGGGCTCGCGCCGCATGGCAAGAATCGCGCAAGCAGGCTGGGTGGCAGCCGATTGCGACGGCGCCCGATGGGCAGCTTGTCGTTGTGCTCTGGCTGGACAAGGGCGACATAGAGCATCCGGAACGTCATGCCTTCGATTTCAAGGACGAAGGCATTTGGCGCCAGCACTCGGAGGACTACGAGCACTACCTCTGTGTAGGCGGTTCCATGGGACCGGGCCCGAGCGAGCAGGCGCCATACACCAACTGGATGCCCCTACCGCAACCACCGGCCATGCAGAAAGACTGATGCAAGCAGCCGCCTGCGTCAGTTACCGGTCTGCTGCAGCAAGAGTCCACCTCGCCGGCGGCCGTTTCTGTCCCGCGCGCTAACGTTGATCAGCTTGTTGCGCCGACCGCAATGCGGGCAGATGAAGTAGATGCCGAAGTCGTCGATGCCAGGCTCCACGGCGTCGGCGGAGATTTCGGCGCGGCATCGGATGCAGATCCACATGGCCGCCTCCCCCCTGAAGGTGCGGACCTCTACGATAGGCAAACTGGGCGGGCCATTCAAGCCGCGCCTCCGTTTAGTCCAAATTATTCAAAACCAATAATTCAGGTGCGGGCAGCCGCCGTATACTGCTCGCAAGCACGAGACTCGCAGAATCAGGTACGGAGGAAGCATGAGCATTGCCTACAACGCCATGATGTTCGCCCGCCAAGTCCACAAGGACCAGCGGCGGAAATACACAAACAACCCCTATTTGGACCATCTTGCCGAGGTAGCGGGGATTGTGAGCTCGGTTGCCTTCTCAAGCTATGGGGATCGCGCAGAGGAAATGGTGGCCACCGCTTGGCTCCATGACTGCGTAGAAGACCAGTCCGTAACGCCCGATCATTTGACCGAGGCTTTCGGTGAGTTCGTTTCGCGTGGAGTCATGTTCTTGTCCGACCTCGAACAGGGTAACCGGGCCGAAAGGAAAGCCGCTTCCAGGGCTCGCCTGGCCGCTGCGCCAGGCTGGGTCCAAACGGTCAAGTGTGCCGACCTGATCAGCAATACATCGAGCATCGTCATGCACGACCCGGAGTTTGCCAAGCTCTACCTCGAGGAGAAACGGCCGCTTCTGGACGTGCTGACGCAGGCGGACCCGCGTCTGGTCGCAATCGCGCGGGCCCAGGCTTGCGCCTAGTGTTCGCCTTCTAGGGAATCGTCGGCATTGAAGAAGCTGACCACCGGCACTGCGCGCAACTGAGGCCGGGCCGCCCTCTCCTCCTGCGCGATCTCCAGCTCGTTGCTGAGGTTCTGCGTTAGGGCGGCTCCCACCTGGCAAAGCCGCTCGACCTCTTGGTCGTCCACCCCCAGCGCTTGCAAGGCGCTGAAGATGCCAGCGACACCCTCTGCGATTTTCCTTGCCCCTTCCAAGCCGGCCGGCACCGGCGGCGTGCTTCTTTCGTTCATTGCGTTCACGTACCCCTCACTTTTTTGGATTGACCATCCCTGCCTGACCGACCGGGGGACCCGCGCAAGTCCCACCGAACCCCTGTACAACTACTGTATATTCATACAGTATATAGCCAGTGTGAGTGCTGTTGCCACAACCTGCCAATTGGGTTTTTCAATGTGCTTCTTGACACCCATTGAGCGGCATACATTAAAGACATGAGGGCGAGATGAACGACCGGTGCGGAGAGCCATTGCTGGCTCGCCGGACAGTGATCGACGCGGCCAGGCGCCTACTAGCTGCGCTGGATAACTTGACGGCCGGAACGGAGGCTGCTGGCTTCCACGGCTGGGAGAACGGGTACGGCGAACCAGCCGGTGAGGCCGTCGAGGAAGCGAGACGGGAACTGGAGGTGTTGCTAGATGCCTCGGCTTAAAGCCCTGCCCCGCCCACCCGCGCCGCCGGGCGGCCTGCCCAGCAATCCAATCGAGCCGGCTTACGACCGCTATTACGTCCTGGACGAAGCGGGCGCGCCGCGGCGTTGCTACGACTACACCGAGCACGCCATGTGGATGACTTGCGATGGCAAAGCCTGGCAGATTAAGGACTTGCTGCCGGAATACGCGGTCGAGGTCTGGACCTACTTCTCCGGCTGGGCGAGCCTACGAGACGACAAGCCGCCCATGTTCCGGACCACCGTCAACGGCGGCATGAGCAAGTCCTTCGAGTCTGAGACGTGGGAAGAGGCTGAGGACAAGCACCGCAGGGTGCTAGAGAAGATTCGGCGGACCCTGCCTGCCAAGGACGGGTCGTAGCTGCATGCAAAAAAGCGAGGCCGGCGGGGCCGCCAGCCCCGAACTACTACGGAACGGGTTCACTGGAAAAGCAAGTGAATCCGGTATTACGTCACAACACGATTTAACTTTAGAGCGTGGCGCCCCCCCGGCGTAGGGACGACAACATCACACGACCGGGGCACACTAAAGGTTCGCGATTGACCCCGCGATTTTCCATGTCGCCACGCGGAACATCCCTGCGTGGTTTTTTTTGCCCGCGTCCCTTAGGTGGATGTCAGACGCCTACCGATAGTGGCGATGCGTGGACCGCGCGCAGACTGTCTTCATAACTCTAGGAGACAGCCATGGCAGCAGATATCCATGTGGTACCGGCCGGGAACGAATGGGCCGTCGAGACGGCCGGCGGCGGCGACCGAACAATGTTCTTCACGCAGGAGGAAGCGATTGCCGCCGGCACCGAGCGCGCCAAGCGCGACAAGGTCGAGCTGCTGATTCACGGCCTCGACGGCCAGATCCGCGCTCGGAACTCCTTCGGCCATGACCCCCGCGACGTCAAGGGCTAAGCGCCATGCCCCGAGGCGACGGCGCCCCGACACTGGACCAGCTCTGCCCCATGCTGCTTACAGAGCGAAAAACCATTCCGCGCGAGGGCGACTGGCTCTACGAGATCAAGTACGACGGCTACCGCGTCTTGGCCAGTACCGGATCCACGGCCCGGCTGAAGAGCCGCGGCGGGATTGACGCGACTGCCTGGTTCCCGGAGGTGGCCGCCGCAGTCGCGGACATGCCGAGTGGCAGCGTGCTGGATGGAGAGGTATGCGTGTTGGACGACCTGGGTCGGAGCAATTTCGACCGCCTGCACGCGCGTGCGCGGCGCAAGGGTTGGTACGAAGGCGCGGACCTGGTCGTCTATTGCGTGTTCGACGTTCTGGTCGCCATGGGTAGGGACTTCCGGCCCGTAGCGTTGGAGAAGCGCAAGGCAATGCTGGCCAAGCTGCTGCGCTCGCACGGCGGCCAGGTGCTCCATGTCACGGGCGTCGACGACGGCGACTGGCTGTATCGCTCCGCCCTAGAGCTGAAGCTGGAGGGCGTGGTCGGGAAGCGGCTCGGCTCGCCCTATCAGAACGGGGTACGCTCGGCGGACTGGATCAAGGTGAAGCGCCCCGGCGCGGTGCCGCCTGAACGCTTCAAGCGATGACCTTCCACAACGGATCGTCCCCGCCCGGAGAGCCCGTAGCGCTTCCGCATACCTTTCCTATATTTTAATTTTACGTTTTCTTATGTTGTCCTATACTTCTTTACCCGGACAACACGAAACACGATGTACACACCGCCAAACATTCAGATCATCCACGACGCACAAGGCAAGCCGGCCTTCGTGGTGATCCCATACGCCGACTATGTCTCCGAAAGCGGCGCTGACCGTGACTGGGTTCCCAATGAGGTTGCCCACCGTCTCCTGGTGGAGGGCCTTAGCCCGGCCCGCGCCTGGCGCGAGCATCTGAACTTGACCCAGAAAGAAGTTGCCAACCGCATGGGCATTTCCCAGCCTGGCTACGCCGAGATGGAGAACGGCAACGGCAAGATGCGCAAGGCGACGCGGGTGAAGGTAGCCTCTGCGCTCGGCATCACGCCTGGCCAGCTAAACGTTATCGCCTGAATCGCCCCAAACACGTTCCCTTTGAAGCCGGCCATGCGCCGAACGATATGCCCATCTGGAAGTGCCCAAATCATCATGTTGATCACGCTCCATCGCAGCGGACATCGGGCGCTTTTTGTCCGCGTTGGTACCGATTTGGCGACGCTCCCCTCTCACGTCATCGAGTGGTTAGGGCCCATCGAAACATCGGCAGACTCTCGACTAGACGTCGACACCCCCATGCTGGGTCTGATGCCGTCCGCCGTCATGAACGATATTGAGGCCCACGGGTATTGCGCGTTAGACGCCCCTAGCGGGGCGCCAGCGTAGGACAGTTCCGGGAACTGGAACTTACATTCAGCCACGACCCATCCGGGCCGCGGTTTTTGTACCCCGAGCGATTTAAGCGGTAGTTATCACCCTTTTGGGCGATGCGCCAGGCCGCTTTCCCGTGACATCCTCGGCACCGCCGGGAAAACCGGCGATTACTTCCTAAATCGATTGAGCCAAGGCTATGGCGGCCGTGGCGTTTTTTTGTCCAGAACGATGCGTTACAATCCGCGCCATGAAAAAGCACTGGAAGACCATCCTCATCTGCGCCGCCCTCGCGGCCATCTCCATTTGGTCGCTGCTAGCCGCCGAAGAAGAGGATTGTGACCGCGTGCCTCGCTCTAACCCCGCCCTAACCTTCATTCCGGAAGTTTGCCGCTAGGCCGACCACCGCGCAAAGCAGCATTTACGGCGAAACGGGGCGGTATGGTATGTCTGCCTCACATTAGCCAGAATGCCAAATCTGTTCCGCATAGCAAAATCCCCACAAAGGTAGGGAACGAGTTGCCGCAGTTGGTTGTATATTCGAGGGTCCGCCGTTCCTTGTCTCGATACATTGACAAGGTGAATCTTCACGGACCCAGCCGAGAGATATGAAGTCGAGCACTCGCGTCGCAGCACTCCTCATCGTCATCGTACTAGCCGCCGCAGCATGCGGCGCTTTCATATCGACCACGTTTGCGCCCAGGTGGCAGGCTACCGTTCTTGTCGGCATCGGCCAAATCGGGATTGGAAGGGACCGTCGCCTGACTGATCCAGGTGCGTTGGTCCAGCGCGTCAATTTCAAGGGTTTCGCGCAACAGGCGCTGAAAGCGGCCGGGCTACCCCCGGATTCCAGCGTCGATATGTCGGCTCTCCCGATGAGTACGCTGAAGGCAACGGTAGCGCGTGGGGGCGACCATTTCGTCGAACTCAGCGTAGAAGCTCGATCCCGTGACCAAGCAATGAAAGTTGCTGAGGCCGCATTGGGCATCCTGCAAGCAGAACATGCTCAGATTCTTCAGCCGGGAAAAGCGCGGCTTGAAAAGAGCCTCGCGGACACCAACAAGTCGATTGAATCCTTGACCCGTGAACGCACGCTTATCTTGGAACGGATCCAGAGCAACGGAGACTCGGCAGCCAAGAAGTTCTCTGAGAACGTGATGCTCTCCGAGGCGATTCGATCCAGCGACACGGAACTGCGCGTACTGCGCGAAATGCAACGCTCCCTGGAAGAACAACTGGACCCGTCACGCACGTTTAACACACGAGCGGTTGCTCCTATCTACGCACCTGAGCGTCCCATCAAGCCCAAGAAGCTGGTGGGCGCGCTGATCGGACTGTGTTTTGGCCTCCTCCTCGATTTCGCCCTTCTGATTTCTATCAACACGGGCTTTCGTCGCCAGTTCAATGCGTTCACCGGGCTGGCGCCCGCCGCACGCTAAGTCCTACGGAATTTCGGCGTGCCGCCGATAACAAAGGTTTGCTGCTGTGAAAGATCACAGCGTTCACCCGGCGAGGTGGCGCCCCGCACGTCTCGCCGTCTTTTTCCGCTACCGAGGCCACGCCTCTACGGTCATGCGATGCCGGGCGGCGCAGTCACCTAGCGCTTTGAGGACATCGCCCATCACCCATTCCTGCCAAGCGTCATAGTCGGCCGCCGCCGGCGCGTCCGGGATCCGGCATGGCGCGGCCAATGCACTATCGAGCGGCGGCGGCCTGCTTGGCCGCATCGACGGCGTCGGATAGCTTGCGCACCCGGAAATCATCAGGGCGGCAATCCACGGGCAGAGGCTTTTTCGCATTTCGGAATTCCTTCACGGCCTGATCGACCTTGGCGGCCAGCGTGGCCTGGCTGGCGTTGAACTCGTCGGCCTTGGACCGGATGGTCCGCGTGGCCACACCCAGGTCCTCGATCGCCTTGTTGGCACCAGCGAGGTCGGCCTGAGCGCCGGCCGCCTTCATCCGGTCAATCTCGGCGTCCTTGCGCCACCCGTTCGTTACCCAGCCGGCGGCAAAGATGGCAGCGACCAAGGCGACGACAGCCACCACTCGGTAGATCGGGGCCCTCACTTCGTCACCGCCTTCTGCGCAACGTTGCCTGCGATGTAGGCAGCGACGACGCTGCCTACAGTCGCGCCCCACACCGCGGCATCGATTGTGCCGATCAGCAGCATGCCGTCGGCGGACACGATGACCAGCAACGCAGCCAGGAACTTGCGGCTTCCGTATCTCATTGGGACTCCAGGCATTTGCGGTTGCGACCCAGTTGGCGAGTCCATACGCCATAACAGCGCTTGTTCCCCGGCGTCGAGCAGTCGTACCCGGCCGAGTACTTGTAGAGCAGCAACGCATTGCACGCGCCTACATAGTCGCCCATCAGCAAGTCCCTGCGCATGCTGGACGCCCGCCAATTCCCGATACCAAATTGACCGACGAAGTCCATGTAGACGTCGAACTCCGCCTGGTGAAGCTTTACGCCTGGCAGGCTCGCAACAAAGCGCTTCTCGTCAGCCGTCATCAGATTTCTGGCGAGTATCGCCGCCCGCTCCCGCGTAATCTTGTCGCCCATTCGAACCGGCCGACCATCCTCGTACCGGGTCGATCCATGGCCGATTGTCGGGACGTCTCCCTTCGTTGGTATGACGGCGTGGTCGGTGAAACCTTCCGAGGCTTGCCATCCGGCGAAGCCCGCCGCCGACATCGTTAGCGCTGCGACCGCAATCCGCTGCTTAAGCATCGGGCGCCTCCGCATCCGGCCCACGTCGCAGCCAGGGGCGGACGGCCTTCCAGATGAAATTCCCGATCAGCAGTAGTACATAAAAGGCCGTCAGCCAACTGGCCCAGTCCTGCACGCTATAACCCATGAAGGTCATCACGGTCACAGGCGCCGCCGGTGCAAGCTTCACTGCTTCGTTTGCCATGTCGGCCTCGATCATTAATTTCCCCGGAGATAATGAAAAAGCCCGCCGAAGCGGGCTCTAGAAACTGGTGTGGTCTGAAGTGCGGTGACCAGTCCGCACCGATATCGATGACCGCGGTGCCTGCCGCGCGCGTTCTAGTTGGGGACAAAAACATAGCCCGGGAGGCTGCTCTCCCACACCAGTTCCCCGGGCTCCCATCCGTCTCCGGTCCAGCGCCATTTGCCAGCCTCCAGGAACTCGCCGTCTGCCAGTGGGATGGCGCTCTCGTCCGGCGAAGGGGTCGGATCTTCAGCGATGCGAACAAGAAAGCGCTCGGCGGTCTTGATGAATGCAGTGGTCATGGTCTAACTCTCCTTAGAACTTGTAGCCGACGACGTTGAGGCCCAACGTGCCTCCGACTGCGTCGTTCTTGTAAAGGACCGACTGCGGCGTGACCAGCCGCACATCGTTCCATGCTCCTCCCAGAATCTGAGTGGCGACTGGGCTGAGGGCGCGACGCAGGCCGACCTCGTTCGTGGGATCCGTCGCGATCACGTACACCCCATTGCTCGCACCGTTTGTTGACATCCCAAAAGTGAAGCTGACATACCGAGCGTTTGGCGGCACGGTGGACGAAATGCTCACCGCCGTGTAAGTGGTTGCAGCCCCCGACGCCAGCACACTCACCACGCCGGTTTCCACGGAGCGATCAAGCTGAGCGCCGACCGCAAACTGACCGCTCCCGTTCGTTCGGCGCACCGAGACTAACGCCGATGCAGAGTACCCGGCAGGCATATTGCCGCCGCCATACACCTCAGGTGCGGCCGCGGACGTTGCGTTGACGCCAAGGAGGGCGCGCGCTCCCGTCGCCGGGTTATAGATCGCGTACACCGCGACCCACCCGTTGGCGGGCGCGGCACCGGCATCCATACCACCTGCGCCGGTGGCGCCGAGGTTGATTACCTGACTGAAGTTGGCAAGCTTGTAAGTGTTGCCACCCAGGGCGCTTTCCACCACGATCTCATCGGCCGACAGGGTCGCGGTCGCCGACGCCGTCGTGACGGACATGACAAGGTTCCGGACCATCCCGACCACTGCCGGCGCCTGCTTGACCTGCGTCAGGAGCGGCGCCGACAAGAACGGAGCGGCGCTGTAGGCGACGATGTTGCCCGCCGTGATGGTCGTTTGCCCATTTGCTACCGTCACCACCCAGAGGCCGGAGCAGCCAGCATCAGGCGCCGGCGTGGTCTGCGAGCCCGTAGTCGCAGCAACCCCCGCTTTCGCGTTAATGCTGATTACGCCTTTGCGCGCGGTAGCCTGTTGTGCCCCGGAATTGTTGGGCCCCGACCATGCCTGCTGTGGGTTGCTGGCGTTGTAGTACGGCAGCGTCACCAGACCGGTGTCAGAGTCTTGGTAAGCGGCCTGCACTAGATAATTGATGCTCTGCCCCGCTGTCGCCGGCGGCGTGCAGGTCAGGAGGACATCGTCCAACGAGATGCCCTGCTTCAGGATGTTGTGGGTCGTGTCGGCGGCCAGAGACGAGTAGTCGGTCGCATCGAGCGCCGCGAGGCTGTACATCTCGCCCGGACCCACTTTCACCTGGAGGGACGCCGGGGACGTCGGGGCACATGCCAAGCCGTTTGCGACAGTGCCCGTTCCGAGCATGGCCGCGGCCAACTTTGCGATTGCGATCATCGCAAAGCGGTTACTGTTGAGCAGGTCGGTTTCGAGGGGAATCTGACCCGGATATACAATCTGGCGGTCCATTCAGGCTCCGGAAGGAATGAATCCCGCAGACGCGGGATTCGTTGAGCTAACATGACAATGCAGAAGTGATCTGCACATACCTGGCATTCGACTAAGGGAGGGGACTGTGACCGAGTTCATCAAAATTGGGGACGGAGTCGAGGTTGTAGGGCTGAATATCTCGAACAACAAGACTTTTGGCGATGCCACACTTCTGTCCGTCGGGACGGGCGCCAAGATCACGAATGCAAACATCTCCGAGAACAGTCAAGTCACTGAGTTGACGGTTCTTTTCGAGAAACTAGTGATGACTAGAGGGTTGCCCCGAACCACGGACCCGGAAGACTTGCGTTCATGCCTCGAGGAGCTCAGAAAATCCACCGCCTCTGACGAAGCCTCACGAATTGACGTGGTCAAGCAAAGCAGGCTTTGGCCCCATATAGAAGGGCTGGAGAAAGGTCTGTCGATCGCCGCGTCGCTTGCCGCGATAGCCGCGCCCGGATTAGCGAATCTTCTCAGCTAGAAATCCGCGCCCACACGATGGTGGCCACCGGCTTCACGCTGTCGATGGCGGCGTAGATGTCCGCATCGGTCACCGATCCCTGGATCATGCTCAACGAGGCATACGACGCCCGGGACGGCTGGCTATATCCGCCTGTCGAGACCCCGTAGCCTGCGATCAGCGGGATTCCTGACCCGGTCGGGCGGAACGCCGTCACGAACGCCTGAAAAGGCATCAGCATCGAGCCATAAGCACCCGCCACCCCATAGCCAATCAAGGGTCCACCGTACGAACCGGTGTCCGCGGGCCTGGTCGGCTCCACGACTATCGGAGTGCGGCCGGTCAGGTCCTGCAGGATCCTGATCAGCCCAGCGCGCGTCGCCCTCTCCCGGAAGATGTTGATCAGAATCCGGGCTCGGAACGACTCGTCGGACTGATTCGCGGCCCGCAGCAATGCGTTGCCGAAGAAGTCGGCAGCAATCATGTCGAGCCACCCGTCGGTGGCCGTCTTGATGCGGGTCTGCAGACGGGTGTAACTGATCAGGCTGTAGATGAACGCACCTACGTACGCCAGGCCGTTCAGAATCCCGGTGATATCTGGCGAATCCTCTTCGTCGCCAAACCACGGCGGAAGAAATCCACGAAGCCGGTTGTAGACGTCCTGCTGATCACCTGTAGCCATTTAGAGCACCGTAACGGACGTCCATTTGATCACCTGCTTGGCGTTTGCCGTCAGGTCCGATGCGCCCCCGTTGAGCGTCACCGCCGTGACGTTCGTCACCCCCGGAGACGCATCGTAGGCCACCTGTGCCAGCCGGCTGTATGGCAGTGTCATGACCTGCGTTGTTGGATCCCGGACCAAGGAATTGATATAGGACTTGAGAGCGTCCGAAACGACCGCTCTAGTTGCGGCCGGGTCATAACCGGCGGCAACCGTCACGGTCATCGAAACTGACGCCCCAACCAGTACCGGTGCAAAGACTCCGAAGCTACTGCATAGCGGACGAACTGCATCAATTGCGTTGGCGACCGTCGAAAGGAATGTGCCGGTCGGGGCGCCGGTCCCGTCATCGACCACAGCATAGAAGTAGCCCATTTGTACCGCGCCGGCGTAGGTCTGGTTCTCCACCAGCGAGACCGTGACGCCTTGCTGGAGCGACGTGACGGCATACCGCACGGCGTCTTTCGTTGCCTTGGACAGGCTCCGCACATATGCAACAAAACGCGTCCGCAGCGCAGGATCAGATTCGGCGTCGGCGCCGTTGGAAAAGTCCGCCGCGTTGGTGACTGTGTCGATTCCAGCAATAGCGCCCGAGATGACGGACACTGCCCCCGCAATGGCATTCCCCGCCGACCCCGCAGACACGGCGACGACCGGCACGGTCACACTGGCAACCCCAGCCGCCGCCACATACCCGCCGAGGGTAGCGTTGTACGCTGGGCTCGACGCGTCAGCCACAACGGAGTACTGCTGACTTCCGTCCCCGGTTTGCACAGTGGCGCCCACCGGCACCACTGCCTGTTGTGCCGGCGTGAATCGGCTGAACGTGACCTGCCCCGTTGCAAACGTGGCGGGAAGTCGCGTCACACCGAAATCGCCGACCCACGAGTCGAGATCAGAACCGCTCGACGTCGCGGCGCGCGTGATGGCTAGTACCTGAAGAATCAGGCTCTGAAGCCAGACAGTGCCAGATGCGCTTGTCTCGACGATGGCTCGAAAGACAGATCCGACCGTCAGGTCAACAAGGACCCTGGCATAGCCCTGGACAGCGGTGACCTGCTCGCGCACGAGCGTCGTGAAGTCTTTTGTGGAAATGGCCATGTCAGCGGTTCACCTCGAAACTTAGCGTCACCGGGTTAAGGGTGTTTGCGTCCGTGTACTTGATCGTGATCGAGAACCCGGAGTTGATCTGGACCAGTTCCACCTTCGGCTCCGGCAGCCTGGCCACCGACTCTTCCAGCAAGACTTGCGTCCGAACCAAAGCACGCAGGGCCGCCAGGTCAGCGTTCTCGCCGATCTTTCGCGGCAGGCCAGCTCCATACGATGGATGTGCGATGTAGTCACCCGGATTCGTGCACAGCCGGCGAACGATGCGCTGCTGAGTTCGCACTTCGCCGCTGGACAGGCCGATGTCGCCTGTCGGCGACGCGCCAATGTCGCCGCCGAACCAATGATCGGCGTCGCTGAGGAGTTGCTGCGTCATTGGGGTACTCCGCCGAGTCCTGAACCACCAGAGTTGAGGTGTCGGTGCGAACTGCCGACGTCATGACCGTTGTTCGTGAACGTGCCTTCCGTTTCGAAATCGCCGTTGATGGTCATGGACTTTCCGCCACCGTTGTCGCCCGAAACGGCCATGCCGCCCATTCCGGTGATGGTGTCTTCCACCAGAAGCGTGTCGTCCATCTGCACCGGTCCAGTGAAGTGATGAAGGGCCGCGGTGTACTTAGCTGTTGTCGACGCCACAACCTCCACTGAGCCATCGTTCTTGAACTTCAGACACGACCCTGACTCGTGCACGACCCAGAACTCGCCAGACGGCGCGCCCGGCGGCCGGTCAGCGTCGCTATACAGCCGTCCACCGACGTAACCGTTCTCGATGTCTCCGTCGAAGAACTTGACTTCCACTTGATCGCCCGGGCTCGGCGGTGCGTCCAGCCCCCAGCCATTGCCGACCCAGGGCGACGTCACTGGGAGCCAACCGGAGAGATACTGCCCGCTGGAATCATCCGGATTCGAACGATCCAGAAACTCCACCTTTGCCGCCGCCTGGTCAGGGTCATAGCTGCGAACGATGCCCGCACGGGTCTCGGCCTTCTCGCCGGCGGCAAGCCGGGCCGAGAGCGCCATCTGGTTGCGGAAGTGCTGCATCATGGCGAAGGCTCCGATTCCGGGCTATGGTTCTTGGCCTGAACAGTCATGGTGTAACCATCCGTCATGCTCATCCGTTTCGAAACCGACACCGGGAAGTAGGTCTGATCGAACTTGGTGCCAGTACCTTCGACCTCGACAATTGCGGTGGCAGTCAGTAGGTCATCGGCCGGCAACCTCGCATAGAACTTCATCTCGTGCGACGAGATCTCGCGGTGCAACTCCATAGCCTTCTTGGTCGCCTGGTCCATCGTCAGCCCTGGAAAGCGGAAGCTGTAGATCTGCGAGTTGCCGAAGGGCGTGGCTTTGCCCGCCTGGATCGTCTTGCCCTTACTCGGATACGAAGCCGTAAAGCCGCCCTTCTGCTTGGTGTTCCATGACCTCACCACCACCACTACGCCTTTGGCGACTGTCAGGCTGCGCGAGAACTGCATGTCCTCAACGTTGGCTTGGCGAGCGGCCCGCTCAAGGGTTGGCTGTTCCCACCGGATGACGTAAGGCTCCCCGTTGTCCGTCGGCCGAGGGTGGAAATACAGCGTCTTGCCCCGCACGTAGCAGAGGAACCCCTCGTTACTGGCCAAGTAAGTCAGCAGATCCCACTCGCTGCGCTCCTCGCTCATGCGAGCGTGGTCGCGCATGTAATAGGTGCCGACCAGCTCCGTCGTCTTCGTGACCGACGCACTCATCCCGTGCGCGGCCGCCAGCTTCTCAGCGATCTGAGACGAAGTCATGTTCTGGTACTGCAGCGACGTTTTGGTGTCGATGAATGCCGCAGTGAGATCACGGCCGGCCAGGATGAATTGCCGCGCCGCCGGGTCATAATCGATGTCGTCGATTCGGCCGTAGATCTGGCTGACCAGGTCGGATTCCGTGAAGCTCGCCGGATCCGCCGGATACCCACCGAAGATCTCTACGAATCCTTCGTCGATGCTGGATAGCCAATCGCCATTGCGATCAGCCGGCAGCAGATCTTCGTCGAAGGTCACCCGGAAGGTATCGGCGTGGTAGTAGGTATTCTGGTCAACCGCCCAATCGACCCATCCAACTACCTGCTCGTCGTTGATGCGCACGATCCCGCGCGGTGCGCGGACGGCCGCCACCGCGGGAATACTGTTCAGCATGAGATTCCTACGAGTTGAGAACCCCGCCGCTCTTGTCGGCTGTTGGCGGAATCGTCAGTTCCGCGGCACCGGCAACCTGGGGATCGGTCATACCGTTGGCCTTCGCAATGCCTGTCCAGGCCATGGCGTCACCGTAGATCTTTGACGCCATGTCCATCAGATTGGCACCAGCCACTGTCTGACGCTTTGCACTGTTGTAGATGCTGCCAATGTTCCCCTGCACCCGTCCCATCGTCCGGTCCAGCGCGATGAGGGCCGGCAATTGTTGAGCGGCGACGATCTGGCTGGAGATCTTCTGCACCTGCTGGGCGATGGGGTTGTTCGGCAAGATTCCACCGACGGTCGTTACGTTGACCAGGGTGTTGTTCACGGTGGCCGCCAGAGTCAACGCTTCATTCCGAAGGGCAGCAATCGGCTGCAGAACGCTGTTCAACGTCGACTGCGCGGCGTTTGCGAACGAACTGACTGTTCCAATGGCACTT